>JABDKD010000206.1 GCA_013003215.1 Pyrinomonadaceae bacterium
TCGAAGTCGAGGAAGACAAGGTCGACAAGGTGCGTGACCGTGTCATGGACCTTATGAACGGGGCGGCGAAGCTGTCGGTGCCGTTGAAGGTTGATGTGGGAGTCGGGTCGAACTGGGATGAAGCGCATTGATGCGGGTTGCAGGCGTGATGGCGTGATGGCGTGATGGCGTGATGGCGTGATGGCGAAGATATTCGAGCTTTTCGATCTACGCAAATCAATTTTCAAATTTCTGCGTCTTCGCGCTCTCCCGCTTTGTCGCTATCACGCTCTCGCGCTATCCCGTCAGACCTCCCCGTCCATTCCAAACTCGGTCTTGCGTTTGATCCAGCGGCCGTTGGTGAAGTCAGGTATCTGCTGCGGCTGACCACCTTCCGAAATCGAACGCTCGGAAAGAGGAGTGATCACCATCATCGTAGCGCCGTCATACACATCTATGGGCGGTGCGATTTCCCTTTTTACCGAGTTGATAAAATCGTTTAGAACAAAGAAATCCATGCCGCCATGCCCCGCGCCCGCGGCCACGCTTTCGTACTTCTTCCAGTACTCGTGATCGTATTTTTCCAGATAGGGCCTCGACGATTCCCAACGGTGAGACCTCTCGCTAACACCCTCGATGTAGATCTGGTTACCGTCCTTCATCCAGAGGCCTTTGGTGCCCTGTACCCGAAACCCGAGAGAATAGGGTCTCGGGAGATTTGTGTCATGGCTCAGCACGACGGTCTCGCCGCCCGCACAAGTCATTGTCGTCGTTACAACATCTCCCAGACGGAAGTTAACCTTCGCGTTCGGATGATCAGCGCCGCCTTTGTCGATTATATAGTTATGAAGTCCACGGGCTTTCGAAGCACTGGAAGTGAGGGAAACAAGACGGTTACCTCGGTTTATGTCAAGGTAATTAACGATCGGCCCGAGTCCGTGAGTCGGATATAGTTCACCATTTCTTTTTATGGAATGCTGGGTCCGCCATTTGGATTCGCTCTTGCCCTTTTCTCCAAATTCCACGCCGGGATTGAACTTTACAGCACGTAGATCGTGCTGGTAACCGCCCTGGCAATGGATCAATTCGCCAAACATTTCGAGCCTCACCATCTTCAAGATCGCCATCACATCACGACGATACGAAACGTTTTCGAGAAACATGAGGTGGGTCCGGGTTGACTCGTGGGTCTCGACAAGTTTCCAGCATTCATCAACTGTCGTCGCGCCCGATACCTCAACACCGGTGTACTTACCGGCCTTCATCGCATCGACAGCCATCGGAGTATGCCAAAGCCATGGCGTACTGATAATGACCGCGTCTATGTCTTTCCGCCTAAGCAGCCGCTTGTAATCGTAATCACCCCGATCAAAAACCCGTGCCTTTTTGCGCCCCGCTTTCTGGATCATCTTTTGGCAAATCGGAATTCTCTCCGGGTCGGTATCACAGATCGCCGTTACCTCAACATCATCGCGCTCCAACGCGTTCTTGAGATGCCATGTCCCCCGAAGTCCGACGCCGATCATTCCAAGACGCACTTTCTGCTTCGGCGAGCCAAACGCAAGATTCGGCGCCGCCGCCACCGTAAGACCGGTTGCTGTTGTCGATTTGATAAATTCTCTTCTCTTCATAGTTTTAATTAACAGGGATAAAGGGTATGAAAGGAAAATGGAAAACTAATGGACAATGGACAATTCTCGACAATGGATAATTGATAATGGAAAGTGGATAATTCGTTCTGTTTCGTTGCACGTGTATCGGCCTGCCCGGTGCTTTAGAAGATAAAACCGAAACTGATGATTTCATTCAGAAATTATCCATTGTCAATTTTTCATTCTCAATCTATCCTTCGATCCCCATTATCCTTTTCATCCCTGTTCAACTCTCAGTTTCGTCCACGCGCGTTTCAGTAACAGCGCGCAGACAATCGCAAGAATCGTCATGACCGTTGCAACCGCGTATCTGCCATAGAGCCAGTAACCAGTCCCAAACATTACCGAGTACACCAGCAACATACCCAGGACACTTGCGATTATCCCGGATGTAATTCGCACGCCGCCCGGTTCACCGGATCCTTTTTCTATTCCCCCGGCCTTGATGATCTTCTCCCAACCAATTCCGCCGGGCTCGATGTGTTTGTAAAACTCGATAAGCGTTTCATCCTTTTCAGGCTTTGTCAGGAATGTGACTACAACCCAGGAAATCGTTGTGACCACGACTACGAATGGAAACCTCCAGAATCCGGGCAGCGCCCCCTCGGTTCCAAACATCGCCGGTCCGAGAGGAGTGAACGTGAGTAGGATCGAGGTCACTCCGGAGACACTCATAGCGGCGATCTCGCTCCAGGCATTGATTCTCCACCAGAACCAACGCAGCAGAAATATCAATCCCGAACCGGCACCAAACATCAGTACCACTTCAAAGACCTGTGCCGCGTTTGTAAACGAAAGCGCAAGCCCCGTGCTTACCAGCATCAGAAGAACAGTACTCAATCGCCCGACATTGACGAGCGTCTTCTCTGAGGCGTCGGCGTTTATTATGCGCCTGTAGAAATCGTTGACGATATAAGAGGCGCCCCAATTGAGATGGGTTGAAATCGTACTCATATACGCCGCAACAAGCGACGCCATCACGAGTCCCATCAAGCCGGCGGGCAAAAACGTAAGCATTGCCGGATAGGCAAGATCGTCGCCCAGCTTCCCTTCCGAAACGAGGGGGAATGCCTCCTTAATACTTGCGACATCCGGAAAGACCACCAGCGACGCAAGCGCAACCAGAATCCATGCCCACGGCCGCAATGCGTAATGGAGTATGTTGAAAAAGAAAGTAGCACCGATCGCGTGATTCTCGTCTTTCGCCGCCAGCATCCTTTGAGCGACGTATCCGCCGCCGCCGGGCTCCGCCCCCGGATACCACGCGCTCCACCATTGGACCGCAAGCGGAATGACCAAAAGAGTGACGAACAGCTCAGTATTTCCGAAGTCTGGAAAGATCTCGATCTTTGAAACGACATTCGGGTGTGAAAGCAGTTTCGAAATACCCCCGACCGCCTCATGATTAACCGAAAAATAGGCGGCCCCTATCGAACCCGACATTGCTACAAAGAACAAGACAAAATCCGTAAAGACCACGCCGCGAAATCCACCGAGCGCACTAAATATCACGGTTATCAGCCCTGCCAGGCCAATAGTTACGAGCGGTGAAAGGCCCAGCATTACCTCGCCGATCTTTATCGCGCCAAGCGTTACCGCAGCCATTGCAAAAACATTGAAGATCAAACCTAGATAAATTGATCTGAAACCTCTTAAGAATGCGGCCGGCTTGCCACCGTATCGAAGCTCGTAGAACTCTAAGTCCGTTGTTACATTGGATTTACGCCAAAGCCGTGCATAGATAAAAACGGTCAGCATTCCCGTGATCAGGAACGCCCACCAGAGCCAGTTACCCGCTACTCCGCGAGTCCGAACAAGGTCTGTAACAAGGTTTGGTGTGTCGGTTGAGAAGGTTGTTGCGACCATCGACATACCAAGGAGCCACCAGGGCATGTTTCGGCCTGAAAGAAAATACTGTGACGTATCTTTTCCTGATTTACGGGAAGCATAGATCCCTATCGAGAGGGTCAATGCAAAAAACCCGAATATAACGACGTAGTCGATACCGGCAAGTTTCATCTGGTTATCCGTGTGTTGGAGTGATAACAACAGATAACCGATATCCGGGAAATGGTCAATTGTGTCGCCGGTTGTATGTGAAGGTTAAACAGTCACTGAATCAACCGGCCGGGGGGAAGAATTCTTGACTGCAATTCTGCTTGGCCAGTTTATTTCTTCTTCAGCAGATTTCTTCTTCTGGTAGTCGAGGTCTTCGCCGGTTCTCTGCTTGTCGTCTGCGGTTTGGAGTAACCGGCACCGGCTGTAGACGGAACAGATTGGTTGAATTCTTCGAGTACAACACGTTCGATATCTTCACCCGTAAGCCTTTGAATCTGTTTCAAAGCGAGCTCTTCGACCGGAGTGACAAATGTGATCGCCTTTCCGAGATTGCCCGCACGGCCGGTGCGCCCAACTCTGTGCACGTAGTCTTCGGGAGGTTCGGGAACATCGTAGTTGATCACGTGTGTAACCGAATCTACATCAATTCCGCGCGAAGCGATGTCTGTCGCCACGAGAACCCTTGTCTTTCCGTCTCTGAAATCCTGTAACGCCTTTTCCCGTTTCGATTGGGAACGGTCGGAATGAAGCCTGTTCGCACGCACACCTCGAGCTTCGAGAATGTGAGCAAGCCGTTCGGCTGCTCGCTTTGTGCTCGTAAACACAAGTATTTTCTCCCAGTCATTTGTTTCAAGAAGGTGTATCAACAAGGCCGTCTTCGAAGGCATCGCCACTCTGTATGCCACTTGATCCACGGTTCTCGCGGTCCTGTTTTGCCTGCTTACCTCTACGATCTCAGGATCATCCATCACCGTATATGCAAGACTCTTTACTGAGTCGGACATCGTCGCTGAAAACAACAGGGACTGTCTTTCATTCGGTACGGCTCTTAGAATTCTTCGTATCTGGGGAAGAAAACCCATGTCCAGCATGCGGTCGGCTTCGTCCAGAACAAGGGTGTCGACCATCGACAAGTTAACCGTTCCACGTTCGATATGGTCATTAATTCGTCCGGGTGTTCCGATTACAACCCTGGCCCCCTGCTTCAGCGCATTGATCTGCTTCTTGATATTAGCGCCGCCTATCAGGTTTGCGGATTTGAGCCTTTTAGGCGCCAGTTCCACGAATGCCTCGGTTATCTGCGAAGCCAATTCACGCGTCGGGGCAACTACCAGGATTCTCACTCCGGGCTTCTTTTCTTCATCCAGTTTCTGGATTGAGGGCAGCAGAAACGCTGCTGTTTTTCCGGTGCCGGTTTCAGCACACCCGATCAGGTCTTCTCCTTCGAGAATTATCGGAATCGCTTGTTTTTGTATTGGGGTGGGTTCCGTAAAGTTTAGGGATTTACAACGCTCTGAGAGCATGCGGTTCAATCCCAATTCTGCAAATTTCATTTAGATCCTTCTTCAAACGGCGATTAATAGATCGCCTGCTCGCCTCCCGCTAAACAAAAGCAGAGGCACTTTTTGTGGTCACTCTGACCGAGCCATACCGGGTACTGCCGGTTCGTTTTAGCCCTCCGTCGCCGCCTTTTTCCGCGGCTGGCCGGATTCGTTGGACTTATTTGACGCCAACTTCACAATTGGTTATTAAACGCTGTAAATATCGTCGTGCTCTTTTGCACAGAACGCACCAAAAAACAGAGAACCAGCCCCTGTCTTATTCGGAGACGTAAGCAGGTCAATTTGAGATCAGGAACGAATTTGTTTCTTAAGCTCTTTTGACGAAGCTGCTTTTAGTCGATTACAGCGGACTCTCTATCGTCAAAATGGCGAATGCCTATTTGAAAGGTTTGTGCAAAACTCCGATAGAGAGATTACAAATGTAATCATGCCTACGAACCGGAGCTTTTGCAAACTATTTTTGTGCTGAAAAACCTGGTTATTCCTATGTATTTACCGTCAATGCAGGAGAATCATCGGGCGAACTCACTCGTTTCCTCGAGTTTCTCCAGGTCGAAAAGCCTTCGCGTGCCAGTTTCGCAATGCTCCTGCGATTGTCATACATGAGCTTTAACCAGGCGCGTTTGTTCATCTGAGGGAAATAAATTCCCCGGAAGAACAGGCGCGAAACAAGGTGGCTTATGCGGAATTGAATCGGTGCATCTTCTATCGAAGCCAACGCGGCGGCGTTCCTTTCGGGGCTGTATGAACGTTCCCATGCGTAATTCGTTTCGATGCGTGCTTCCTTGGTCGTCATTTTCAAGGGAGAATGAGCCATCTCAAACGGAGCAAACTCCAACCAATGTAAAGGCCGGTTCAGACGGCCTTCCTTCTGAAGCCTTGTATAAAGCGGGGTCGAGGGAAACGGAGTAAGCTGACCGAATACCGGAAGTCCGGGCGACCAGGTTTCAATCTGGTCAACGGTGCGCTTAGCAACCCCCTGTGTATCGTTATCCATTCCAAAGATAAACGAGGTGATTGCATAGATATTTCTTTTCGCCAACCGGTCAAGTACCTGTTTGTAATCTGCCGGCTTTGAGAATTGCTTGTTGACCGATGCCATATTATCGGGATCGATCGATTCCATTCCGATAAAGATCCACTTCCCGCCCGCATCGGCAATCAGATCCACGAGTTCTTCGTCACTCAACAAATTCGCACTTATTTGTGCGACCCACGGTAGCTGGGCATCAGCCTGAATGATATCCCGCAGAAGCGACTTCAAACGTTTCTTGTTAATCGCGAGGTTGTCATCGATAAAAAAGACGGCTATCTGGCCCTTCTCTTCCTTGGCTCTTTCCTTGAGGCGAAGCAGTTCCGCGACAACATCTTCATTTGAGCGAAATCTAATCGAGTCCCCAAAAAAGCCGGTAACCGTGCAAAACTCACAGCCATAAGGGCAACCGCGGCCTGTCTCGATCGGCACCACAAAGAACTTTCCCCAACCCTCACCGCATTTTGAAAGTATCGGTTTCAGAAACTGGGGAATAAGACTGAACTGTTCCAGGTCCAAAGTCTCCCAGGGGATATGCGGATAAGGCTGAAGGGAGGGTTTCTTATCATTTCCTTTGTCGTCAAATATCGGCTGATAGACTTCTTTTAACTGCCCTTGTGCTGCATCCTCAACAATATCAGCCCAATACTCATCAGCTTCTCCGAGAGCTACAGCGTCCGCGTGCCTTGGCCCGTCCTCACGCCCCAGCGCCTCATCAGGGCACTCCGTCACGTGCGGACCGCCCATTACGACTTTGATGCCTGCTTCACGAAGTGCATCCGCGACACCATAGGCACGGGCTATCATTCGTGTCATCGCCCCGATTCCAACTAGACCGATCTCTTCTTTTTTGCAAAACTCGACGAGCTCTGACTTTGACATCGCTTTAGCGTTGCCGTCGATGAGAATGACTTCGTGGTGTTTGGGTGTAATAGCCTGGAGCAAAAACATCCAGAGATGCGGCATGAAATTGCGTGTTACTCCGTTATCCGGATTATAAAGTAGAATCTTCATCGTTTAATTTACCAAAACTTTCCTCGTTCTTGTCCGTATGATTGATCGCAGAAAGGAAAGATTTTCTTCAACGATTTCATTTCTACCGATTTACGGTCGCCATTGGGGGTCAACAAAATTCCGGTACAAATAACGCCGGTAATGTGAACCCCATTTTATTCAACGTTTTACGGCTTCCGAAAAATGGCGGAATATTGATCTCGGAGGAATACCGCTATTTGGAGGCTTGATTATAATAACAAGTAAAACGAGTAATTCAACAACGATTATCGTGTTGGCCGCCGGAATGGGCAGTCGTTTTGGTGGAACAAAGCAGCTTGAGGAGGTAACCGATGAAGGCGATGCCATCCTCGACTTCTCTCTTTACGATGCGGTTGAGGCGGGTTTTCGAAAGATCGTGTTTGTCGTTCGAAGTGAGATTCTTGAAGAAGCGCGTTCGTTTTTTGAATCTAAACTGCGTGAAAAAGCCGATGTGCGCTTCGTTTGCCAGGACCGGGAACCGATGGCTGAGAAGCACTCAGCTAAACGGCAAAAACCCTTTGGTACCGGCCACGCGCTCTTGGCAGCTCGTAGTGAAGTAAATGAATCGTTTTGCATGATCAACGCGGATGACTATTACGGGCAGAATGCGTTCTCGATAATAAACAACGGGTTCCGATCAGCTGGAGAAGCAGATTTTTTGATGGTCGGGTACCCGCTGAAGAACACTCTTTCCAAATTCGGAACGGTTTCGCGCGGCCAGTGCAGATTGACGGGAAGCGGGTATCTGAAAAGCGTGATAGAAAGAAAAGGAATTTTGAGCGAGAATGGAGTCATCTCCTGCGACGAAGCTGACGAGATTGCTGAGCCGCTAACCCCCGACACCATAGTTTCTATGAATCTGTGGGGTTTCACGCCGAAAATCTTTGATCTGTTGGAAAGTGAATTTAGAGTGTTCCTGAAAAATTCTGGTGAGGACCCGAACGCGGAGTTCTTTGTAAACGATGTGGTTAACAAGGCGGTTCGGAACGGCAAAGCTCAAGTGAAGGTTTTGCGCACGGATGATGAATGGGTAGGCGTGACATATCGGGAAGACAAGCAATTCACTGCCGAACATTTTCGCAAAATGAAAGAGATGGGATTCTATCCTCAGCGACTTTGGTAAATGAATACGAACATCAGAAAAGTATTTGAGGCCTTTGCCTCCGAAGGTACGATGTCCGGTTATTCGGCCATCGATTCCGGCCATATCAATGCGACATACCTGATCGAAACTGAGAAAGGGCCTTCGTTCGTCCTTCAACGGATCAATCACAGGGTGTTCACAAATCCCGAAGATGTCGTGGCAAACAAAATAAAAGTCTCGAAGCATTTATTTGAAAAGCTGAGGGATCGGCCCGATTTCGGCAAGGAAACACATGTCCTTAACTTCCTGAAAACTACTTCTGGCGGGTACATACACAGGGATGAAGACGGGAGCTATTGGAATTTGATGGAATACATCGAAAACTCCCGGGTTTATCTGAAAACTCCGGATCGCGGTATAGCACTTGAGGCCGGTCGTGCGTTCGGAAGTTTTCTTGCGCTGACAGTTGATCTGGATCCATCGAAGGTCATCGAGACTTTGCCGGGATTTCACAGTATGAAACTCCGCTTCGAACAGTTTGATGAAGCACTGCTGAACGCTTCGAGTGAAAGAAAACAGAGCGCGTCAGCGCAGATATCGATCGCGAATGAACTACGCCAAGAGATGACTTCTCTCGAGAACCTGGTCGGTGAGGGCAAAATCCCGACCCGGGTTACACATAACGACACCAAAATATCTAACGCGCTCTTTTCTGAAGAGGGTCAGGCGCTATGCGTGATTGATCTCGATACCGTGATGGAGGGAGTCGTACATTATGATTTCGGGGATGCGGTGAGGACGATTTGCAGCAGTGCTGATGAAGACGAACCGGACCCTGCAAAGATAGATTTCAGTCTGGACTATTTCGCGGCGTTTGTAGATGGATTTTTGGGCCGTAGCGGTCTGAGTCTATCGAAGCTGGAGATAGAAGGGCTTCCAAAAAGCGCCAAGATGATGACGTTCATCGTAGGATTGCGGTTTTTGACCGACTTTCTGAACAATGACATCTATTTCGACACTCAGTACGAAGAACAAAACCTTGCACGCGCGAAAAGTCAGTTCCGGCGCGTTGAACTAATCGAAGAGAATCTTGGAGAAATGACAAACATAGTAATGAATGTCTCAGTTCGCGTTCAAAACAAATCGGGAACTGTGGCAAAGTAGAGGATTCGGATTACAAACACTTGATCAATGAAAGCAATTGTAAAAAGCAAAGCTGAGGAAGGACTTTGGCTTGAAGATGTGCCGGAACCCGAGACCGGGATCAACGATGTACTGATAAAGGTATTGAAAACAGGGATTTGCGGTACCGACGTGCACATCTATAACTGGGACGCCTGGGCCCAGAAAACGATAAAGATTCCAACGGTCCTTGGACATGAATTTGTCGGCGAAGTTGCCGAGGTAGGTTCGAACGTTATCGACTTCAAAGCAGGCGATATCGTTTCCGGCGAGGGTCATCTCGTTTGCGGCCGATGTCGAAACTGCATGGCCGGAAAGCGATACCGTTGCCGGAATACCCTTGGAGTCGGTGTTAACACGGACGGTGCCTTTGCGGAGTACATCTCGATGCCGATGACAAACGTCTGGAAGCACCGTGAGGGTGTGGATCTCGATGTGGCCTCGTTTTTCGATCCGTTTGGTAACGCGGTCCATAGCGCTTTAGAGTTTCCGGTTTTGGGTGAGGACGTACTGATCACGGGTGCAGGTCCGATCGGGATCATGGCGATCGCTGTCGTCCGGCACGCGGGAGCAAGACATGTTGTGATCACGGATGTGAATCCATACCGGCTCGAGCTGGCGTCGAAGATGGGGAATGTAAGGACAGTCGATGTAAGAACCGAACGGCTAAAGGATGTTCAAAAAGAACTGGGGATGAAAGAGGGCTTTGACGTTGGACTCGAGATGTCGGGAAATGAAAATGCCTTCAAAGCGATGATCGATAACATGACCCACGGAGGCCGTATCGCGCTGCTTGGAATCCCTGCTAAAGACATCGCGATTGACTGGAACAAGGTCGTCTTCAATATGCTGACTATAAAAGGTATCTACGGCCGGAAGATCTTCGAAACCTGGTACCACATGAGCGTGCTCCTTCAGTCGGGTGTCGATATTTCACCCGTGATCACACATCGCTTCGGCTTTGAAGACTTCGAGAAAGGATTTGAGGCGATGCGGTCGGGGAATTCCGGGAAGGTAATTCTTAACTGGAGTTAACAGGGATTAAGGAGATGAAGGGGATCTGGAGCAACTGAAAACTGAGAACTGAAAGTAAAATTTAGAATCGCGTTACGAGATTGAAACAACCAGGTACGTGATGCTAGTTTTGCTAATCTAATCCCCTTAATCACCTTCATCCCTGTTAATAAAATGATTTTGACGTAGTTACAAATTGTAGTTACAATCCAGTTAAGTGAACTTTGAGTGGGATGACGCAAAACGCCTCACAAACATCTCCAAACATGGTTTAGATTTTGAAGGGATCGAAGAAGTTTTTGAAGGCTGGACGGTGACCGTTCTCGATGATCGTTTTGATTATGGCGAGCAGCGATTTGTTACGTATGGATTGCTAGGAGAGTACGTGGTAGCAGTTACACATTTACTCACTGATTTTAGAATTCGAATAATTTCGGTGCGAAGGGCGTCAAACTATGAAAAAGAAAACTACTACAAAGAAATCGCAAACTGATTGGAAACGAATTGATTCGATGAAGGATGAGGATATTGACTTCTCGGACACACCCGAGCTTACTGCCGAGATGTTTGCGCGTGGCATTGTTCGGAAAGGACTAAAACCGGTGCCGCGAAAGACCCAGTTAACCTTACGGATCGACACAGATGTCCTTAATTGGTTTAGAAAAACCGGTTCGGGCTACCAAACACGAATCAATGCCCTGTTGCGTGCCTACATGAAGGCTCATGAATCAAAGAAATGAAGCCATTCGGTTGGTCGGCCGTTTTTGCCTGATTGTTTCGCGAGCTGACTCTTGGCCTGAGACATGCGAATAAGATCATCCCCTTTTTCCCCCTTTATCCTTGTTGAATGAATTATGTACTCAAACACAAAACAGATTCTAGAAAACGGACTTAACGAGATCCGCGAAGCGGGTCTCTACAAATCAGAACGCATTATCAAGAGCCCGCAGGACGCGCATATTGACGTCGCCGAGGGTGATGTCCTGAATATGTGCGCGAATAACTATTTAGGACTTTCCGATCATCCGGATATCGTCGAGGCTGCAAAAAAGGGACTCGAGGATTGGGGCTTCGGGCTTTCATCAGTGCGATTCATCTGCGGAACACAGGAGATCCATAAGGAACTCGAGGCAAAGATCAGTGATTTTCTGGGTACCGAAGACACGATTCTCTACGCGGCATGTTTTGATTCAAACGGCGGACTGTTCGAACCGTTGTTCACGGCGGAAGACGCGATCATATCCGACGAATTGAATCACGCCAGCATCATCGATGGCATCCGCCTTTGCAAAGCCCAGCGGTTCCGTTTCAAGAACTGCGATATGGAAGACCTTGAATCCAAACTCAAAGAGGCATCCGGAGCGAGACAGAGGATTATCGCAACGGACGGTGTCTTTTCAATGGATGGCTACATCGCCAAGCTGCAGGAGATTTGTGATCTTGCCGAGAAGTATGACGCCCTGGTGATGATCGATGACTGCCATTCGACCGGGTTTATGGGCGCGACCGGTCGAGGAACTCATGAGTATTGTGACGTGATGGGCCGCGTCGATATCATCACCGGCACTCTTGGTAAGGCACTTGGCGGTGCCAGCGGCGGTTTTACAAGCGGCCGCAAGGAAATCATCGAGATGCTGCGGCAACGTTCGCGCCCTTACCTGTTTTCGAATTCGGTAGCACCGCCTATCGTTACCGCCTCACTGAAGGCCCTCGAAATGCTCACTGGCTCGACCGCGTTGAGGGACAAGCTTTCTGAAAACACACAGTTCTTCCGGTCCGAGATCGCGAAAACAGGACTCGAGGTGCTTCCCGGTGAACACCCGATCGTCCCGGTCATGTTTGGAGATGCGGAACCGGCGGTGAAGATGGCCGCGTCGCTTCTTGAGAAGGGTGTCTATGTGATTCCGTTTTCGTTCCCGGTGGTTCCAAGGGGCAAGGCCCGAATCCGGACGCAGGTTTCGGCGGCTCATTCGAGGGAAGATCTGGAATTCGCTGTCGCAAAGTTTGCGGAAGCCAAAGAAGAACTGGGACTCTAAAAAGTTCGCGAAAAATAAATGTAACGGTTCCGGTATTTATCGCGTCAACTTTATTAAATCGAGGTTCGTCCGCAAATCAACAAGACCGAGGAGACCGTGATGGTAAAGAGCCCGCTTTGGAGAGCGGTAGCAGCTATTTCAGTTTTTCTGATCACTTACCTGCTAGGTGATTTCCTAAGGTTCATGGGACTCCGGGCGGTCCTGGATTACACGTCATTTAGCCTTGCAGTCAACTTAATTCAGATGGCCCTGGCCGTCGCGGGTATCATGCTCGTGTTTCGAATCGGACCTTTCGGAGCAGCGAAAGAACTGGGACTCAAGATGCCGGCGAAACGTGCCCTCGCCTTTGCGTTTCTCGCAACACTCCCTATGCTGCTCGCGTTTGCATTTACGTCCAGCATCTCTGCGAAAGCTACATCCCTTTCGATATTCGCCTTCGGTGTTTTCTCGCCATTCGCCGAGGAGCTTGTATTCCGAGGCTATCTTTTTCGACAACTCTACCGACGAGCGAAACTCGGCTTTTGGCCGGCGGCGGTAATGCCTTCACTTCTTTTTGGTGCCGGCCACATTTACCAGTCGAATAATTTCTCAGAAATACTTGGAATCGTTGCAATTACAGGACTTGGGAGCCTGTTCTTCTGTTGGATCTATATGCGTTGGCAAGACAATCTGTGGGTGCCGTTCGCACTGCATTGCCTGATGAATACGCATTGGATGTTGTTTGCTGTAGACGAAACGGCTCTCGGTGGGTGGCTTGCGAATATCGCCCGACTCGCAACAGTTCTTGCGGCGATATTGTTGACCGTCTATAAGGACAAGATCTGGAAGAGGCTTCATGCCGAAAACGCAAACGTCGCCGAGTTCGATACTGAACTCGACGACAATGCTTCGATAACTAACCGAATTCGTCTTGCCGGACAGGCGACCTAGAAGATCCTCAACTATCCGGAAAGCAAAAAGGGTTTCGTTTTCGGAATCCTATCTCTGTTCACCAATAAACACGACATCAGCCACATTTCCTGCAACGTTCAGTGCTTGAACAGGAGTGTCAAAGCTGAAGCGGCCAGACATTACCTGGAGGAGATATGTTTCACCCGCCGTGACACCTTCGAATTTGAACGTTCCAAACTGATTGGTCATCGCAATTATAGGCTCATCCAACAATCCCCCGGTCAACACCACTCCCACACGTTTTAGTCCACGTCCTTTCGCGTCGATTACGCGGCCCTGGACAAATACGCCTGCGGCCAGGGGTGCGAGATTCTGTGCTCCCGGTGTCAGAAAATCGATCATGAATCCGCCAAAGTTTGTCTGATCATAAAGAACAGATTCCGTAGTACCGACAATATCGTCGGCAAACCACGCGGTTGGATCAAGTGGCGTAATGTTCGCAAAATTCCTGGAAGCCGCATCGGGAGTACCCGTGCCCGGGGTGATATTCACACCTCCGTAAACATGATCTCCTATCGAACCATCAGTCCATCCAACCGCATCTATGATTGTGGCTCCGATAGGAAGATTGTCGATAACGCCGTCGTTGTTTAAATCAATATCGAGACCGGCAGAGATCACCGATGCACTGTTTACCAGAAGAAAAGAAATGGTTCCGTTTTCAAGGGTCAAAGATCCAGCTTCAGTTACAGCAGCTCCTGTTCCCGAATAGTTTCTGGAACCGCAGGGCCCTAAAACACCTATATTCTCTTTGAAGGTAGGAGCTCCGCCTGGTCCGGTAACGACTCGGATGCCGTTGCTTCCAAAAGGAAAAAAACCGAGATTTATTGAAAAATCAACGATCCCGGCTCCCGATCCATCCCCTTCAATCTCCAGGACATAGGTGTTTGCCGGTATCTGACTGTTTGCATCACCTCGAATCTCAATGTGTTCACAGTGAGGCAGATCCGCACCAGGGTTGTTTACCTGAATCTCATTGAGAACCACAAAAGACGTAGGTATCCCACCCGCTAAGACTGTACCCGGCACACAAAGCAAGATCGCCGCACATAACGAAATCAGTGTTTTCTGAATTGAACGAAACATTTACCAATCCCCTCATCAGTTTGAATAATGGTTTTGTAAATAACGTAATCTGTGGAAGTGCGTGTAACTATATTGGATTAACGATTCCAATTTCAAGGAAGTCTTCCTGAAATGGTCAAAAATCTTATGCGGGACTCCTGAAAAGCAGGGGGATTGCGATTCGATAATTATTTTTAAAAGAGGAACACCCCCCGGTTGATTCGGGGGGTGCTGTCTATTCCTCCTGTTTCGGCGGAGAGCAAGTACCTGGCGTAATAGGAAGTTAGTTGGTAGGCCTTTCGTTGGAATAATCTGTCGTAACCAAGAATTGACGGGCCAGGACCATTTCTCCAAATCCAACGGATAATAACGAAATATTCTTTATCATCAATTAGGATTATCGTACTTTCCGTCGTCTTAAATAACGTGTTTTGAGCGGAAAGTAGTCTGTGGAAAACCACAGCCCCTCATGGAGTGCTGAGGTCTGAGTGCTGAGTTTTGAGTTCAGAGAATCCGGAATTCCTTATTAGCGCTGAAAGCGCGGCAGTAACATAGCCAGTTGTAAGGCCGTCAGGCCGCAGCATCTGGGCCA
>JABDKD010000232.1 GCA_013003215.1 Pyrinomonadaceae bacterium
GCCTACCCGCCTACCCGCCTACCCGCCTACCCGCCTACCTACCTACCTTCCTTCTCTTGAACATTCTCGATAATCCTCGAATTCTGGTAACTTATTGAAGCCAATGGACAGAATAGTTTCAAAAAAGGGGCCGTTGAGAGGCACCGTTGAATTACCGGGAGACAAGTCTGTCTCGCACCGGGCGGCTATTCTCCTTGCGATCAGTGAGGGCGAGGCCGAGATACTGAATTATTCCGGTGCCGGCGACTGTGCTTCCACTCTTGAATGTCTCAAGGCTCTCGGCGTTCCGATCGAACAGAGCGGGGAAAATGTTGCCGTAAGAGGGCGGGGAAAGTTTGGTCTTAAATCTCCTTTATCCAAGTTGCAGTGTGGAAACAGCGGAACGACCATGCGCCTGCTTGCGGGATTGCTGGCCGGTCAGAGATTTGAGTCGGTTCTTGTAGGGGACGATTCACTGAGCTCCCGCCCAATGTCGCGCGTCGCCAAACCATTGAGGATGATGGGCGCCGGGGTCGAAGCCCGTTCTGGAACGGCTCCGCTGGAAATTGCCGGAGTCCAGCCCTTGAAACCTCTGGAGTATGATCTGCCGATCGAGTCGGCGCAGCTAAAGAGCTGTTTGCTGTTAGCCGGTCTTTACAGCAACGGTATCTCCACTTTCAGAATGCCGACTTCAGGCCAGCGTGCACCGGTATCCCGTGATCACACCGAGCGGATGCTCCGATTTCTCGAGGTCGGTCTGGAAGAAGAATTCATTAAGAAGGGCTCGGAGTATCGTCATGAACTTCGGATCTCCGGTGACGAGGTGCCTGTAGCTCACGATATTCATGTTCCCGGTGATTTGTCCTCCGCGGTCTATTTCATAGCCGGAGCATGCGGAATCAAGGATTCTGAGTTGACGGTCAAAAATGTCGGGTTGAATCCAACACGTGCAGGTTTTCTAAGATTCATGCGAAAATGCGGTTTCCGGATTATTGAAAGCGGCGTTTCTGTTGTTTGTGGTGAGCCGAAGGGGCAGCTTCATGTTGACTGGAAGGCTGAATGTGATGTTACAGGGGAGCGAGTAGTGGTAAAAGGTGATGAAATTGCGAACTTGATCGACGAAGTGCCGCTTATTGGAGTAATGGGCACCAGGTTGCCGGGAGGGGTTGAAGTGCGCGACGCATCTGAGCTTCGGGTCAAAGAGTCCGATCGCATTTCTGTGACCGTTGAAAACCTTAGGTTGATGGGAGCCGATATTGAAGAGTTTCAAGATGGGTTTCGCGTTGGTATGTCGGAATTGCAGGGTGCTGATGTTGATTCGAACGGTGATCACAGAATTGCGATGGCATTTTCTATTGCGGCGCTATTCGCGACAGGCGAAACGAGGATCATCAATTCCGATTGTGTGGCAGTTTCTTATCCCGCGTTCTTTAAAACTCTCGAAGATTTGAATAGATGAACAAATCAGGAATCGACAACAAGAGAATCGCGTTGACAGGTTTCATGGGTGTCGGGAAATCTACGGTCTCACGCCATCTCAGTAAAATGCTAAAGCTGAAATGGGCGGATTCGGATGTTCGGATCGAAAAAAACGAAGGTCGTGAGATTGCCGAGATCGTGGAAGATAGAGGACTGGATTACTTCCGAAGTGCAGAAACGTCCGCGCTAAAGGAAATACTTGATGACGCGAGCGTTTCGTTGATTTCACTCGGGGGCGGGGCGTTTACAGTTGATGAAAACAGAGACCTCTTGAACGAACGCGGTGTGTCGTCGATTTGGCTCGGTGCGACGTTTGAACATTGCTGGGCCAATATTTCGTCTTCATATAAGGACAGGCCCCTGGCAAGAGATCGAAAGAAGGCCTTAAAGCTATTTGAAGACCGCGAAAAGTACTATTGCCTTGCCGAATGGCACTTTCTGATTATGCCCGGCTGCAACTCATTTGCAGTCGCTTCGCAGATTGCCGAACAGGTATACGGACTAGCTCCGGACGAGTGGTCCTAACCCGCATATTGCATGAAGGACGGTGAAACAATAGCGAAAGCATTTTATTCTCAACAAGTTACGGGGTTAACCAGCGGTTTTCGGTTGGTACAGTTTGTACCTGAACGGTCTTGCGGCCAATCTGGCTTCGAATCTTGAGCCAAATCACTCAAACCATAGCTACGGCTATGCTTTTCGCGATTACGCCCAAGCTTTTTTGCCATATTTGCCGCAAGCACCATTCCCTTCATGCAATATCCGGCTAATTGTTTGACAAAACCGTTGGATAAAAGTAGGTTTCTGCTATCCGCAATATAAACCGTTCGCTGTTCACCCCCTGAACGGGTATGCAATTTTTCAATTTTTAGGAGGAAGTATGAAGACAAAACTTATTACAGTATTGGGCCTATCGCTCGCGTTGCTTTTGGGTGCGTGTGGCGGTCCTAGTGACGCAGATTTACAAAGCTCGGCCGATAAGGCTCTCAAGGGTGATACATCCACTTCAACCGTAACTGTTGAGGTTAAGGATGGCGTCGCGACGATCACAGGTGACGTTAAAGATGACGCCGCTAAGGCTAAGGCTGAAGAACTTGCAAAGGTTGAAGGGGTAAAGAGTGTAACAAACGATGTGAATGTTGTTGCTCCTGTACCGGAAGCTAAAGGTGACGATTCAGAAGTTAAGGCCAAAATTGAAGAAGGGCTTAAGAAGGCCGGTTGTGCGACGATTACCGTCGAGGTTAAGGACGGTGTAGCAACTCTCAGCGGAAAGATTGATAAGGCACAAATGGCTAAGTGTGTTCAAGCCGCAAACACTGGCGGTGCGAAGAAGGTTGAGAACAAGATCAACCTATAGGAAAGGAGATAAAGAAATATGTTACAAGACAAATACGCATCGTTGATTGATATGGCAGGGAGCATGGGCCTTGAGGGTTTTAATGTTGCCGAAGGTGATGGTGTACTTCATATCGAAGGCGCGGCTGCCAGTGCCGAAGCCAAACAGCAGCTCTGGGATGAATATGCACGTCTCGATCCTGATTTCCGTTCCGGAGACCTGGTTCTGAACGTTACGAGTCCGGAGAGTTCTGAAACCACCTATACCGTTCAATCAGGTGACACGTTGAGCAAGATCGGCTCCAATTATGGAGTTAGCTGGAATGCAATCTTTGAAGCAAATCGTGACAAGCTTGATGATCCGGACAAGATCTTTCCTGGTCAGGAATTGAATATTCCTCAGGGATAGATGTAGTCATTTAATAACTAACTGTTATCAGTTATCGAGAGACCTGCCAACTGGCGGGTCTTTTTTTGTGAGCGGCGTGCAGGAAGGAGGGAAGGAAGGAAGGAAGGAAGGAAGGAAGGTAGGCAAAGATTCCTTCCTTCCTTCCTTCCTTCCTTCCTTCCCTCCTTCCTTCCTGCACGCCGCTCACAAAAAAAGACCCGCCAGTTGGCAGGTCTCTCGATAACTGATAA
>JABDKD010000272.1 GCA_013003215.1 Pyrinomonadaceae bacterium
TTAATGCCGGCTGCGGAGCGCCAACTTGCTCATTCGGCAGGGGAATCAATGATCGTGGGGATGTCGTCGGTTGGGGAGTTGGCGGCATATTCCCCGGCGGGCCGAAAGGCTTCAAACTCGACAAACACGGAACTTTGACAGTCATCGGATTCCCGGGTGCGACAGTAACCCAGGCTAACGGTATAAACGACAATGGTGAAATCGTTGGACTTTACCTTCTAGGCGGGCCGCCTCAAGCATATTTGCGTACGAAGGATGGAACATATTCCAACGTTGATTTCCCCGGCTCAATTTCAAGCCAGGCGTGGGGCATCAACAGCCGGGGACAGATAGTCGGACAGTACGACGACGGATCCGGTACACATGCTTATCTGAGAAACCAGGATGGTACATTCCAGAGTTTTGATTTTCCCGCTGGAATGGTTGCCTCGGGAACCTTGTTTTACACCCGGTTCCGCGACATCAACGACAAAGGGGAGATTGTCGGATACTATCGTGTCACCGGGGGCAACTTTCCTGTTGTAGAGATACATGGATTTCATTTGGATCAAAAGGGAAACATCCATCCTATCGATTTTCCGGTTGGCCCCCAGACCACGGAGAATTTTTACGTAACCCTAGTGCACGGCATCAACAATAGAGGGGTCATAAGCGGTGGATATATTTTCGCTGATACCACTATGGGACCTCCTCTTGAACATGGATTCGTTCGTAATAAAAAAGGCGTATTTACGACCGTCGACTTCCCGGGTGCTCGCCAGACCGAGATTTACAAGGTATCTGAGAGCGGCTTGATAGTGGGCGGAGCGCAGGATTTTATGCTGGAGAGCAATGCGTTCTTGTCCAATTAGGCCGACCCTGAAAGATGCTGCTAATAGTCGGGTTGGCACGATCGGTACCAACCCTTTCTGATCTCAACTCCGAAGGTTATTAAACAGTTGGAATCCGGCGACTCAAATCAGCATCAGCTTTGCAGCCCTTGGTTAAGAGGTCGAGGGTTCGAATCCCTCTAGCCGCCCCATCTCAAAGTAAGCTGTTTGCGGTAAGCCGTAAGCAGTTTTTTGTTTTTTGCCCAATCTTGTATTTCCGAAACCCCGCCTCCTCAACATAATAATGAACTAACAAATTGACCCGGTGAATGGTCGAAATTGGCAAAGAACAATGCCTGATTTGGAAGTTTGGCAATATCTTCGGCGTTCTTGAATGTTATGGAAACCCTTTATTGATCCAACTCGTATATTGTTTGATTACATCCACTTAGAAAGCGAATTCAAGTCCACGGGTATTTCCTCAAGGATCTCGCTAGGAAACAAGAGCACAATAAGGAGAATTGTTAAATGTTTAGAAGAAAGCATCTTGCTTTTGCAGTTATTACAGCATTGCTGCTTCCATCTTTTAGTTTTGGTAACAATGCGGTTGCCAAGATCAGAGACGAAGGAATGAACCGTTCAGAGGCGATGAAGATCATGCATTACCTGACGGACGTGATCGGGCAACGCCTGACAAATTCGCCGTCCCAGAGGCGCGCTAATAAATGGACAAAGAAAAAGTTTGAAGAGTGGGGACTATCAAACGCAAAGATCGACCCGTGGGGCGAATTTGGAAAAAGCTGGGAGCTGAAGAGCTTTAGTATGTCCCTGACCACTCCGGAATACGAGCCGATTCGAGCTTATCCGAAAGCGTGGTCACCGAGCACGAATGGAAAGATATCTGCACCTGTTGTTTACCTGAGCGTGAAAAGCGCAGCTGACCTCGAGAAATACAGGGGCAAGCTCAAAGGCGCGATCGTTCTGGCAGCTCCTGAAGGAAGCGTTAGTGTCGGATTCGATCCGGTGGCAAACCGCCTGAGCGAGAAGCAACTAGCCGATCTTGAAAAGGTCGAGCCCCAGCCGCAGACTCGTGGCGCCCGCCGACAGTTAACTGCCGCACAGAGTGCAGCGCGGAATTTGCGAGCCGCCGTGTCGAGACTTGTATGGAGTGAGAAGCCCGCAGTTATCCTCGATCCGGGCCGCGGTGTTGACGCCGGTACTATTCGAGTAATGGGAGCAAGGATGCCGCCCCGCGAACCCGGTCAACCACGTGTTCGTGTTTATTCAAAAAATGCAGAGCCGACGATTCCTCAGTTCGTTGTAGAGGTCGAACAATACAACCGTCTGGTTCGTCTCGCAAAGCGTGGGATCGATATGAAGATGGATGTCGAACTCGATGTCGCATGGGACGATTCGGATACGACCGGTTACAACACGATCGCTGAGATCCCGGGAACCGATCCGGAGCTCAAGGACGAGGTAGTGATGATCGGTGCGCATCTCGATTCCTGGCACGCCGGAACAGGCGCAACGGACAATGGTGCCGGCGTCACGGTCACAATGGAAGCGATGAGAATCCTGATGGCACAAGATTTGAAGCCGAAGCGAACGATAAGGGTCGCGCTTTGGACCGGCGAGGAACAGGGTCTTCTTGGGTCACGTGCATATGTAGCGAATGAGTTCGGGAATGCGAAGAACAAGAAACCGGCCTACGATAATTTCGCTGCTTACTACAACCTCGACAACGGAACCGGGCAGATACGGGGAATCAACGCTCAGGGCAACAAAAATGCTCGCCCGATTTTCCGTGAATGGCTGAAACCTCTTGCCGACTTGGACGCATCGACAACTTCTATCCGGCGTGTGGGCGGAACGGATCACCTGGCGTTTGACGCAGCAGGACTACCGGGCTTCCAGTTCATCCAGGACAGGATTGAGTACTTTGGACGAACCTGGCATACGACGCAGGACGTTGCTGACCGAATGATCGAGAAGGATCTCAAGCGATCCGCGGTGATCATGGCGACTTTCGCTTATAACTCTGCGATGTCTGATGAAAAGCTTCCGAGAAAAGGTCAGGGACGAGTCGCGTCAATTCTGCGCACTAACTACCTTGCTGACGCGATGGATGACTTTGCCTTCAAATACTCGGGACTGGACTTCTCGATCTGTGGTCACGATGTTCACCCTGGTGACATCCCGGAATCTTTCCCGAGTATCTTTGCGGTGAAGGACATAGATGATCTTGATCACCTCGGTCATGACCATGCGGAGTAGGCTGTCTTAGCCAGTTGAATGTCATGAATAGAAAATCGACTGGTTGAAATCCGGGCGGCCGGCGGGTTTTAATCCCTCCGGCC
>JABDKD010000013.1 GCA_013003215.1 Pyrinomonadaceae bacterium
GACCGAGCCAATTCTTGAAGTTGGACTTGGGGACCTTGAATTCGCCAAAATTGGGGTCAAAGACATAAACGTGCCGGCCCAGTCCGAGCATCTTGCCGGAAGACAGGTAGAATGCGATGGCATGTCCTCCAAGCAGTTCTTCATCGTCGTTAAAACAATGAAACGCATAAAGATAGCAACAGTTCTTTGTACCGGTGACGATGGTAGAAACACCATCAACGCTTAGGTCTATCGCAGTGCCTATATCCTGCCACGTCTGAGTCTTTGTTAGATCAAAATAGTTTTCGGCGGGACCAAAAATATTAAATCCGTATCTTTCGTGATCCTTCACTTCATGGAGCGTTGCGATGTCTTCAAAGTTTGCGTCAATCGCTTTGACCACCGCCTCTGAATCGTGTTTGGTGCTAGAAGCCAGTTCGTTTTGTTTTGTTTTTATCCAGAAAAGCGACATAGTTTGGCATATACCGCGCCGGACTTCGTCGGGGTTCTGAATCATCTCCCTATTCACCAAGAGGTGCATTCCAATTAGCTCGCTTTGATCGTAATGTTGCACCTTGCAGGCATCGATACTCATTGCACCGTCCATATTTTTCTCCCGGATTCTCTGATTTGTTGGACTTTACCAACAATTCGTTCAACTTTTCAAATAAATTCTGAACTCTGAACTCTGAACTCTAAACTCTGAACTCTGAACTCTGAACTCTGAATTCTGAACTCTGAATTCCGATCCCGGCATCCGATTTTGAAAACTCTTGTCGCACCCCTAATTCTGATATATGATTCGCAATATACCCCTATATTGGGCCTCGCACCGTGCGTTTTGGTAACGATTATCGAGGTGGCGCAATGAAACAAATGAATATTTCCCGTCTTCGAACCGGCATCCCGCAATGCCGGTTTTTTGTGTATGCGGCAGTGATTGCCATGTTCATAACTGTCTCAGTTCAAGAAGCTTATTCAGACACATTCGTTTTTCCGCACCTTCTTGAGCAGTCGGGGGACATATTAACGGCTACAAATACCTTTGATACGCAGATTTACGTGACATATCTCGCAGATCAGGCAGGGACAGGCGGTACCACATCAGCTGACGTCAATATCTACATTTTTGACCATGCCACCGGTGAACCGATGGAATCGGCAACAAACGTGCAGATATGCAATCCGTGTGAGATGACTCTCGACAGTACAAACAGGAAAGCGGTCGGTACCATCGACGGCCTCCTTACTGCCAATGGAGGCTTCCCGAACCCGACGATGAGAGGGTTCATGATCGTTGATGTAAATGGAGATGCAGGAAATGTTGTCGCCGGTGCTCAGGTGTTGAGTTCAGACGGAAACCCAAACGAACTTCATACGCTCGCACTACACCCGCGGGAAATCGGCCCTCCGGTTTCATCAAATACTTTTACAATCCCTCATTATCTGGTCGACCCGTCTCCGTCGGGAACGCCGTTTTCATACGGACAACAGCTGATTCTGACCTTTGTCCCTGAATCCTTGATCTCGACTGCGTTTACCGGAAGCACATCGGCAACGGTCAATCTGCGAATATACGACGAAGTTACAGGGCTTCCTCTACGATCCGCCACCAATGAAGAAGTCTGCAACCCATGCAGTTTTGGTCTCGACGAAACCCAGCTCAGCCATATCGTCGATTTCAAGACGCTGATACACGCGGCCGGCGGCCCGTCTGGCACCAATACGAGCGGTTTTGCAACGCTGGCAATCTCTGGCGATGCCAATCGCGTATTCGTTGGGAATCTCTCTACCAACATTCATTCAGACCCGCTCGATGTTTCGTTTTTTGATATTGAGCCCCAGGAACAAACTTCTTCTGTTCCACTCAACACTTTTGTAGTCCCTCACTTTCTTGAGCAGCAAGGTACGATCGTCAATACGCAGAACACTTTTGATTCCGGATTGTTCGTAAGTTATGTAGGTGGTTTGCCGGGTTTCCCTGACCCGGGCGGTTCCTTAGAAGCAAGTGTGACCATTCATCTGTTTGATTCAGATGGAAACAGGACCACAAACGATGGACAAACGATTTGCCCTTCGGGCTGCCAGTTCCCGATGGACTCAAATACCCGCAAACGATCGCTTCGGTTTGATGATTTGATAACAAATAATGGAATGACTCCGTTCGATACTCTTGTAAAAATCGGCTTCGCGGTCCTTGTCGTAGAAGGGGATACCGCGAACGTAAACCTGCTGAGTTTTGTAACGCAGGCGGACCAATCCCCTTTCAATATTTCACCCTTTGGCTTTCAACCTCAGGAGATCGCTTCAGAAGCAGCGTTTTCAGTTATTGGCGGCGGCAACAGCAGGTCGGCAAAAAGCATTGGTTTTGAATCCCGTCGTATGAATCAGTCACCAGAAGGCGGACCTGCGCCGTCAAAGGTCCTTGGTTTCCCTCATTTTTCCGAGCGACCCGGTACCACTGACACTACGAATTCCGCCGTTGATACGATCTTTCACATTTCCTATTCAGCGGGGCTGCCGCTCGGTTCGACCGGGGCTGCCGTCGACATCTACCTGTTTGATGAACTTACGTCTCAGCCGCTTCAATCCGCCACCGCTCAGGATGTATGCAATCCCTGTACTTTTTCGGTCGGATCAGGAAACCCAAAAGAAACGATTGTTGTTGATGATCTAATAACCTCCGCAGGTGGATTCCCCAGGCCGGATATAAACGGTTATGCGGTGGCCGTGATCAACGGCGCAACCGGAAATACCGCCGTGCTGGGGACGCTGGTCAATTCACATTCCGGTGTCGGCGACGGATCTATTGCCAATCTGGTGCCCCGTGAAATTGTGCAGTCAACGGTTAGGCCGAGATTTGATTTTGATGGCGACTTTAGAACCGATCTTTCGATCTTTCGTCCGGGCCCCGGGGAGTGGTGGTACTTGAGGTCTTCGGATCTTACCGATCGTGCCTTTCAATTTGGTGATGGGTCAGACATGCCGGTTCCACATGATTACACGGGGGATGGAAAGGCCGATATTGCGTTTTTCAGGCCAGCCACAAGCGAGTGGTTTGTGCTTCGTTCAGAAGACAGCAGCTTCTTTGCTTTTCCGTTTGGCGCTTCCGGTGATATACCGGTTCCCGGAGATTACGACGGTGACGGAAAGGCGGATCCGGCAGTTTTCAGGCCCGGTTCCAATCTCTGGTTTATAAACAGGTCGAGCGACCAAAACGTAGACATAATTCAATTCGGCGCCAACGGTGATCAGCCTGTGGTCGGAGACTTTGACGGAGACAGCAAAGACGATGTTGCGATCTACCGACCATCCAATGCCGAGTTCTGGATTAGGCAAAGCACCCTCGGACTAAAAGCATTCCAGTTTGGCGACATCGGTGACTGGGCATTTGCGGAAGATTTCACCGGCGATGGCAAGGCAGACATCGGCCGTTTTAAGGAATCGAACGGAAACTGGTTCATCTTGAGGTCGGAAGACGACAGTTTCTTCGCATTTCCTTTCGGAGCGAATGGTGACATCCCTGTTCCGGGTGACTACGACGGAGACGGCAGGGCCGATCCCGCGGTCTTCAGACCTTCCAACAGCACCTGGTTTGTTAACGGATCCGGAAGCGGCATCGATATACGACCTTTCGGAACTGGTGGAGATATCCCGCTGCCAGTACCGAGGATTGATGGGAACTGACGTCAGAAGGGAAAAGTTGGCTCCGAAGAGAGTTGGAGCGATGTTGTTAAGAGTTGCGTTTCTTTAAAAGAGAGCGATACGGGTGTAGGATTTAACTACGCATATATCTAAATTGGTTTTTGACAATAACTTCTCAGCGAGGCTGTTGTTACTTGTCGTTCGCCTACGAAAGCTGGGATAAATCAGCATCCTGTTGGATAGATGGAAATTTGCTGTAAAAAATCCGGATTCGGACCGATTCGCTGGAATCCTCGGCGATCAGGCTATGCACCTCAGATTCAAGCAAAATCTGCCTCAAACCGGACTTTTTCTAGCTACAATCTCTGTATTCTGACAGGCTGCCATGGAGCAGAATAATGAAAAATACTATTAAATTGTTGGTCCTGTCGTTAGCGGCGCTTGCCTTTGCTGCATGTCCGGCCGGCGATGGAGGCAATACGAATACGGGAAATGAGAATGCCGGTGCGGATCCGGCAAAAACGCTGGCTGCCACTCTAGAGAGTACAGAAAAAGAGGCTTACGAGGCGTGGAAGAAAAAGGATGGGAAGTTCTTTAATGACTTCCTAACGGATGGATTTGTGGGAGTTGGACAAACTGGCAGGGGACCAAAGGATGGTGTCGAGAAAGGAATTTCGGAAAATCCTTGTGAAGTAGAGAGTTACTCGACTAGTGACGCCAAGGCAAGAGAACTTGCAGATGGAGTCGCGCTTTTGACGATGAAGCTCGAATCGATCGAAACGTGTGACGGAAAAACGACTCCGAGCCCTGAGTGGTCTGCGACCGTTTACGTTAAGGATGGAGATAACTGGAAGGCCGCTTATCACCAGACGATGCCTACGGCGAAAGCAAAAGGCGTATACCCTGCAGGTGCTCCCGGCGACAAACCCGGGGACGATGCTGATGAAGAGTTGACCAAGAAGCTTGCCGAGAATACCAAGGCAGGCTGGGATGCCTGGGCCAAGAAGGACACATCCTGGTTCGAAGAAAATGTGGCAAAAGAGTACACAGCGATAACAACTCGTTCAGGGCGCAGCAACAGGGAGCAGCGTCTCAAGTTTCACGGCTCACATGGTTGCGAAGCGAAAAATATTTCTCATTCGGATCATCGATCTACAAAGATCAATGACAATGTAGTCTTGTTAACATTCAAGGCCAGTTTTGACGCAACGTGCGACGGATCACCTGTCTTTAGTCCGGTTTGGACGAGCTCACTTTGGGTCAAGGATGGAGAGAATTGGAAGAGTACGTTCTATATGGCGACACCTGCTGCGTGAGATGGCGTGATAGCGGGAGAGCGTGAAGGCGTGAAGGCGCGAAGGCGCGAAGGCGTGAAGGCGCAAAGGCGGAAGGAGTGAAGTATCCGCGGCTCATTCTCCGCCCATTGAATAGTCTTGAGAATTCTGGACCAATAGATCAAATAGCGTCCTTGGCGATCTTCGCGTCCTTCGCGTCTAAACCAGAACTCGAAATGTAATTAAGATCCGCTCGTTTTTGACATTTGTTCGGATCCGCGTCATCTGCGTTGACCTGCGGCTATACTTCCGGACTACCTGCTCTTCATCTCGGACGCATTTTCGATCTCTTCGGCAAATCCCTCGATTATCTCCGCTACGAACTTGATCTTCTCAGTCGCGAGTTTCCAGTCGCGCTGTTCAATGGCTTCTCTGACAGAAGGTAGTGTCTTTACACCGTAACCCGTATAGAAACCCGGAGCGTAAATCTGATGGCGGAACCAGTTGCGGCCCGGCAAGCCGTTTTCACTCGTGAGGGCGCGTTCGGTCTTGTACAGGACATCACTTAGCAGGGCCGGATTCGGTGCCGTTTTAGGAGATTTTCTGGCTTTGTCATATTGCTTTGCCGCTGTCTCCAGTTTCACAAGTGCATTTTGCAGGGGCGCAAAATTAAGGAAAGGGACCTCGTCCTTGGGTTCCGGGACGACGTATGTCTTACGGGGATCCTGGACAGCCTTTAGTATTCCCGAAGAAATCGCGCCGTTCATTGCCTTTGTTTCCTCACGCATCGTCTTTGTGAGTTTCTCGACCTCGTCAACATAACGTGCAACCGTTTCCGCAAAGTTAGTGAATTCGAACTGAAGCGTTTCAGCCTCGGCTAGTC
>JABDKD010000026.1 GCA_013003215.1 Pyrinomonadaceae bacterium
CCTCGACGACCGGAAGCATTCCGGCAAGTGCCGCCCCGATTCCGGCACCGACAAAACCCGACTCTGAAAGTGGCGTGTCGCGAATTCTCTCTTCGCCAAATTCTTCAATGAAACCGTGGGTGCATGCATAGGAGCCCCCGTATCGTCCGACATCCTCGCCCATCAGAAAGACTCTTTCGTCGTTTACCAGAGCCTCCCGGAGCGCCTCTTTTACCGCATCCCGATAAGTAACTTCTTTTCCGTTCTTCATCTTCAACTTCCTTTTTTCAGCGGGCCACGAAAGATGATTAACCCGCACATTCAGGATCAATCGATGGCTTCAATCAATACCGCTGCCCGTTCAGGCATCTATGCTTCCACAGGCGTATAAACATCCTTTAGTAAATCCCCAAGCGGTTCCCATTCTCCGGCTTCAGCAAAATCAACCGCTTCCTTAACTTCGGATTCGATTTCCTTTTCCATCCGGGCGACATCAATGTCGGATATTTCGTTTCTATTCAGTAATTCCGACTTGAAGCTGTCGATCGGGCAACGGTCTTTCCATTCTTCAACTTCATCTTTTGATCGATAAAGTTCCGGGTCGTACATCGAATGGGCGCGAAACCGGTACGTCCGTGCCTCAAGCAGGAACGGCTCGCTGTTTTCTCTGACAAAGTCGATTGCCTGACCGGCGGCTTCTCTAACCTCCGTTACCTTCATCCCGTCAACCGCCGCACTTTTCATTCCGTAAGCGTCAGCTTTTCTTGTAATGTCCGTCTGCGAATGGCTTCGGGATAAAGCCGTTCCCATCGCGTAAAGGTTGTTTTCGCAAACGAATAAAACCGGCAATTTCCAAAGAGCCGCAAGGTTCATCGATTCGTGAAACTCGCCTTCGGCAGCTGCTCCCTCGCCAAAAAAGCAAACTGTGACAAAAGGATTCCGCCGCATCTTATCGGCAAGAGCAAGACCGACCGCCAGCGGCATCCCGCCACCGACAATGGCATTTCCGCCATAAAATCTTTTCTCCGCGTCAAAAAGATGCATCGAACCGCCGCGGCCCTTGCTGCAACCGTTTGACTTGCCGAACATCTCCGCCATGATCGCACCCGGCGAAATGCCGCGTGCCAGTGCGTGCCCGTGTTCGCGATAGGTCGCGACGATCCGGTCTTCGGCTTTCAATAGCGGCATAATGCCGACAGCAACCGCTTCCTCGCCGATATACAGATGCAGGAAACCGTGAATTTTCCCCGCGCTATATAGCTCAACGCACTTTTCTTCAAATCGTCGTATGAGAAGCATCTGCCTGAGAGTTTCCCTGTCTCGTTCGGCAGTTTCATTTTCCGCTTCGGATATTTGCGCACCCGCTTTTTTCATTACTCACTCCTTTTCCTAAGCAAATGTCCTCACTGGCTTAACTTGTCTCCAAAGTCGAAATGTCGCCTTCGGGCAAACCGAGTTCGCGTGCCTTCAGCAGCCTCCGCATGATCTTTCCGCTCCGGGTTTTAGGCAACGACGAAAGGAAATCTATCTCCTTCGGTGCAACAACCGCTCCAAGCTTCTTGCGTGCATGCCCCATAATTTCGCGCTTCAATTTGTTGTTCGGCTCGATTCCTTTATTTAAAGAAACAAATGCCTTGATGATCTGACCTGCGAGCGGGTGCGGTTTTCCGATCACACCCGCTTCCGCCACGGCATCGTGTTCAAGCAGGGCACTTTCAACCTCAAAGGGTCCGACCAGGTGACCGGAGGTCTTGATCAGATCGTCTTTTCTTCCGACAAAACGGAAGTAGCCATCCGCGTCCTTTTGAGCCAGATCGCCGGTCAAGTAGAATCCGTTTGCAAAGCACTTATCGTATTTTTGAGGTTGGTCCAGATAACCCCGAAACAGTGACGGAAAGTCAGTACGCAAAGCGAGTTCGCCCGGTGTGTTCGGCTCTTCTACGATTTCGATCTCGCCGTTTTCATTCTCCGAAACGATTTCCGCTTCGATCCCGGGCAGGGGTTTTCCCATCGAGCCGGGTTTGATGTCCACCGAGGCGAAATTCGCAATCATTATTCCTCCCGTTTCACTCTGCCACCAATTATCGTGAAATGGTCTGCCAAAGACCTTCTCACTCCAAATGACCGCCTCGGGATTAAGCGGTTCGCCTACGCTTGCTAAGAACCTCAAATTGGACAAATCGAAGTCTTTGACAATGTCTGTGCCAGCCTTCATCAGCATTCGAATCGCCGTAGGTGCCGTGTACCAAACATTCACTTTGTGGTCTTGAAGGTTTTGATACCAGCGAGCCGCATCAAATTCCTCTTCATCAATAATGCTCGTGATGCCGTTGGTCAGGGGCGCGATGATCCCGTAGGAAGTGCCCGTAACCCAGCCGGGGTCAGCAGTGCACCAAAAAACATCCTCCGGGTGAAGGTCAAGGGCGAGTTTCCCGGTGATGTGATGAGAGAGAACCGCCTCGTGAACATGAATCACGCCTTTGGGTTTCCCGGTCGTTCCACTCGTAAAGTGAAGCAACGCCATGTCTTCCGGGTCAGTAGGCGCGATCGTGAATTCATCGCCTGCCTCATCCATCAGCGTTTGAAAATGAAGCGTGTCGGAAAACTCCTTTTGATCTTCCGGTTCGCCGACGATCAGCACGTGTTCCAGGTTTGGAAGTTCAGAACGAATGCCTTCAACCTTCAATTTGTAAAGCGAAGCATTTGTAACGAGAACTTTCGCACCTCCGATTTCAGCCCGGGATCTTATCGGTTCCGGGCCAAAGGCCGAAAAGAGCGGACAAAAGACGCTGCGGTTCTTCAGGGTGCCGAGTGCCGTCATATAAAGCTCCGGCACACGCCCCAAAAGGGTAAAAACTCGATCGCCTTTTCCAACACCGAGATTCTTCAAGAGATTTGCGAATTTATTTGTCTCGCGGGATAGGTCCGAGTAAGAAAAATCAATAGTCTCGCCGCCTTTTCCTATCCAACGAATGGCCGAATGATTCGCACGCTCTTTGTTCCCGGCGTGTCTCTCAATAGCTTCATGGGCGATGTTCAAACCGGCTCCCGCAGGCAAGCCGTCCAATTCGCTGCGGGCTTTTTCCCAGGAAAATTCAAGCCGGTATTGCTCGTAATCCCTGAGATTTGGCTCAATATCTGTTGATTCTCTCGCTTTGCTAATCGCTTCCAATTGCTTACCCCTCAGATACGCTTCTAATTACCCTTTTCCAGACCTTAAAGAATCTATAACCCCATTGACCGTGCCTCTATGGCATTCCGGCTTCACCTTTCAAATCGGCCGCAAACCTTCCTGGCCGACCTAGACAACCTTGGCCAATAGGTTTTCAGATTCCTCGAGGAGCCGGCAGACCTCTTCATCGGATGTCTGGCCAAAATCCCGATACCACTTCCCGACACCGTAAAACGGTTCGGGAGTCATTACACAAACACAAAGATCATCGGTTTTCTCTCCGATCTGTTGACAGTTGTGTTTTGACGCAACCGGAGCGGCAACAACTATTTGTCGGGGTCCCAGGCTGCGAACAGCAGCAACAGCCGCACGCATTGTTGCTCCGGTTGCCAGGCCGTCATCCACGATAATCACGGTCCGATCTCCCAGATCATAGGCAGATCTATTCGGGCGATAGATGTTTTCGCGCCTTTTAAGCTCCGCTTTTTCCTTTTCGATAACTTTGCTAATCATGGAATCGGGAATCTTTAGCGCGTTGACAATTGATTCGTTAAAGACCGTGATGTCCCCCGATGAAATCGCCCCGAAAGCCAGTTCTTCTTGTCCGGGAACACCCAGTTTTCTAACGAGAAGCACATCGAGTGGAAGGTTCAAGGCTTTAGAAACCTCGAATCCAACCGGCACCCCGCCGCGCGGAAGGGCCAAAACTACCGTATCGGCGCGGTCTTTATAGTCCGCAAGTCGAGCCGCCAAAGCTCTTCCGCCTTCCTCCCTGTCATTAAATCCATTGACTATTGTTCTCGCCATTCCGCCTTTTTTTGTCTCTTCCTAGCTTGTTTGTGCCGATCGTCGGAGTCGATTTTCCGCCTCTGCAATAGTGAACGCGGTTTTAACCGCCGAATCAGGTGTCAATGAAATTGAGTCGATCCCCTGGCGAACGAGCCAAGCGGCAAATTCCGGTTTGTCTGATGGAGCCTGCCCGCAGATGCCGATCGGTTTCCCTGCCTTCTTGGCGGCTTGGATCGCGGAGGAGATCATGTCTTTGACCGCTTCGTCCTCCTCTTCGAAAAGTTCAGCAATCGTCCCCGAATCACGGTCAATACCAAGAATCAGCTGCGTCAAATCGTTCGAGCCTATTGAATAGCCGTCAAATAATTCAAGAAAATCTTTAGCTCTGACAACATTTGAAGGCAGTTCGCACATGGCATAGATTTCGAGCCCATTCTCGCCCTGCCGAAGGCCGTTTGCGGCCATCTCATCGATGACTTTTTGCGCCTCTTTAACAGTTCTGCAGAACGGGATCATTACCTTTAAGTTCGTCAGCCCCATTTCGTCTCGAACTCTCTTTAGTGCTTCACATTCCAGGGCGAATCCTTCGCGGTAGCGCTCGTGCGTGTAACGCGAAGCCCCGCGAAACCCCAGCATCGGATTGTCTTCCGGCCATTCAAATTCACCGCCGCCCAAAAGCCTTGCGTATTCGTTGGTTTTGAAATCGCTCGTCCGGACAATGACCGGTTTTGGATAAAAGGCGGCGGCAATCTTGCCAATCGATTCAGCCAGTGTGTGAACAAAGAACTCCCGGGTATCTGTTTCACCCAAACGCGACATCTTCTCCTTGATAGCGAATTGGTCCTCCCAGTTTCTTAAGTTTTTGAAGTGTACGATCGCCATCGGGTGAACGCCGATATGGTTGATGATAAATTCGGTGCGAGCCAAACCGACACCGTCATTTGGTAAGGCGGCAATCGAAAATGCGTTCTCGGGATCGGCGACATTGAACATTATTTTCGTCGCAGTTTCCGGTAAATCTGAAAGGTCAGTTCTTTCAATCTCGAACTCGAGCTGCCCCTCATAAACCCGACCTTCCGGACCTTCGGCACAGCAAACGGTTATTTCATCACCGTCTTTCAACATTTCAGTTGCATTGCCACATCCGACAATGCACGGTAAACCAAGTTCACGCGATACGATTGCAGCGTGCGCCGTGCGTCCGCCCTGGTCTGTAACGATCGCTGCGACATGTTTCATTATCGGTTCCCAATCGGGATTTGTGTGTGGAGCCACCAAAATATCGCCTTTTTCTATTCTTGCGAGATCGCCTGTATCGATGGCCTTTCGGACCCGACCGACTGCAATCTTTCTTCCGACAGCTTGCCCTGTAACGATCGGTATCCCAGGTTCACCGTCGGTCAATCGGTAGTTTTCGGCAAATGTCACCTGCTTCGTGGAGGAATGAACCGTTTCGGGTCGCGCCTGAACTACAAAGAGCTCACCGGTGACGCCGTCTTTGGCCCATTCGATGTCCATCGGTCTGGGCTTTCCGGCTTGGTCCGAGTAGTGTTCTTCGATTCTGCATGCCCAGTCAGCGAGCTTTAGAACATCCTCGTCGGCTAGAGAATACTTCCGCCTTTCCGGATCAGAAACAGTTTCGCTTTTTGTCATTTTCGTTCCGCCGGCATAAACCAGTCGGACTTCTTTGGTGCCGAGTTTTCTATCTATGATGGCTTTATGGCCTTTCAGCAGCGTCGGTTTGAAAACCGTCCATTCATCGGGTGTAACTATGCCCTGGACGACCGTTTCGCCCAGACCGTAGGAACTTGTAATCTGCACAACATCACGGAAGCCGCTTTCAGTATCGAGCGTAAAGATCACTCCGGCCGAGGCCAGGTCCGAACGCACCATCGGCTGTACTCCGACCGAAAGAGCGACATCAAAATGATCAAAACCCAGTTCCTCGCGGTAACTTATCGCGCGGTCTGTAAAGAGCGAAGCAAAACATTTGTGTATAGCCTGCAGCAACGGTTCTTCACCGCGCACATTCAAGAAGGTTTCTGCCGCTCCGGCAAATGAAGCCTCCGGCAAGTCCTCAGCAGTTGCCGAAGAACGGACCGCCAATTCGATCTCGCGTCCGGTGCGGTCGCACAAATCGAAATAGGCCTTGATAAAGACTTCTTTCAGATCCTGTGGAAGCGCTGTCTCGAGAATTGCGGTCCGGGCAGCGACCCCCCGCTTTTGGAGATCAGAAGTATTTCCCGGGTCAAAACCGGAAAAGATCTCGCTGAGCTTTTCTTTGAGATTGTCTTTTTCCAAAAAATGCCGGAAGGCGTCGGCAGTCGTCGCAAAGCCATCCAAAACATTAATTCCCTTCGGTTTCAGCGAGTTATACAGCTCCCCAAGTGAAGCATTTTTACCGCCGACTCTTGATAGATCACTCAGTTGGATTTCCGAAAAATCCAGCGTATATTCATTAGTTCTTGCCATTTTTGAACCCCATTTTTAGCCTCGGAAAGATTTTGACTATTATAGGTGCAATATGTGTGCCTAATAGATCTTCTTATGAAAACGCTGAGGTTAGGGCATGTCCGGCTGTGAACTAATTCATTTTAGTTAGATATTTGTGGCTCATTAGTTAGATATTTGTGGCTCATCTCGTGGAAATATCCGCATATTTTCGCAGAAGGTTCCGCACTCTAAGGGCTCGTTCTTGAGAGCTTTTGTGTTTAGATCACAGTGCTGATAGCGACTCGATAGATGCTCCAAGTAACTGAATCAATTGGTCGACCAAGCCCACGCAAATCCCAAAACCCACAATCAGATTTCGATCATCGAAATCCCTTCTCCACCGCTACGGATTTCTACCCCAAATCGTGAAAAGTTCGCACCGAAGAGAGCAAACCGCGGAGAATTTCGCAGTTGTTGCAACATTTCCCACCGAAATCGCCCTCATTTTGCGGAACACTTGTTGCGATATTTCTGGCTAGATAAACACAAATTTTCTCGCAGTTGTTTAAAGCGCAACAGGATTAGTTGCCCAAACAACTTGGCGGTCTTAAAGAATAGAATTCATATGAAATGTGACGCAATTATTATCGGTGGCGGGCTTGGCGGTCTTATGGCCGGAGCCACACTTTCCAAGTTTGGAAAAAAGGTACTTCTACTCGAACAGCATTACATCCCCGGAGGTTGTGCGACCACTTTCAAACGGCGTGATTTTGTAATGGAAGTCGGCCTGCACGAAATGGATGGATTTCATGAGAACGATGGAAAAGTCGGGATGTTCAAGATGCTTGGCGTTGACAAGCACGTCAAGTTCGAACAAATACCTGAACTCCATCAGGTGCTGTCAAGGAAGGGCGATTTCGTTTTTCCTCACGGCTATGAAGAGGTCAGAAAGACACTCATCGAAAGGTACCCTGAGGACGCGAGCGGGATCAACAGAATGATCGACGTGATCAGTGCCATCCCTGTTGAGATAATGAAACTCCCGAAGTCGAAATGGAAGAAAATCCTTTCGTACCCACTTATGCCTTTCTTGTTTCCAGCTGTTTATGAAGCCTCAAAACACAGCGTCGGGACATGGCTCGACAAATACATCACGAATGAGGATCTGAAATTGGATCTCACCTCCTGGATGGTTTACTGGGATGATGATCCATACACTCTCTCGATGTTCTACTACGGTATGGCCAACTCTGGTTTTATGGGCGGCGGCGGACACTTTATCCAGGGAGGTTCGCAGAAGCTGTCGGATTACCTGGCGTCCTATATCGAAGAAAATGGCGGCACCGTTCGCCTCGGTAAAAAGGTACAGAAAATTAACTCGACGAACGGAAATGTAACCGGAGTTACATATGTAGACAGTTTCAATTCCGAACTAAGTCCCGTTACGGTGGATTGCGACAATATCGTTGCAAATTGTGCGATGCCTTTGGTGAGTGAATTGCTCGACGAACCGCATGCTTCCGCATTGAAAGAAAAAATCTCACCGTACAAGGAAGCCTGCTCGCTTCTCTCGATTTATATTGGAACAAACGGAGATCTAAGCGATGTCGGCGTGAAATATTATTCCACCGTTTTCCCGGGTGAAGATATTAAGGAACTCAAGGACGTATACCCAAACAACCGGGGAGACTGGTCAAAACGCGGCTTCGTTTTGGTCGACTACAACAAGATCGATGCAAGGCTGGCTCCCGAAGGAAAAGGTGTAGCAGTGCTCTGTGGAGCGGATTACCTGGAAGAATGGGAAGGGCTTAGCGAGGACGATTATCGTTCAAGGAAAGAAGAAGTGACGGAAGTATTGCTTCGGCGGATGGAAGAGCGCTTTCCGGGAATACGAGACCATATCGAATATGTTGAAGTCGGCACGCCCAAGACAATTAAAGACTATACGCTCAATCCCAAGGGCACTGTATACGGTTTTGCACAATCATCTGCATACTCTGGGACCAAGCGGTTACGCGACAATTTCCTGATTCCCAACCTATTTTTCACTTCCGCGTGGGCGTTCCCGGGGGGCGGTTTCACAGGGGCGATCGTCGGCGGATTCTTGACCGCTCTGAAAATGCATAGTGACGCGGAATGGTCTGAGAATTCCGCCATCGATCTGCCCGACGAAAGAATTGTTGAGCTGATAGAAAAGAAAGAGATTGCCGAGAACACGATCGAACTAACTTTTGAGAAGCCAAAAGGTTTCAGCCACGTGGCCGGTCAGTATGCAATTCTGAAATTGATGAATCCCGCGACAAACGAGCTGGACATGCCATTCCGTTCGCTTTCGATAGCTTCACATCCGGAAGAACCGGTTTTGAGATTCGCCATGCGGAGGAGCAGCAGCAGTTTCAAGAAAAGCTGTGGCCTGCTGAATCCCGGGGATAAAGCATCTATATTTGGCCCTATAGGTGATTTTGCACTGTCGGAAAACTCCGAAGAGAATATCGTCTTTCTGATTGGAGGTATTGGAATTACGCCAGTAATCCCCATGCTCAAAGAGCTCCAAAGAATAAACCACAAGGGCAGGGTAGTTCTGTTTTATTCGAACAAAGAGTTGTCGGCCGCGTCTTATCTGAATGAGATCGAAACGAATCATCCCGATAATTTCAACATGGTCAATGTCTATACCAAGACAGATGAGAGAATAAACGAGGCGTTCCTGAAGGAACACCTGGGTGCTCTTGATGAATACAATTACTACGTTGTCGGAGCTTCGTCTTTCATAAAAGGAATGAAAGAACTACTTGTTTCAAACGGTATAAAACCAGCGCAAATAAAAGAAGACGACTACGGATAAATTCAACAAAAGCGGCTGAGAACTGACCAGGACGGGCATTAAGAAGCCTGCGAACATTTAGAATCCAATCCATGTGCAAACGCAGAGCGAATACCGATAAAATATCGGCATTTCGCCATGCGTATTGTCTTGTCATCAGTTCAGCCTGCTTTGACCTTAGAATTTCTTATTTGATTCAAACTGTTCTTTTTTACCAAGGGTTACGCGATTCTTCTAGAGGTTTAAGCCAAGATTTATTCCTTCTTTTTCGGTTTCGAGACCGAGATCAATGAAATAATAGCGCCCTCACTGTATTTGTCAGTTTTGGTGCACTCCTGCCAGGACAACTCTTTTGTACCATAATCCCCCGCCATGCCATCAGTTCCCTTAAAAGCGAAGCGGAATTCCGCCGGAGCTTTTGAAAAACTACCGGACTCTGTGCCCCAACAGGCGCTCAGCTCGCTCAGTTTCCCAAGAATCTTTTCTGCGTCCGCGATGGTCATTCCAACGTGAATCCCATCGGCGGTCTTATTACGGGGATCTTCCGTGGCCAGGTATTCGATTCTGTCGTTTTCGTTGGAAGGTTTGTACAAGAAATCAAACTCCGGGTACAT
>JABDKD010000066.1 GCA_013003215.1 Pyrinomonadaceae bacterium
GAGGCGTTCCTGAAGGAACACCTGGGTGCTCTTGATGAATACAATTACTACGTTGTCGGAGCTTCGTCTTTCATAAAAGGAATGAAAGAACTACTTGTTTCAAACGGCATAAAACCAGCGCAAATAAAAGAAGACGATTACGGATAAATTCAACAAAAGCGGCTGAAACTGACCAGGACGGGCATTAAGAAGCTTGCGAACATTTTGAATCCAATCCATGTGCAAACGCGGTGCGCGTATCAATGGAATATCGGATTTTCGCCATGGCGTCTTGTGTTGTAATCAGTTCAGCCTGCTTTGACCTCAGAAGTTCTTTTTTGATTCAAACTGTACTTTTTTTACCAAGGGTTACGCGATTCTTCAGGAGGTTTAATCCAAGATTTATTCCTTCTTTTTCGGTTTCGATACCGAGATCAATGAAATAATAGCGCCCTCACTGTATTTGTCAGTTTTGGTGCACTCCTGCCAGGACAACTCTTTTGTACCGTAATCCCCCGCCATGCCATCAGTTCCCTTAAAAGCGAAGCGGAATTCCGCCGGAGCTTTTGAAAAACTACCGGACTCTGTGCCCCAACAGGCGTTCAGCTCGCTCAGTTTCCCAAGAATCTTTTCTGCGTCCGCGATGGTCATTCCAACGTGAACCCCATCGGCGGTCTTATTACGGGGATCTTCCGTGGCCAGGTATTCGATTCTGTCGTTTTCGTTGGAAGGTTTGTACAAGAAATCAAACTCCGGGTACATTGGCACGCCCAGGTCAATCCCGCCTTTCCCATCAAAGGCACCTATCGTCACGCTGTTTTCCGGTCCCGGCATAGGTCCGAGTCTGAATCCTCCGGAAACGTTTTTCGCTTCTCCAACTGTCATCCCCAGCTCAAAACCACCGATCGAATTCGTTGTGATCAGAAAGCTTCGGGCTCCGGCCGAGGCCGCACTATTCGTTGCTTTCTTCTTGAATTTAAAACTAGGCGAGGCAATGAACCGGGCCTTTGAATATACATAGCCGCATTCGCCCTTGAAGTCCGGGTCTAAGCAGAAATCCAATTCAACTTCGGTCCCAACGATCATCGAAAACGCGCGCGCAGAATTATCTGAAAACCCCATTGATTTGAAATTTGGATATTCGCCCGGTTCGAGAACCACACATCGGCCTTCATAGTTCCCATTTTCAAATACGACAACCTGGTTTGGTTTAGGCTTACAATCCTGAGCCATCGTCTCTTCTGAGACGACAAGCAGCATTGCCATAAACAGCAGCGTAAAAACAGCTATCTTCATATTCTTTATCTCCTTCGATTTGGACTGTCAGCCCCTTGTTTCGGTCCTCATAACATGACTAGTTCACCGACCAAGATGCTAAACGGGCTGCCATTAAATCCACGCCGTTTATCTGGATCTCTGTGTCAACACTGATCACCCGGGCACACATAACGGCGGTTATCACTGTTTCTTCGAGTAACCACTGTCAGCTATTTCCCTCGCTTTTACGTTTGCGTTCGGGGTCTTCGCATCAACCGAAGAATCAATATGATCAAATCCCTTCAAACCGACGACCCTCAAATACTCACCATTTTTCTTTCCGAAACGACCATCTTCGTCTTTTGGTTCGCCATAGCTGAAAAAGCGCATAATCAATGCGAAGGGTTTTCCGTTTGCAAGCCGCCATTCGGCCTTCATTTTTGTATGGTCATAATCGTAATTCTGTCTCGCTATCAATATGCCGGCCGTCTCGCCCGGAACATCGATATAATATGCAGTCGAAGATGCCGATGGATTATCGTAGATTCCATAGCCCCCCGGACCGCCGCAATCGCTTGTAGAGTCCGAACCGGCTTCCCCTTCGTCGACTTCGCAGTCTTTGCTTAGATCTGTATAGACAGAGGTAAATTTTATTTTCTTGGTACTTTTTTGAGCGTAGCTGTTTACGCCCATCAAAACTAAGCAAACTACAAGAGCCGAAATCAGATTCTTCATTGTTTTTCTCTCCTTTGATTCTTCTAACGATCCAGGACTATGAAACGGTTTTCCCCCTCAAAACTGCTTCCATACCAATACGCGACAAACATAAAGATAAATGGTCACAATGGGGTAAAAAAAATTGTGGTGAGACCGCCCATCCACGAAATTGAGACACAAAATCACCCCTTCGGTTTCTCGCAGTGACTATCTAAGGGAAAACCAAAACCGAATAGGGTACAGGGGCTAACCCGATCTCGATAAGGGGGATAAAGCGTCAGTTTAACCGATTTGGCAATTTACGACGAGGCCGTGGAATGGATAAGGGATTTGATTATTATTTTGGAGTAGGTTCTACAAGCTGAGCAATCGAATATATATGCCAAAATGTTGCAGAGAAAGAGTATGCAGCGATCAGGTCATCCTTGATGTCGAATTGTTCTGGAGATGATTCGATGGTCGCCCAATAGGTACGTTCGTGTCACTCAAATCTATCTGAAACTCGCCTTGTTCATTTCTTTTTGAATCATTTTTTCCGTGACCATTTCTCGTTTTCCTTCAAATAGGAAGACCCCCAGGGCGTGGAAAAACAGACCTATACCCCAACCCATAAGGGGATAAACAAACCAAAGGCCTTCAGACATATTGCTTAAATTAATGATGGCGAGCAAAAGATTAACCGCTAGAAAAACGCCAAGGTGAACAAAGAATCCATACTTTGCTTCTGCTCTTTTTTTTGCGTGCTCATATCTTTCTTGATTTTGCATCATCAGCCTCCTCGAAAATAGCTTTCTAGCTATTTTAGGAAGCAAGTCTTGTTCCAATCTTGGTTTTGAGCTAAATCCAAGAAATATAGGCGATTATTGAGGTTTGAAGTTGAAATTAAAAATAAATAAACGCGAAAAAATTCGCACTTTATCGAGTGTCCTGATGTTAGTTTGTTCGATGAGAGGATTCTCCGGTAGTTAACCAATGCGGGCCTCACTAAATACTTACGCAAGCGACGATCAGAAGTACAGATGTCAAAGTCGAGATAAGGGTTCGGATCGAGTTCCAACGAAGCCAGGGACCCTCGAAGTCTTTTCGCGCCTTTTTCAACTCCGAATCCGAAAACTTTTCTAGATCCTGCGCCTGAAGCTGGTTGTTTAGGGGAACGTTTATCACAACGGTCGGCAGTTGAACTCCGAGCAGGTAAATCACGCAAGCAGCAATCACAAGCAAACGGTTAAAGCCGGTGAGATGCCAAACCGATGCTACCGCTGCCGCAATTGCAGCCAGCGCCGAACCGAGCCAGATCAGGATGAAAACTGGCTGGTTGTTTTGTATCACGCCGTCGATCACCTTGAACGCGTGTAGGTAAGCAAGATCGCTCAACTTGGCAATCCCGGGCATCAATACGATTTCAAAAGCTATAAGAAAACCGGCGACCAATGAACAAAGTAACGCTGCCGCGAACAGAATAATTTCAATCAGTTCCATGGGAATTCTCCGATCATAATTTCGTGCCATTCAAATCTATATTATCGACTGCACGACGGGCAAAAAGCAGTGATGCAGGAACGGAATCCATGAAGGCATGTATCACTTTTAAAATTGAGGTTTCGCATTCCATCTCCCGGTCGGAATCGGAGCTTTGAATCAAACCTGAGGCGCTTCCGGAGACAACAATTGCTGCGAAATAAGAAAAGATCATTCGAAGAATCACCCTAAGTTGTTGATTCTATTGGTGGGAGGCATATGCTAAGAACGTGGAATAGGTTAGGCTTAACAAAAGTTCTAACAACCCGTATTAGAGGAGTCTCATGAACGAATTCAAGTACAGTCTCGCACGATCATTTTTCATCGTCCTATTGTTAGTTTTCTGTAGTCCGTGGGTCGCGCCGGCACAGTCGGATCAAAAGTATGATCCGGAAGCGAGGCTCGCCGCACTTGGAATAAAGCTACCGGCCCCGACAAGCCCCGTCGCAAACTACGTGAACGGGGTTCGTACCGGCAATCTGATCTTCCTCGCCGGAAAGGGACCTAAGCGGCCGGATGGGTTTGAGTTGCGCGGCAAGCTCGGGAAAGACCTGACCATCGAACAGGCCTATGCCGCGGCACGGCAGACGGGGATCAACCAGTTGGCGGTGCTCAAATCCATGCTCGGAAATCTGAACCGTGTGGAGCGCGTCGTAAAAGTGCTGGGAATGGTGAATTCGGATCCGACTTTTGTGGACCAGCCTGCCGTGATAAACGGGTTCTCAGATCTGATGGTCGAGGTATTTGGTGAAAGGGGCAAACACGCGCGTGCGGCCGTAGGGGTTGGTTCACTGCCAAAGGGAATGGCAGTTGAAATCGAGATGATCGTCGAGGTATCGGACGCCGTGGCTGCAGGCGAGGGGTCGCGGTCCCCCATACGTTTGAGATACTTTGGCGCCGCCGGTTGGGAGATCACGGATGGCAAGGTGGTCGTCCTGGTCGACCCCTACATCTCGCGTTTGAAATATGCCGGGGATAAGAATCCGAATGATAAGCGCCCTGCCTATGCACGAAACGCGGTGCCCAAGTCGGATACGGACCTGATCGACAAATTGATCACGCGGGCGGACTTCATCCTCGTACACCATTCTCATTTTGATCATCTCGGAGA
>JABDKD010000058.1 GCA_013003215.1 Pyrinomonadaceae bacterium
AACCGACATTGTCATAGACCGGCAAAGAGTCAAAGAGTGCGCCTTCCTGAAATACCATGCCGATTTTCTCCCGTACGCGCATCATTTCGGCCTCTGAAAGAAAGGTCACATCTTCACCATCTATCAGTATTTCGCCGTCGTCCGGTCGGAGAAGTCCCAGTATAAGCCTGATCGTCGTAGATTTTCCGCTTCCACTCCTTCCCAGAATTATCTTTGTTTCACCCTTGCGAACTTTGAAGCTGATGTCATCGAGAATCTTTCGGTCATCAAATGCAAGCCGTACATTTCGGAACTCTATCGCCGGCACGGCGCGGTCCGCACGGAAAAACGATTCGCCGAACCGAGGGGTTTCACGGCCGGGCTCCTTTGTATCGCCTATATCATCGATCTGTTCCAGGGAGTTCTCTTCGGTTTTCATAGTCATTAGGTTCCGAAAATATGCTGGAGAAATCGTGATAAGAAGAAATCAACGATTATCACAACGATTGAAGAAAGAACGACTGCGCTTGTTGTTGAACGCCCGACTCCGACCGTACCTCCCCGCGTGCTAAGTCCCTTGTAGCATGCGACTGCGCCGATTATCAGTCCGAACACAAACGGCTTGATCACCCCACCGATGATATCTTCCACCGATATACCATTGCGGACAGATGTCAAGAATGCGGTGTAGTCATGGCCGAACATATTGTTAGCGACGAACCCACCGCCCAGAATTCCGAAAAGGTCGGCCGCGACGGTAAGGAGAGGCAGCATCAGGAACAACGCCAGCATACGGGGTGCGACGAGTTTACGATAAGGATCCGTCCCAAGAGCCCGCATGGCGTCGATCTGCTGTGATACCTGCATCGAACCCAATTCCGCCGATATTGCCGAACCGCTGCGGCCCGAGACCATGAGTGCAGATAAAACCGGACCGAGTTCACGGATTAATGTGTAAGATACAAGTCTCCCGGTTTCGCTTTGTCCCCCGTAGTACTCGAGAGTCGGGTAGCCCTGCAAAGTGAGAACGCCCCCGGTAAAAAGCCCGGTCAAAATAATGATCGGAAGCGAACCTACACCTATCGAATCCATCTGATTAATTGTCTCGGCAGCATACCGCGGCTTGCGAAATACTCGGGTAGCGGCGAAATAAGTCAGATAACTCATTTCCTGAAGTTCAAATAGAAACTTTTTCAGTGGATTCATTCGAAAAGGACCTGCCTCGGAGTCCGGAATATTAAGTCTCTCTTCTATCCGAGCCAGTAACTATAACTTTTCGATAGACTACACTTTATGCATAAAAACAACAACAAAAAGCCGCCCAAAGAGCGGCTCCAGCGTGTGCGGATTTGATGCTGATCAGAGGCGGACGTCAGGATCGGCGGGTTTTCTTTGCCTCCTTGCCGGCCGGTCTCTTCTTCGCTGCTGCCTTTGGCGCCGTTGCTGCTGAAATCGCTTTCTCAAGTCTCGAAACTTAACAAGTTGTTCAGGAGACAAAACATTCCGCACTGCGACTTCTGACATAAGCCTTATTTTCGTTATCTCGGCCTGGGCAACGGCAACTTTCCGTATCTTTTCCCCAATCAATTCTTCGTCATACTCATTGGCGTAGATTGCCAGATCAGCTTCAGCGCGTGCGTCCGCAAGCTGCTGTTGAGCATCCCGCAGCGCGAGCCGCTGTCTCCTGTTAATCTGACGGATCTGCATTTTCTGCTCATCTGAAAGGCCAAGAACTCGTGCGATAATCGCACCTCGATTCTGAGCGCCGTCGAAATTGTTGCCGCCCGGTGGTTGGGCCTGTGCCTCGACTGCGGCTCCGATCCCAAACAAAGATACGGTCATCAGTGCAAAGATAAGTGTTTTAAGTTTCATTCTTTTTTCCTCAACGATCATCCGAATCCGCTCCGAATAGATCTGTCAGCCTGAGGCTTTCGTCTTCCATCTCATCGGTAGAAGCGATCTCAGTAAGCCTTTCAACAGCTGGTACTGCGATATCAGGTGATTTTGGTGCCTTCTTGTTAGTATTTCGTTTCACTGGCCCTTTTGCTTTAGGCGTTCTTTTTGGTGTCCGTTTTGCCGGTCGAATCCGCCTGCCTGACGCAGGTTCTTTTGTCTTCGCAAGTTGCGGTGTTACAGGTGGAACGTTTTGTGCATCGGAAGCGCCGGGTGAATTCGGTTCCTCAGTTGAATCCGACTTCGCGACTTCCGGTTCATCTTCAACTCGCGGCGTATTAATTTTTTTGCGGGGCTCCTCAGTGCCTTTTATCTGAGCCTTATTATTGTCCTCCGCCTGCGGTGCAAAGAACATAAATGCCAGGAATGCTACCAGCAGAAGTGCCGCAAACGCCGATGCGGACTGCCACATAAATGACGAAGAGAAAAATGCACGAATCTGTTCACCGAGGGTGACATGTGTTGCCCCGGCCGCAACAGCCGCCGGGTTCTCCAGTGTAGGTGCGGTTGCCAAAACAGATTTTCTCCATTCACCCAGAGAATCAGTGATAGAAACAAAAGTCGTGATCTCATCCGGGCAGGAGCCGCAGTTAGCAAGATGGGATTCGAATGCTTCCAAATCTGCCCCCTCGAGCTCTTTGTAGACATAATCGACTACATTTTCGGCATAGTCGCAACCGGATCTTTGTTTTCTCATATCAAACATTCTTCATCCACCGTCCCTATACAACCTCAAGCGGTGTTCGTTCTAGTTTCATTCGAAGTTGCTTCAACGCCGTGTAGAGCCTGCTCTTGACAGTGCTTAGCGGAATCTCCATTACGTCGGAAATTTCCTGAAAGGTCATTTCCTCAAACTCTTTCATTACCACGATTTGCTTTAACTCCGGCGGTAATGCCGAAACTGCGGCACGCACCGCGGCAATTCGTTCACCCTGTTCGGTCTGCCTGGCAGGAGTAAGTCTCGCAGGCGCAACGAAAACTTTCTCTTCAGATGACTCGGATTCATCAAAAAAGCTCTCAGATCGTGTCTTCTCGCGTCTCTTACGTGTCAGACACTGGTTGACCGCAATTCGGTGAAGCCAAGAGGAGACCTTGGCCTCTCCTCGAAATTTGCTGAGGTTCTTATATGCTGCGATGAAAGCCTCCTGGGCCGCGTCTTTCGCTTCGTCTTCTCTATTGAGCATGCCGTAGCAAAGCGCGTAAATCTTGCGCTCCCAACGTTTGACGATTTCACCGAAAGCCTCCGGATCCTCATTTACCGCCAATTTGACTAGTTGCTCATCACTTTTATCGGTCAACATAAAAAATCCGAATCCGAACGGAGAGCTGTACATTTCTCCAAGAGTACTCCTGTACTCAAAGATTAAGACGCTTTTGGGTACAAAAAAGTCTTAAAAAGGACTATAAATGAAATTTATTTGGGAAAGAAGTTTTAGAATGGCTCAAATCCGCTAGGAGAGATATGAGAGCCCCGTTTCATCAGGCGTCAGTGGCTCAGGGTCAGCGGTCGGAGTTGCACGTTTCAAAGTGTGATTTCCGGGAGATCCGGCAAAGGATTCTGAGGAAGAATTGTCACCCATCGATATATCAAGCGAACCGAGGTCTACACCCCTTTCGGCAAGGATTGATTTCAAAGCATCCATCTTGTCAGCAATCGCAGCCTTAACGGCTTCATTGGGGGCGATTAATTCCGCTGTGATCCCTCTATGTTTTTCGAACGAGACCTTGAATTCAAGGCCTTCGAACACGGAATGCCGAAGACTTATTGTTACCGAAAGTCCTTCCGAATTCTTTTGCATCCTAACGGACGCTACGATCCTTTCGATATCGGCAACATGGAAAACGGAACGGGCAGGTAATGTGCTCAGGTCGCTTACTACAGCAGCGATCGGTTGCGATCCGGAAACCGGGCCTTTTTCCTGCGGCTTTTCGTATTCGGGTTCAGACTCGATCAACCGGTCTCTTTCGCTCTCCGTACGGACACTTGACTCGTTTTCACCCGCGTTTACGTGGCCTGGACGACTCTCCTCTCTTTGCTGCAAATGAAGGCGTCCTGAGTTGCGGTCGGAATAGGAATGAGCGCTAAGGTCTAAGTGCGAGGCGAATGTACTGTTGGCCGTCAACGGTAAAACGGATCGTCTGACCGATTCGCCGGAAGTGGTTCTTGGGATTGTGTTTACTGAAGGCATAGACCGGTTTCCAATACTTTGCAGTAAAGTTATCGGCTGCCAATCAATCTTGTTTCCTGATTATCTGAGTTTTTGCTGAGCTTCGCGAATATACTTTCGTGCCTGCGCGAGGTCGAAGTTTTCACCCTTGGCATCAAGTTCGATCGCTTTCTGCAGAGCTTCTCTGGACTTATCGTACTCTCTCTCATCAAAGAGCAAAGTTCCTAGCTTAAAGAACGCGGTTGAGGATCGGGGCATAAGCTCCGTTGCTCTTCGATAGGCTTCATACGTGCTGATAGGGCGCTTGAGTTCAGCATATAGATCCCCGAGTGTCATATACGCGTCTCCAGTTGGCGCTTCTCTCAGCACATACTCGAGGTTCTGAGCAGCTTCTTCCCAACGCTTGGTCTTCATAAGCACTTTAGCGAGTGAGTACCTTATCGCCGGTGTTTCGTAACCATTCTTCAAGGCGAGACGGTAGGAAACGGCGGACTCTTTGGGTCGGTCGGTATTTCCATAGATGTCACCCATTTTCGCATGAGCCAGTGCGAACGTATTATCAACTGCCACGGCCCGGGAATACGCTTGGAGGGCGTAATCGGACTGACCGTTCGCAAGATAAGTCTCACCGGCGGCGTAATCCGGATATGCCGATTTTGGCATAAACTTCTTGGATTCCTTAAACGACGTTAGAGCCTCAGCAAAATTTCCTTTTGATAGCTCGATCTGACCTGAAGCAAACCATCTTTGAGCTGCGACCTGAAGTACAGTGAAATTTGTGAGTTCATTAGAATTAATGTTTGAATTCACAAATTCCCAATCTGATAAGGACACGGTGTTGGAAGCAACCGGATCCCCATAATCTCGAAAGATCTTCAGGATTCTTTCTTTCAGGTCCTCCTGTTCTTGAACCTGCGCGCTCAACAATTCTTCCGCTGAAACCTCAGGCTTCTCAGGTTTTTCCGGCTCATCAGCCTTTAGATTGGCAGATTTTGAGTCACTGGCAATTTTGACAAGCTGGGACTTGAGTACAAGGTTACCTTCGACGTCACGAACCGAAACCAGATAGTTGCCCGGCTTGATCGATTTAACAAATAGTGCCTCCTCGTTAGACACTCCGAGCATTTCCTCTCCAAGCCATATCTGTTGATTCGGTTGCGGAGTGCTAAAGCTAAAATCCACAAGGCTCGCACGGCTTGCACGCCTCGTCGTCCGCCGTTTTGGAGAACTCTTTTGAGTTGACTTCTTGGAACGGGAAGGCGCGGGCGTCTTTTTCGGTGCAGCCTTCTTTTTCGTTGATGAAGACTTGGACGAGGAAGCCTTCTTGGTTACGGTCTTTTCCAAATCCGAACCTTGGGCAAGGGAATTCGCGGCCAAAAAGCAGCAGCTGAGGACTAGGGATAATGCCATTATCAAGTAACGGCCTGCTTTGGTGTGAGGGTTCCGTTGATCAATCGCTCTTTTCGGGTATTGCATGTCAATCGACCTCCTGCGCATTCCAGCTAACGCTCATTTGGATGCTGCAGTTACGTTGGGAAATTATTCTTCTTTATTTTGATCCGGAATTATAACATATCTAAATCCAACACTTTCGTTCCGGGTTTTGGCGTCAATCTCTGCCCAAAATGAGTTGGCTAACTTGTTTCTGTCTTCATTAAACGAGCCTCCCAAAACCAGATGAATTCGAGAGTTCTTACTGTAGCCGCTCTTAACGCGGTCACTTATCAACTCGTTTTTTTTGAGTCGTTCCCGTGTCCATTCCCAGACATTTCCAACCATGTCATAGGCTCCGAATGGAGAGCGGTTCAAATCAAAGTTTTTGACCGGCGATGTCGCCTGCTGTTTCTTTGAACTGACAGCCGTTTCATTCCACTCGTTGCCCCAGGGGAACTTAAACCTTTGAGTTCCACCGGCGGCCCGAAGCCACTCAGCATACCCGGGCAGTCTGACGATCATCCCCAATTCCTTTGCTTTCCATTTACAGAAGGCCTGGGCATCGTCGTAAGACACAAAGACAACAGGATGATCTTCCATTCCCACCGGGATCTTTCCCCGCTTCCAGTGTTCCGGGCGCCTGTAATCCGTAGCCTTAACAAAACGCTGATATTCAGCATTCGTTACTTCAGTCTCCGCTATCAGAATCGGTTCGACGATCTTGCGTTGGAGAGGTCGAAGGGAAACGCCGCCGCCGACAGCAGTCTCACCGCCATCAACATGAACGACTCCTTCCAACAATGGTGTCGTTTTTGCTGGAGATTCCCGAACCTCCGGGGTCTTTACCGGGGCTGCGTCCTTTTGCATGTTCGGCTTCACTTCGAGAGGCGGTGATTTGGCCGTGCTCAATCCAAATCGCTCGAAGAATTTCGCTGTGTCCCCGTTTTGCCTTGCGGTGCTTCCAAACAATCTCCAGGAACCGAAACCAAGCAGAGCCGCGACGCAGAAACAAAATATTCCTGCGATTAAGAGCGGCATCACACGGGAGCGTGCAGCTACGCCCGATACAGTCTCTAAATCCCTACTCTTTTGCATAGCACGAAAGGTATTGAACAACAGTGTTTAAATTATAGCTTTTCTGAGCGTTTGTGCAAAATTGAGCTGATTTCATCCATCAATTTCTGTTCTTGTTTTGTTTGACGTTTCTGCTCGCTGTTTTTCCACTTTTCTTTGTGCTTTTCGATCACACTCAGTTCTTTTGAAGCCTCGGCGAGATTCTGGATAGCTTCGTCGAGGATTCCTGCTGCTAGGGCGACACTTTCCCTCTGTTCTTTCACGCTTGCCATTAGGATTTGTTCCTTTTCTCGAAGATTTTCGAGATAGGTCTTATGGGAAACAATCTTTGAGGCTGCCGTTCCGTCGGACAGGTCGTTCTGCATTCGCTTTCCGGCAGCTGACATGATCTCTCGATGGCTGCTCAGGGTTCTTTCGCGTGAGGCTAGCTCTTCTTCTTCTGCTTCCAGTTCTTCCCGCCGTTTATGCACGATTACAGAAGCGGCCTTTTTCCCTTCACGCCGTATTTCGATAACGGTATTGAGCCTGTACTTCTTCTTTTTCATGCGTCCTGCAATTTCGGTTCCAGGAAACTTTTTGAAAATTACCCGGATTTTGGATATGTTACCATCTGACCAATCACTTACATAGAAAGTCATTTCCGCCGTTTGTCTTTCTAAGCTTAGCGTTCCCGGACCTCATTGTGCACCGCTATTGGCTATGTCCGAACAGTCACAAAAAAGAGCGATCGCTGAAAAGATGGTAGACCGCGAAGAGTTGGTCGAGAAGTACCGGTATTTCGTCTACTCGATCGTAAAAAAGGTTCGGGCCACGCTTCACAGGCATGTCGATTTCGAAGAGCTGGTCAGCTATGGGATGATCGGGCTAATGGAGGCCGCTGATCGATTCGACCCAACACGCGGTATCTCATTCACCACTTTCTCCTATTATCGTATCCGCGGTGCCGTGTTTGACGGCCTCAGGCAGATGGGCGTCCTGATGCGATCAAATAAGGGAAAATGGGTGCAAAAAGAGGCGAATCTCAACGATCTGGTTCAAACGGCCTCCGACGACAGCACCGGCAAAAGGGGAGTAGATGCTGAAATCTCGGAAGTTGGTGCATTGGTGGACAGGATAATACCCGCCTATTTGCTGTCTTTGAGTGATGAATCAACCCCTGAAGTTGTGGACTCAAAAGAATTGCCGAGTGAGACCGCTGAAACGAAGGGACTGATCAGCCTCGTTCGCTCTGAACTTACGAAAATGGACGATAGGGAGCGGCTCATACTTGAAAATCTCTATTTCAAGGGCATAACAACAACAGCACTTGCAAAAGAGATGGGAGTTACGAAGTCTTGGGTCTCCCGACTTCATTCCAAGGCAATTGCAAAGCTAAGAGGCAATCTCGTTGATATGGGTGTTCTGCCAAAACGAGAATAAGGACCAAGAAACTCTCAAGATTCAAATGTTTCCGTGATTTTGCGGAAACTTTTTTTTTGCCCGGACGATAACTCACACAGAACCAGACAAGACTGGGCAACTGAAGAAACGCATCGAGCAGTTCGGATGTAGAGAGGAGAGGATAAATGCAGGAAGTCAATTTCAATTTCAACAACATAGTAAACATGAACGGACCGGGGTTCTCCGCCCCGATCAATCCTACGTCCAATATGAACAGAATGCTGGCCGATCTGTTCGGCAGTATGTCTTACCTGTTTAACTCGTTCGCGGGAAGCAGCATCGCACAGGGCGGCTGCGTTCCCCAAGGGGGATGCACGTCTCCGCCGGTGATGGAAGATTGCCGTCATCCCAGCGGTAGCCTGAAGGCGGACGGCAACAAGGTCACAACTCCAGGGGGCTACACGATAGAACCGATGGGGAAGTTCGAATGGAAGATTACCGGGCCCGATGGAAAAAGCACACGCGTCTGGGGTGATCCTCACGTTGCCGAAAGTGACGGCGGCAAATGGGACTTCAAGCGTAATTCAACTTTTATGCTGCCTGACGGAACCCGCATCAATGTAAACACCAAGCCTTGGAGCAACGGAACGACCGTGACGGGCAGTCTTGAGATTATCAACGGCAATGATCGCGTGATGATTTCTGATATCGACAAGGGCAAAGGGAGGATCGGAACCGTTACACAGGATGGATTTGCCCACGCAAACAGTTTCACGGGCAACGACGTCTTTGTAATGGGCAGAGAAACTGATGATTGGTCGTTCAGAGGCCGCGAGATTCTCGGTAGCAGAAACGGAGGGGAGTCTTTCAGTTTGGGTAACCAACTCGCACCCGGCACTAATCATGCTCATGGAAACGGAAACAATATAATGGACTTCCTGAGCCGTCTGTTCGGGAACTGGGATCCAAACTGGAGGCCCAACGATTTCGGTTCAAATCCCTATTACAATCCCATTTTCGGAAACATTGGAAATGGCAGTCAATACAACTGCGGTAATCATCAGAATTCGATGAGCGAGATGTTCGGAGCGCTTTCAGACATGTTCGACGCGATTTCGAGACTCACGGACATGAACCAGGCTGTCTTTGCCAATAGAAGCCGATCATTGATCGCATAAGAAGCAACATTTGGCATTTGAAGGGGCGGGCAATGGGCCCGTCCCGTTCGCAGTTCCAAACCCCATACGGAGAATAAAAAGTGAAAGATGCATTACAGGAAGAAAAGCTGGTCAAGGGCGAAATTACAATCGGCGAGTATGTTGGTCTGGATAAGGAACGACAATACGAGATCGCCAGGAAAGGCTACGAACTTATCGAGACGGGAAGGCTTGAAGAGGCTGAAACGATATACAAGGGTCTTGTTGCGGCCGATCCCTATGACAGTGTGTTTCATTGCCAATTGGGTGCGATCTATTTCAGAAAACAGGATTTCAACAGCGCATTTGAACGATTTGACGACTCGATACGGCTGAACAAGGCGAATGTCGATGCACTGGCCGGTCGCGGCGAACTCTTTCTTATGAAGCAGGAATACGAACTCGGAATAGTGGACCTCAAACAGGCCGTCGAGAATGATCCGCATGGGAAGAAGCAATCTAGTATCAGGGCAAGAGCAATTCTTCTTTCACTTCGTGATGCGGTCGAAGAGAGGCAGACCGAGATGGAAACTGAACATTGAATTCTATTGGCGTAGAATCAATCGAATAGAAATTCTTGCAGGCAATTTGTTAATTCTCAATCTAGCCCCGGGGGGCTTTCGCCCAGGGGCTTATTTTCTTTTAAATTGACAATTGAGGTTAAACCTATCTTCTGGCTTTGTGGAAATAGGCATCCAGACAGAAAGGCGGATACAGAACCAACACATCGTTGCACTAATCTGAAGCGACTGCCCAAAGCTGCGCTTTGTCAAAACAAGAATGACTTAAGAAGTTATTGAAGGTCTGCTACAGCGAGGATTCTGGAAGCGGTTCTGGCATAAGTTGAATCGTGGTTTTCCTCGATTACACTCAGGAGTTGAGCTTGTGCTTCTTCAACTTGGTTGTTGAACAGCAACGCCTCGCCGAAATGCAGCCTGGCGTAGGCACTCCCCGAATGTTCCTGGGCAGCCTTCCGGCAATACTCAAGGCCTTTTTCATATTCGCCTTTCTGCAAGTAGACTGTGCCAAGCCCGACAACCGGTACTTCGGAATCGGGGATCAACTCCATACATCCGCGAAAAACGGCCTCGGCGTCGTCAAAACGCGAGGCCTCACGAAGTATGAACCCGGTTTCGAGGAGCACACGCAGCTCCTCGTCCCTTAGTTTAGGAGGTCCTGGAACCATAGATTTAGGATTTAATGTTGTTCACAGCCGTCATTTCACTATCGTGCCTCGATTTCAATAAATTCGAAATCGTGGAAAACTCCTGTGCCTGCATACTTACGCGATTTTGCATTTCGATAAGCTTATAGGACTGCTTCTGTTGCTGGTCCATCATTGCCTGATTCTGCTGCTGCTGAATCATGTTGGAAACCTGATTATAACGCTGCATCTTTTCAAAATGCGCTCTTTGTTGAATCAACGTGCCATATGAACCAAAAGCTGAGCCCGAGCCGCCTATGGCGCCTCCAATCAGGGTTCCGACGCCGGGTGCGATCATATTCAGAGCACCGCCGGCGATTCCGCCAAGAATATTCAGGAATTTATTCGGTTTCTTCTGCTTTTGCGAAATAGTCGAGTCTGTAAAAACAGGAACCGGAGGGAGTTTCTGTACTTCGTTCGGGGTAATCATTGGATCTCCGTTTGGCATAGCCACCTCTCTGATTTTGGTTTCTGGCGAAAACGCGCGCCCGAAAGCTAGATTTTGTACTTCGGGAGAATTATCGGATGGTATCCCGGAAAGTTTCCTCAATTTTCTAGGAATTCTATGATTTTGCTTTCGCCTCGAGATCTGAAAGAAACTCGAGGGTCACGGCTATCGCTTTTTGCGCATGTGCCGCGCTTTGTGCTTCTTCTTGTGATCCCTTGCGAATTACAAGATCAAGATCGTTGGAAGCTTTCCGGTACCCATCCATAAGCGCGTCCAGATCATCGGTTGTCCCGCTTTCAAACAAACGACCTATCGAAGGATAGTTGAAAAGCTCGGCGGCTGTATCTTCATCCAAATTC
>JABDKD010000107.1 GCA_013003215.1 Pyrinomonadaceae bacterium
TACCGAAACTCACGAAAACAGCCGCTCTGTTATTCAAAGACAACTGCCCGCGATTACTGCGGCCCGAAAGCATATCGGTCCGTTAAAAACTATCTCTTTCGCAACCGCGGTAATGGCACATTTGAAGATGTATCCGCACCCTCCGGTATTTCATCCGATACCGGTCATTCGCTTGGCGTCGTCACAGCGGACTTAAATGCGGACGGTTGGACCGATATCTATGTCGCAAATGATGGAGATCCAAATGAAGTTTGGATCAACAAGAAGAACGGGCGGTTTGAAAACGATGCGTTTTTCTCGGGTGCGGCGGTAAACAAGCATGGGAAATCCGAAGCAAGCATGGGTGTCGATGCCGGTGATATCAATCTCGACGGAAAACTGGACCTTTTCATCACCCATTTGATGGAAGAAACACACACGCTCTATGTAAATGAGGGCGACGCGATGTTTGAAGACATCACGAATTCAACCAACCTTGGTCTGCCCGATGTAAGGCTGACGGGCTTTGGAACACTGCTGTTCGACTTCGACAACGACGGGCTGCTCGATGTGTTTATCGCCAATGGCAGCGTGAAGCTTTTGCGAGAGGTATTTCGGCCGGGAAATTCGGGAACACTTAACCCGCGCTATCCCTTAGGCCAACAAAATCAGTTGTTTAGGAATGTCGGCAAAGGGATTTTCGAAGATGTATCGGGCGATGCCGGCGGCTCGTTTTTGGAGAAAAGGGTAAGCCGGGGGGCTGCCTTCGGCGATGTCGACAACGACGGGGACACCGATATTCTTGTTTCGAATAACAGCGGGCCCGCAGAACTCCTCATAAACCGGGGGAATGAAAATGGCTGGATCGGTTTTCAACTGACCGACAAGGTATCGGGAAGAGATCTTCTTGGCGCGAGGTTGGAAGTCGTCCTTGAAAACGGAAGGATACTGCAGCGTCGTGCTCGAACCGATGGAAGCTATTCCTCATCCCACGACCCGCGCGTCTTGGTGGGACTGGGTCGGGGAGACAAGATCAAGACGGTACGCGTGTTCTGGCCGGACGGTTCCAAGGGTGTTTTGCTCGATCCCAAATTGAATTCATACAACAAAATTTCATTTGATGCGGGGAGTAGTAAATGAAGTCTGCGTATTCGAGTTTTTTAGTTGCGGTATTGTTCCTGTGCTTTGCGGGTGTCCTCAACGCGCAAAAGGAGTCTCCGGATGGGCCAACTCAACTGGCGCCGCCCGGTACGGGGCTAGTTGCCGTCGATTTTCCGGGGTTTGAGGGAATGGAAGCGGCCGTTGCGGCGCAGTTGCGGGCTTCCCGTGACATTCTCTATAGCGCGTCGAAGACAACCGGAACAACTAATCAGCGACTGGCCATCGCATACGGAAATACAGGTTCTGACTACCACGCTTATTCGATTCTCGATACCGCGCTCGCTTGCTATCGCAATGCCGGTCTGCTTCAACCGAATGATTTCAGATGGCAACATCTTGCCGGGATTGCACTCGCAGAACTTAACAGGCCATATGAAGCATTGGACGCATTTAAGCGCGCCGTCGAAATCGAACCAAAATATGTCCCAAGCCATGCAAGGGCCGGCGAAATATATTTGTCGCTTAATCTCATCGGACTAGCGACAAAATCATTTGAGTCGGCGGCCAAAATTACACCGAATGAACCGGCCGTCCTCTATGGGCTTGCGCAGATTGCATATGAGAAGAGTGAATTTCGATCAGCTGCTGATCTATACGAAAAGGTAATCGACATCCTTCCAAGAGCGAACCGTGTTCGCTACAGCCTCGCACTTGCTTACAGGAAACTCGGTCAGCCCGATAAAGCCCGGGAACAACTCAAACTCCAGGGCCCGGTAGGGGTGAAAGTTGCCGACCCCCTCCTGGAAAAAGTGGAGAACCGGAAAACAGGTGCGAGGCCAAAGTTGCAGGAGGCAAAGACCGCGATTGATGCCGGCCAGTTTGAGGATGCGGCAAAGATCTATGCCGAGATCCTTAAGTCCGACCCCAATAACACCACGGCACTTGTCAACCTAGGTGTCGCCTACAGCGGGCTAAAGAAGAATGCGGAAGCCATTACGGTGTTTGAAAAGGCCATAGCTCTTCAACCGGACAACATCAATGCACAGTATAACTTAGGTATTTTATACAACATTGCGGGGAAACCACTTCAGGCGGTTTCGAGTTTCAAAGCCGTTCTGAAGTCAAAACCCAATGACGTCACCTCCCGCCTGTACCTGGCAAAGGCCTTAAGAAACGCCGATCTGCTGGATGAGTCGCTGAGCGAATACCGAAGGGTTCTCGCGCAACAACCGGAGAATGAAACGGCACTACTCGATCTTGTAGGCCTTTTGAGTGTCAAAGGAAAGCACAAAGAACTATTCGACGCACTCAAAACCGCATACGGGAAATACCCATCCAGAGTACAAACCGCCGCGGCATACGCGTTTGCCCTGGCGAATTCAAAGGATAAAGATCTCCGCGACGGAAAACTTGCCCTGGATATATCCCAGAGAGTTTTTGCTGCGACAAAAGCCATCGAGCATGGAATGCTTGTTACCACTGCTCTTGCGGAATCGGGCAAGTGTTCAGATGCGAAAGAGCTAAACGGGCTTATGACAAAGCGTGCGGAACAAGAGAAACGCTCAGACCTACTGCCAAAATTAAAAGCATTGGAGACCACTCTCAATAACGAGGCGGGCTGTCGCCCTTAATTCAAAGACTCGAAGAGACGGAAGAACAACTGTCTTTGATATTTCTCATTTAGACAAATTTGATTGGATTTTCACAAAATATCGATTGAAGAACGGAAGACTACTATTTGATTTCCCTGATATACTCTTTGGTTATAGTGCTTTCCAAGTATCCAAAGAGGAATTAAGCGAATGAATCCAAGCGAAGACCGCTCCGAACTTTCGGACGCAATTAGTAAACACAAGGAATACCTTTTCCCTGCTGTCGCAAATTACTACGAAGAGCCGATAGCGCTTGTAAGAGGTGACGGTGAATACGTCTGGGACGAGGACGGAAACCGTTACCTCGATTGTTTTGGCGGAGTTTTGACGGTAAGCATCGGGCACGCAAACGAACGCGTTAACAAAGCGATCATCGAGCAAACCAACCAGATCCAGCACACTTCGACCCTTTATGTGAACAAGCCGCAAAGCGATCTGGCCGCAAAGATGGCTGAGATCACTCCAGGCGGACTCAAGAAGTCCTTTTTTACAAACAGCGGAACCGAGGCTGACGACACGGCGATCCTTGCAGCAAAGCTCGCGACCGGCAGAAGTGAAGTTGTCGTCCTTCGACACAGCTATTCCGGTAGAAGTGCTACGGCGCTGTCTGCCATTGGTCATTCGACATGGAAACCCGTCGCTTCCCAAGTTTCGGGGATGGTCCACGCTCCGGCACCGTATTGCTACCGATGTCCCTTCAAACTCGAATATCCTTCCTGCGATGTTGCATGCGCGGATGATGTCGAGGAATTGATCCAAACGACCACAACCGGTGAAATAGCTGCCTTCATGGCCGAACCGATCCTCGGGGTAGGGGGCTTTATCGTTCCGCCGAAAGAGTATTTCGGAAAGGTCGCGGAAATCACCCGAAACCACGGCGGGTTGTTTATCGCCGACGAGGTTCAAACCGGCTGGGGCCGCACCGGTGACAAATGGTTTGGTATCGAGCATTGGGATGTTGAGCCGGACATCATCACTTCAGCAAAAGGAATGGGAAATGGAATTCCTGTCGGCTGGACGATCGCGACTCCGGAGGTCGCAGACGCATTCCCCGGAATGACCTTCTCGACATTTGGAGGAAATCCGGTGTCGATGGCAGCGGTCGCCGCTGTAATCAATGTGATCGAGGAAGATAACCTGAAAACGAATTGCAGGGTGGTTGGAGACTATTTCCACGAAAGCCTGCTGGAACTGCAGAACAAACACAACGCGATCGGTGATGTACGCGGCAAAGGCCTGATGCAAGCCATTGAGCTTGTTAAAGATAGACAGACAAAAGAGCCTGCGGCGGACTCGGTTCTGCGGGTGTTTGAAGAAACGAAACGGCAGGGCGTTCTAATCGGAAAAGGCGGTCTCTATGGAAACGTGATCCGTACCGGAATGATGCTCAATTCGACAAAAGACAACGTCGACCAACTGATCAACGCGCTGGATAAAGGACTCGAAAGCTTAAAGGATTGATATTCACCACAGAGACACAAAGGACACAGAGTATACTCGAACTTCATAAACGAAAGAGGAAAGTCAGGCCAGCCGCTCGTTCACCACAGCCTCTCGAATGTCTTTGTGCTCTTTGTGTCTCTGTGGTGACCCCTTATGTTTGAGAAAAGAGTAATGGAAATGATCTACGGCAAAGCGGCGACGCCCGAGGATTTACCGTGGCATAATCCTGAACCGTACGATTTTTTGCGCGAGGCTGCTGACGCAAACGATAACAGTGGCCGTGCACTCGATTTGGGATGTGGAACGGGTGTGATTTCGGTTGAACTCGCAAAGCGCGGGTTTGAAGTAACGGCCGTTGACTTTATTCCAAAAGCGATCGAGATGGCCATGAAAAGGGCCAAAGAAGAAGACGTAAATATCGACTTTGTCGCAGCTGATCTGCTCAAATGGACATCAGACGAACCTTTTGACCTGGTTCACGACTCGGGAACATTGCATTCGATCCCCACCTCGAGCATACCGATTTACAAACAGCAGCTATTGGGCTGGTCGGAAGGAGGGACTGATCTCGTATTGGCCCATTGGGGAAAAAAAGGGCCGTTTGATTGGCGACCGATCGGACCGAACCGTCGGACGCGCAAAAAGTTGGTCAGTTTTTTTGGTCCTGAGTTTGAAGAGAAAGATTACTCCTCGGAGTTAATGGAAAACATACCGCTTCCCTTCGGGCCGAGCGTAGTAGGGCAGAGTTTTTGGTTTGTTCGAAAGTGAGTTTCACCACAGAGGCACAGAGGCACATATAGAACGCTAAGAGATACACTGTCTACAAGCGACCTGTCGGGGGACCAAATTCAATCCGACGGACGCCTAGGTAACAATTTCGCAGGTCGCTACCGCTCCCTGTATTGAAATTCTTTAGTTTTAGTTAACAATCCAGAAAAGATGAAAACACTAATCAAAAACGGAAGAATAGTAACCGCAGTCGATGACTATCACGCCGATATCTTTATCGACGGTGACACCGTCACGACGATTGGAAAGTCACTCGATATGGAAGCGGACCGTGTAATCGATGCGACCGGTAAGGTGGTGATCCCGGGCGGGATCGACCCGCATACCCATATGGATCTCCCGTTTGGCGGGACCTCTTCGTCTGACGACTTTTGGACCGGGACACGAGCGGCGGCATATGGCGGGACGACAACAATTATCGATTTCGCGGTTCAGACGAAGGGTGAGTCAATGATCGCAGGGGTCGATACCTGGCACCAGAAGGCCGAAGGCAAGACAGCCATCGATTACGGTTTTCATTTGATCACCACCGATTTCGAGGACAAACATCGCGAGGAAATGCACACGCTGATGGATGAAGGGATCACGAGTTTTAAGCTCTTTATGGCTTACCCGGGAGTTTTTCTCGCGGATGACGCGACGATCTACAGGGCGATGACGGCCGCCGGTGATCGCGGCGGACTTGTCTGTATGCATGCGGAAAACGGGATCGTCATCGATGAGATCGTAAAACGCGCCTTGGCCGAGGGCCGCACTGCACCAAAGTATCACGCGCTCACACGCCCCACCGTCGCCGAAGCCGAGGGGGTTCACCGGGCTATTGCGATCGCTGAAATGGCCGAGTCCCCGGTTTATATCGTCCACCTTTCTTCCGGTGACGCGCTTAATCAGGTCCGGGAGGCACGGGACCGGGGAATACCTGCATTTGCGGAAACCTGTCCCCAGTATTTGTTCCTTTCAATTGATGACTACGGTGAGACTTTTGAGGGTGCGAAATACGTCATGACACCGGCCTTGCGCGAAAAAGAAAACCAGACCGAGCTCTGGAAAGGTTTGAAAATGGATGACTTACAGGTCGTCTCAACCGATCACTGCCCGTTCTGTATGAAGGAGCAAAAAGAACTTGGAAAAGACGATTTCTCGCTGATCCCCAACGGCGCGCCGGGCGTCGAAAACCGCATGTCCCTGATCTATAACGGAGGTGTTCACGAAAACCGGATCTCTCTGAATCGTTTTGTTGAACTGACTTCAACAGCTGCCGCGAAGATGTTTGGAATGTTCCCCAAGAAGGGGACGATCGCCGTCGGATCTGACGCAGATATCGTCATCTTCGATACCGGGAAGTCGCAAACAATTTCCGCCGACACTCACCACATGAATGTTGATTACAGCGCTTACGAAGGATTCGAGGTGCAAGGAGTTGTCGAAACTGTCCTTTCAAGAGGCAAAGTCGTTATCGATCAGGGCGAGTACACAGGGGAACAGGGCGACGGTCAGTTCATCAAACGCGGTGAATGCGTAAAAATCTGACACAGCCATGCCGAAAATCTCAGCGGTAATTATCACCAAGAATGAAGAACGAAATATCGGGCGATGCCTCAAGTCGCTTGAAGGCGTACCCGATGAAATAATCGTCGTTGACTCATTCAGCACTGACAAGACCCGGGAGATCTCAGAGTCTTTTGATGATGTTAGGTTCGTAGAAAAAGAATGGCTGGGCTATTCGGATACCAAGAATTTCGCAAACTCATTGGCTTCGCATCCGTTTGTACTTACTATTGACGCCGACGAGGAATTAACGGACGAACTCCGGGCGGAGATTCAGGAATTGAAGCCAAACCTCTGCGAAAATGTCGCGTATTCACTCAATCGTTTGACGAATTATTGTGGGAAGTGGATCCGCCACTCCGGCTGGCATCCGGACCATCAATTACGCCTCTACCCAAAGGCCCGGGCACGCTGGAATAAAAGACTGGTTCACGAAAGTGTCGAACTGGACAAAGATGTCTCTGTAGAGAAATTAGCCGGCATCCTTAACCACTTTTCTTATTATTCTGTCAGTGAACATTTGGAGCGTGCGGAATCCTACACAGACCTCGCTGCACGTGAACTTGCGAAGAAGAAGAAGAAGCTGCCGTTGTTGCTGAAAACAACGGTCAGCCCCCTGTCCAGCTTCATTCAAAACTATTTCCTAAAACTTGGAATACTAGACGGCTACTATGGACTGATTGTTTGTGGAATTGGGGCCTACGTTGTGTTCCTCAAGTATTCTAAAGCCCTTCGAATGAAAGCCGGTCAAGCTATCAATCCGATATAAATGCTTCCATTTCGATCTCGATCATGAACTCCGGAAGCGCCAGTTCTTTTACGCCCAACCAGGTTCCGGTCGGGAAGTGGTTCTTATAAATCTCGCCGCGATACGCCGCCTCGTTTAGGAATGCAGGCATGTCCGTCGAATAAATATTCTCAACTACCACATCGTCAAACGTGCAGCCGTAGTGACTCAGGACTTTCCGTAGGTCTTCGTAACAGTTCTTCATTTGCTGCGCCATATCACCAACTGCGGTCGGGGTACCTTCGTCGTCCATGCTTACCGCGCCTGAAATCTTTATTTCTCTTCCAACCCTGACCGCGTGTGCGTAGCCGTATTGTTTCTCGACTTCAGGTCTTAGATTGAAGTACTCGGGTTTCTCTTTTCCATTGCTCATCGAATTGATCTCCTTTTTTAAAGCGCTTCTCAAAATTTCCGGTATTTTAGCAGTTTCATTCCTATGCGGCGATGAAACCGCCATCGATCATATGACAGCTACCGGAACAATAAGATGATTCGTCACTCGCCAGGAATGACGCGAGATTTGCCACCTCTTCGTTAGTTCCATATCGCTTCATAGGAATTAGAGTCGTCACAAGATCATGTGCGGCGCTCGGGTCATCCGGGTTCATCTGGGATTCCAGAGACTGCGTCATTCTATTTGATATCGGTCCGGGGCCAATCGAATTCACCCTGATATTGAACTCGCCTAATTCAAGGGCCGCTGTTTTCACTATCCCGTTCACCGCGTGCTTGCTGGCAATATACGGCGCCATGGTAGGAAATCCGATTTGTCCCGCGATCGAAGAAACGGCGATGATCGAACCGCCGCCTCGCTTTTTCATGGGTTCAATCGCGTGCTTCATCGAAATCCAGACGCCGATCACGTTTGTTCCAAGTACTGTTTCCCAGACCTCCCTCGTCTGACTTTCGATTGGGTTGTTTTTGCCTTCAGTGCCGGCATTCGCCATCAGAATGTCGAGTCCGCCGAACTGTTTTACAGTCTCAGAGACTGCCGCCGCATTTGCGTCTTCATCCGTAGCTTCAGCAACGAAACCTGAAACTCCTTCGAACCCGGACAGTCGACCGCGCGTCTCTTCGAGCTTTGCTTTTGACCGGCCGATGAGCATCACGCTTGCACCTTCTTCAAGAAACTTCTTCGCCGTTGCTTCACCAATGCCGCCGGTCGCGCCTGTAATTATCGCGACCTTTCCGTCTAATCTTTTTCCAGTTCCCATACTCTCTCCTTTTGAAATAGATTTTTTCTAATCCACTTGCATTCATTTTTTAGTAAAGAATCGCTTATGGATACTACTAGAATTAAGGCGATCTTCCCACCCGAAAAGGGTCACGTTTTAAAATCTCTATTTGCTGTATTTGGTATAAGAATTATAGTTGTGTCGTTGGAACAGGATCCGCAGAATATCCTCGCAGGGAAAAGTTATGGCCAAACATGATTTTATCGAGATCGACGATGACCTCTCCGCTTCCCCGCTCTGGAACGAAGATCTGGCGCCTACGCGGTTACGAGACAGGACCTGGACGACCTGGAACATCGCCGCTCTTTGGATCGGGATGAGTGTGGTGATCACCACCTACACCCTTGCCGGAGGATTCATCGAGGCGGGAATGACCTGGTGGCAGGCGATGCTGACCATCCTGCTAGGTAATACCATAGTCCTGATCCCGATGATGCTTAATGCTCACGCCGGCACAAAATACGGCATATCGTTTCCCGTGCTTCTGCGTGCGTCATTCGGAACAAAAGGAGCAAACATCCCGGCTTTACTGCGAGCAGTCGTCGCTTGCGGTTGGTTTGGAATCCAAACGTGGATTGGCGGGCAGGCACTCGACGCTTTATTCGGAGCGATTTCTGAGACCTGGAACACGGCACTCGCAACGACAATCATCGATATACCGCTCCATACGTGGGTAGCATTCTTTCTTTTCTGGATAGTACAGGTCGCGATAATCCTCAAAGGCATTGAGGGGATCAAGTTTCTTGAGTCGTGGGCCGCACCGCTCCTGCTAGCCGGTGGTGTCGCACTTCTGATCTGGGCCGCGTCGAGGGCCGGCGGAATAGGAGCGGTCCTGAGCGAGTCAAGTTCCCTTCAGAAAGGCACGGCTAGTTTCTGGACGCTGTTCCCGGGCATGCTGACCGCTTCGGTGGGTTATTGGGCGACGCTCTCTCTAAACATTCCGGACTTCACGCGTTATGCAAAATCCCAAAAGTCACAGATGATGGGCCAGGCCCTCGGTCTTCCGTTAACAATGACCGCTTTTGCTTTCATCGGTGTGGCCGTAACCAGTGCGACGGTAATCATTTACGGTGAAGCGATACCGAATCCTGTTGACCTGATCAAGAAGTTCGACAGCACCTTGGTGATCCTGTTTTCGATGATCGTGATCTTTGTCGCTCAGCTTTCAACGAACATGGCGGCAAACGTCGTTTCGCCATCAAATGACTTCTCCAACCTGAATCCGAAACTGATTTCTTACGTGACCGGCGGTTTGATTACTGCTGTTATCGGAATCCTGATGATGCCCTGGCAGCTTATGTCTTCGATGAGTGCGTACATATTCACGTGGCTGCTTGGCTACTCGGGACTTATGGGTGCGATCGGCGGGATAATGATCTGCGACTACTGGGTCATACGACGTCAGAAGCTTTTCCTTGCTGAGATGTTCAACAAGGACGGCATTTATTCCTATGCAAACGGTTTCAACTGGCGCGCGGTGGCAGCATTGTTTCTTGCTATTGCACCGGTCGTTTACGGCTTCCTTCGAGCCGCGACGACGCCCGGCGGAAATGTTGAAGACCCCGGCTTCTTCGACTTCCTTTATAAATATGCCTGGTTTGTTACCTTCGCCCTCGGCTTTGGGATCTACTGGCTTTTGATGAGAGGGAAAGTAGTGAAGGATCTTAAGACCTAAGGATGAAATTGGACACGGATTCTCGAAGTTAGATAATTGAGGTTCATGCTAAAGAGCAATGCAATGTTTATCTCACGAGAGCCATGTGAACTATCGGAAATGCTCGAGC
>JABDKD010000138.1 GCA_013003215.1 Pyrinomonadaceae bacterium
GGCATACGAAAGAGGATCCAACGACTGGACCCTCTATGAAATCGACTTTGACGTGCCAAAGGAGTCCGAGGGCGTTTCGATAAGGACGACACGCGAATTCTGCGGAGAGAACTGTACTCTCAGCGGAACTTTCTTTTACGACGATTTTGAGATCAAAGAGCTTTAAATGTCCTTAGAACAAGCATCAAAATCCGACACCGTCGCGGGCAAAATGGCGTACTTTCTTATATGTGCGACGATTGTCTGGACTACGCTGTTTTACGGAACGGTTCACCAGCCGGTGATCGGCCTGTTTTACCTGGTTATTGGAATACTCGCATTGCTGTGGGTTATCGACGCGTTCCGGGGCGGGGCGATCGTAATAGATAAGTCGCTGTTCCAGCTGCCACTTGCCGCTGCCGCAATATATGGGTTCGTTCAGGTGATTCCATTTGGTTATATCGGATCAGTCGGAGGCGTTGAAAGCATTCCAAGAACCATTTCGTATGACCCATTTGCGACAAAGGTTGCCGCATTGCATTTTGTTGCGCTCTTTGCCTTCCTGGCTTTCGCCCTCGCTTTTATCAACAGGAGTTCGAGGCTGCGAAGTATCGTTCGCCTGGTAACCGTCTTCGGCTTTCTTTACGCATTTTTCGGCATTCTCCAGATGGTCTTGAGCCCGACGAAGATCTACGGGATTTATTCATCTGAGTTTGCGAAACCATTCGGTTCTTTTGTGAACCGCCACAACTTTGCGGCCTACATGGAAATGACGATGGCAATTCCGCTAGGGCTGTACCTTTCCGGAGCTGTTCAAAAAGACAAGAAGCTCCTGTATCTGACGGCCGTTGGAGTTATGGGCGTTGCACTGGTTTTGAGCGGATCACGGGGCGGACTTGTGTCGGTTGTGGCCGGCGTCGCTTTTCTGATGTTTATCGCTTACGGGCGATCCGGTCGCAAGAGGATGGTTGTGCGTGTCATTGCCGCAGCCGCCGTTGCGGGGGCTATTGCTATCGGCGCGATTCTTATTGGTGGCGAGACGTCTTTTACACGAATTGCGGAAACAGCTGCCTCCAAGGACATAACAACCAATCGTTCCGAGATCTGGGCCTCAAGTGCGAAGGTTGTCAGGGACAATTTTGTATTTGGCGTTGGAATGGGAGCGTTCGGCGTCGCGTATGCAGGCTACGACAGGTTTAACGGTTTGGAACGCGTAGAACAGGCACACAATGATTACCTCGAAGTGCTTGCAAACACCGGACTAGTCGGGGCATTTATCGGAATCTGCTTTGTTTTCTTTGTATTTAGAAGTGGTTTGCGGGCCGTGAGATCAAGGGATCCGTTGATACGGGGCGCGTCGGCTGGAGCTCTATCGGGAATTTTTGCGGTTTTGGTACACAGTCTGTTTGATTTTGTCCTTCACACTACTGCTGTGTCGGTCCTGTTCCTGACGCTTGTTGCGATCGTAGGGGTCTGTGAGCGACTTCGTGGCGGTGAAAGAGGCAGAAAGAGAAGAAAACCCGAGATGGCTGATGTAATGCCGATCGCCAAGGGAACCTCAGCTTGATGTCGATTTGGCGTCTGAGAGCGCCTCGCGCTGCTTTTTGGGCCTGAGCAATCCCGCGAGATACCACATAATGCCGTGTGATACGTATGCGGCCGATAAAGCCAGCAGGGCGACCTGCGAATAGAGCCAAACGATCATTCCAAATCCGCCCAGAAGCAATATCAGGTAGAAGTTCTTTCGTCCCGTGCCGACATTCTTAAAACTCGTGTATTTGATTGTGCTCACCATAAACCCGCCCAAAAGCGCGGCAAGGACCATTAGCAGGATTGAATAGATTACCGCGGCATTTTCACCATAAACAGTGAGCGGCTGAGGAGAGAAGTGCACTATGGCGGCGATCAATCCAGCTGAGGGCGGAATCGGAAGGCCGACAAAGTTCTTCTTGTCCATCTTTGGTGTGCCTTCCTTTAGGATTCGAGGCCGCGTCGCCTGTATGTTAAACCGTGCTAGCCGTAGAACTCCACACATCAGGTAAACAAAAAGCGCAAATATCCCAATACTGTGAAGCGATGTGCCGTCGGCAAACGCGGCACCGATCGCCCATCCATACACCAACGTGACTGGGGCGATCCCGAATGTCAGCACATCTGCGAGCGAGTCGAGTTGGACGCCCATCTCGGTCGTCGTACGGGTCATTCTTGCGAGTCGGCCGTCAAGAGTGTCAAAAAGGATCGCAAGACCGATCGCAATCGCGGCATAATCAAAGTAAGTGGCCGCCAGCTGAGGATCCACGGGAGTCAGGCGATAGCCCCGCAGTGAGAAGATAACCGCCAGGAAACCCATGCAGATGTTGGCCGCCGTAAATGCTGACGGAATCAAATACAGGCCCTTCTTTAAGCCCTTGTGCCTGGGTGCAGACTTTTCAATTGTCTTAATATCCTGTGCCATCTATCAGCTATCCAGCTTCGCGATAACAGTTTCGCCACCGCGAACTCTGTCCCCTGGTTTTACCAATACCGAAACGCCTTTCGGCATCAGCAGATCGGTTCTCGAACCGAACCGGATCAGTCCAAATTTCTGGCCGACAGCGAGTTCATCTCCCTTTTGAGCCCGGCAAACGATCCTTCTCGCAAGAATTCCCACTATCTGTGTGCAGGTCACGGTCATTTTGGGACCGACGATTGTCACGGCGTTTCTCTCATTCGTCGTACTAGCCGAATTGCTGGTTGCCGGCCTCTTTTGCCCTTTGAACATCTTAACGTCACGAACTGAACCGCTTATCGGCGAACGGTTCATGTGCACATCAAACGGCGATAAGAATACACTTACAAACATTCCTTCATCGCGTTCCTCAACTTTCGTGACTTTGCCGTCTGCTGAAGAAACAACCAGACTTTCATCTGAAGGTGTCAGTCGTTTCGGATCACGAAAAAAGAACACCATGAAGGCCGCCAGAAGCAAAAATGCGCCAGCCAATACCCAAATCCCAAAGTAGGCACCGACTGCCCCCGCAAATAGAGGAACAGCTGTAAATAAAACGCCGTCTTTGTCCATAAACTCAAAAAGGAAGTTACGATTCGAATGTCTAATCTTACGCCATATCAGCCTGATTTAGAAACAAAAAAAGCCCGGTGTGCTCAGTCACCGGGCCAAAGGAGGATTGTGTTGACAAAGAAACTGCTAGTTACCGTACCGGATGGTCTTTGGCATAACTGTACGCGCACCAGGCCGCGATCAGATGGACAATCCATCCCAGCGTTCCCGCAGAACCAATCCATGAAAATCCTGTTAAGATCAACCAAAGAAGACCCACAAGGATCCTCCCGTTATAGATCTGTCCGAGTCCCGGTACTAATAGACTCAACAAACCCGCTATTACTGGTTCTCTCATTCCTTCTTACCTCCGTTATCTTATACGCCGACCTCGGTGGTTCAGTTCCCAAAATCGGAAAAAAACGAAAAATCCTATTTTCGTTTCCTTACGTTTATGACACGGCCGCGGAACAGTTTTAAGAGACTTCGAACAGACGGGTGGTTTTGAGCAAACTCGAGGAGATCTTTTTCCGTGGGGTTATCGGGCAAAACAGGCATTTCAATTGGTTCATCATCATCAACGCTGAGTCCCCGTGCGATCTCCACTGCCTTATTATCGGAAACGGGCGCGCATGTCTCTTTGACATCAGGATCTTCAGTCAATTCGGTTTCTGCAAAGAACTCATCCATCAGCTCTTTCGAGCCCTGAATGGGTAACAGGTCATCACCTATTCTCAAAAGATGGTTTTCAAATGCTGCGTCAAGCTTCTTGTCTTCAACGTGTTCCAAATCCTCTGACGAGATCGGAAGCAGCCTTACAGGCATTGAAGAAGGATCAAACGCAACCTCGTTTCCGTTCTCGGGACCTTCTTCTACCGATATCGCTGGCGACTCTTCAAACGGCTGTTCAAAAGGCACAAATTCCGGCTCAGGAGGGGGAGTGGAATCGCGATCAAGTTTGGTGGTATCTGGTTTCTCCGTTTCTATGGGCTGATCGACTGGAGGTGTTAGGTTTTGGGCTGGAGGATCTATTGAGACAGCCTTAGCCTCAGGTTTTAGAGTTTTTTTTTTGAATCCGCCGCGGCTGCCATAGAAGCGGTGTCGTCCGATTGTTCTTGAACCTGTGATTCTCCGTGTGTTGGGATTCCGGACTCGAATCTCTTGATAAGGTCTTCAATGTTAGCAAGCGACCTCATCTCGACCAGTTTCAGCAGGCCGATCTCAAGTAAATAACGCGGCTCGTTGGCGCTGCGCATCCGGACAGACGTTTCCGCGAGGGAATTAAAGCAACGGATCAAATCGGTTTCGCTGAACCTGGAAGCGATTTGCTCGAGGTTCGCCTCATCAAGAGACGATGACTCGATGAGTACACTCTTTTCACCGGCGAGCTTATAAACGAGAAGATCGCGGATGCATATCATCAAATTGTTGGAGAAATGCCCCAGATCGTGACCGCTGTCTGCCAGGCCGGCGACTATTTCAAACAGGTGTTTGTGATCTTTTGCCCCAATGGCTTCAAGTGCCCTGATTACCACCTCTGCTCCGGCGATTCCCAAGGCAATTCCTACATTCTCAGAAGTTATCGCTCCTTCAGAAAAACTAATTACCTGATCGAAATTGCTTTGGGCGTCCCGCATGGAGCCCTCACCCGAACGGGCAATTTCCAAAAGGATGTGGTCTTCGACCTCTATCTTCTCGGCATCGGCAATCATTCGAAGCCTGCCAAAGATCTCCTTTAGCGGAATCGTGTGAAATTCAAACTCCTGGCATCTCGAAAGGATCGTAACGGGAACTTTATGGTGCTCTGTCGTTGCCATCATGAACACAACGCGTTCAGGCGGTTCTTCGAGCGTCTTGAGGAGCGCGTTGAACGATGATTTCGACAGCATGTGAACCTCGTCGATGATAAACACCTTGAACCGGTCACGCGCCGGGTTGATATTTATACCTTCGAGGATTATGTCGCGTATTTCTTCCACCTTGGTGTGTGAAGCTGCATCAAACTCAAGCACATCGAGCGAGCGGCCCTCTGATATCTCGACACAAGACGGGCACGCACCTTCTTTTGACGTGTCGCACGGTTTCGGGTTTGGAGATTCCGTCTTATGGCAATTGAGCGCTTTTGCGAGCAGGCGGGCGGTTGTCGTCTTACCAACCCCGCGGGCACCAGAAAAGACATAGGCGTGGTGCAGCCTGTCATGCTCGATCGCGTTCCGAAGAGTGCGCGTAATCGCTTCTTGTCCAATAACTTCCTCAAAAATCTGAGGCCGCCATTTTCTTGCTATTACTTGATATGCCATTCGTCTGAAGAGAGCCTAGATTTTAACCGCTTTTCGGCGCCGCTACAAGAGAAGGCAGGAGGGCAGGAGCGCGGGAGAGTAGGAGTGTAGCCAAGGAGGAAAAAAGGAAGAAGGAAAAAGCGAAGAAAGAATGGGACTTATGTGCCGGCGGGAAATCTCGACAAAGAAAAACAGGACCCAGCTTGGGGTCCTGTTTGGTCAATGATCGATGATCATCGATAAATGAATTGGAGGCTTCAGACTTAACCGCAACACAGGATGTAATCGCTACCGTTGCTCTGTTCCCAGCCTGGCGGAGTTCACAACACAGTCCTTGTGCGGAGCCTGAAGCCATAATGGCGGAAAGGGTGGGATTCGAACCCACGGTACCCAAAAGGGCACACAGCATTTCCAATGCTGCCAGTTCAACCACTCCTGCACCTTTCCACTCTTAAATTGTCAATCAGTTCAATTGCTTCAATACTGAATCAAAAACGAGCATGCCAAACGCGATGCTCGTTAGATACGATGGCGGAGAGGGTGGGATTCGAACCCACGGTACCCGATAAAGGTACAACGGTTTTCGAGACCGCCCGATTCAACCACTCTCGCACCTCTCCGCAGAACTGAATATTAACTTCTTCTTGCGCGAAAAAACTCTTGGATCAGGCTTCGGCATTCTTCTTCGAGCACCCCGCCTTTGATTTCCATACGATGATTCAGCAATTCGCTATCACAAAGATCAAAATGAGTTCTCACTGCCCCGAATCGCTCATCAAGAGCACCGAAGACCAAGCTTGAAACTCGAGCGTTAACGAGCGCCCCAGCGCACATAACACAAGGCTCAATAGTCGTATAAACGGAGCATTCAGTCAACCGATAATTGCCTGTTTTTTTCGACGCTTCACGTAAAGCCAGAATCTCTGCATGCGCCGTCGGGTCAGAGTCTAGAATCGTACGGTTTCCCGCCACCGCGAGGACTTCGCCACCCCCGTCGATTACCACCGCGCCAACAGGGACCTCGTTCCTATCGCCTGCATTCCTGGCCGCTTCCAGCGCCACATTCATGTACTTGTTATCGGCTTCACTCAAGGCAAATGATTCTAGCGACATTTAGATTTCTATTCAACACGCGTAGCGCATTGATTGTGCAAAGCGCGGATGTTATTTTTTTCACAAGATTAATACAGGAGAAATTTATAAATGTCTGTTGAACTTGAGGATCGGGGCAAAGCACTGGAAAACGAGTACTTTCGCCGTAAGGAAAAAGAACTGATCGAAAAATTGAAGGCCAAACTGGAGGCCGAGGATACAAAAGACCTCGATCTGGAATGTCCGAAATGCGATGGAACGTTGATTGAGACCACATACGAAGACATTCTGATCGATGTCTGCCGATCGTGTTCCGGCGTCTGGCTGGATCCGGGCGAGCTCGCTCAGATAGTAGCAAAAGAGGAAGGCGGAAGCTGGCTCAAACGCTTCTTCGAGTAGAACCCTTGAGGTGAGTATGCGACTGAGAACCGGGATACTTTCGTTAGTCTTGGTCCTGCTTTTTTCGGCGGGACTTGCATCGGGCGCCGTGCGCGACACGGATCCGGTTCTGGAAGGGAAACTTGAATCCAAGTTGATGGGCCGTACCATGCCTTACCACGTTTACGGGCCCTTGGGTTTCAGAGAGGCTCGGGATAAGAAGCTGCCGGTAGTGTATTTACTTCATGGGCTGACAGGCAGTTATTCTGACTGGTTTGAGAAGGGTGACATCGAAGCCGTCGTTAAGAAGTATGGCGTGGTCGTAGTTATGCCGGAAGGCAACAACGGTTGGTATACGGATAGTCCGATTAAGCCAAACGACAAATACGAAAGCTACATCGTAAAAGAGCTCATTCCAAAGATCGAGGGCGATCTATCGGTTAGAAAAGACAGGGCCGGTCGCGCGATAGCGGGACTCTCCATGGGAGGGTACGGCGGCTTGAAGTTCGGCTTGAAGTACCCCGGGAAGTTTGTTTTGGCCGGTTCCTTCAGCGGTGCTCTTCGCGCCGCTGAATGGGACAAGACGACGGTTCCGGCATGGAAAGTCCTGGGGGAGTCCGTCTATTCGGCGTTCGGTCCTAAGGGCTCAGAAACGCGTGCTGAGAACGATATTTTTAAGATCTTGAATGGCTTAGAGGGTGACGAATTGAAAAGGCTTCCTTTCCTCTATCTAGACTGCGGGACGGAAGACGGATTGATAGTACAAAACCGTTCGTTTTCTGAGTTGTTGCTGAAGAAGAAAGTGCCGCATGAGTTTCGGCAGTTACCCGGCAGGCACGACTGGCGGTTCTGGCATTCTCAGATCGGAGAATTTCTCGAATTGGCGGAAGGCTTCTTTGACGCGAAGAATGCGGTGGCCGGTCAATGAGGTTCAAGGTTCAAAGTTCAAGGTTCAAAGTTTAGAAGTCAACGTAGCGGTTCAGGTTGAATGAATAGGATTTGGCAGGTGTCTTTGCTCCTTCTGTGGAGAAGGAACAAATGGAATCAACCAACCTTGAACATTGAACATTGAACATTGAACGATCAGTTTTATGCTCAATTTTGCAATGGAGACCGCGCGCGAAGCGGGACATATCCTGCTGGAGAAATTCGGCGGCAACATCGGTATTTCGAAAAAGGGTGACATCGACCTCGTAACCGAAGCGGATTTGGCTTCGGAAGCTTTTATTATCGAGAAGATCAATACTCACTTTCCGCAGCACTCGCTGCTTGCCGAAGAGTCAGGAGCATCGGCGGTAAGCGGCGACGCAGAGTGGAAGTGGATTATCGACCCGCTCGACGGAACGACAAACTATGCCCATGGTTATCCGTGTTTTTGCGTAACTATGGCACTCGAACACAAGGGCGAACTTGTGATCGGGGTTTCTTATGACCCTACGCGTGATGAGTTGTTCTCTGCCGAAAAGCATCATGGAGCTAGCATCAATAACAAAAGGATTAGTGTTTCAAAGACAAATGACCTTTCCGAAGCGATGCTGGTCACTGGTTTTCCGTATGATCTGTCACGAAGGGACCATCTTGCCAGTACGTTTGAGAGGTTTCTTTTGAGTTCGAGGGCGGTCCGGCGTGATGGCTCCGCCGCGATCGATCTGGCATACGTTGCCTGTGGGCGATTCGACGGTTTCTGGGAGGAAGGGCTGAACGCGTGGGATGTCGCCGCGGGGGTCCTGATGATCAAAGAAGCGGGGGGCACGTGCAGTTCATATGACGGAAGCGATCTCAACATCTATTCGCCGCCGTTTTGTGCCAGCAACGGCTTGATTCACAATGAGATGCTTGAAGTTTTAAGTGCTCCTGCAGTGTCGTGATTCGGACCAATACCGTGATATATTGCCGTCATAACCAAGAAATTCTTGTTAGCTAAATTATGCCGTGGTTTCGTAGAAACAAACCGAAGCTCGAGGGTCATACGACCGACGCGGAGCAAACTGTAAAAACAGAGGGCATCTTCGTAAAGTGTTCCGAATGCGAGAAACCGCTTTACAAAAAGGAACTGCTCGAGTCGCACCAGGTCTGCATCTATTGTGATTATCATTTCCGTATCAGCGCGCGTGAGCGCCTGGAGCTGATTTTTGATGACGGGAAATATGAAAAGCTCGACGAAGAGGTGACTTCCGCTGACCCTCTCGAGTTTGTGGACTCCAAGCCCTACAAGGATCGAATCAAGATGGCTCAGGAGAAATCGGGATTGCCTGAAGCGATTATCTCGGGCAAGGGAAAGGTGGGCGGTTACAAGGTATTTGCGGGGGCCATGGACATGTCGTTCATCGGTGGTTCGATGGGCTCTGCGGTCGGCGAAAAGATAACAAGGCTGGTTGAACGTGCGATTAAGACCCGAGGAGCGGTGATCGTTTTTAGCGCTTCCGGCGGTGCCCGAATGCAGGAGGGAACGCTCTCGCTGATGCAGATGGCGAAGATTTCCTCAGCACTGGCCGAACTCGATGACGAAGGACTTCCATTTATATCCGTTTTGACTGATCCTACGACAGGCGGAGTAACTGCAAGTTTTGCAATGCTCGGTGACGTAAATATCGGTGAACCAAAAGCGCTGATCGGATTTGCGGGACCGCGTGTGATCGAACAGACAATCAGGCAGAAGCTTCCAAAGGGATTTCAGCGATCGGAGTTTCTCCTCGAACACGGCATGCTCGATATGGTGGTTGACCGACGCGAAATGCGGGACACGCTGATAAGGCTTCTGGGCTTTATGATGGAGAAGAAGTGAACTCGTGGATTTCCAACAGTCAGTCGACTATCTTCTCAGTCTCGGTTTCGAGCGTTCGGTAAAGAAATTTGGGCTCGAAAACACGACCATCCTCCTCGACGCTCTCGGTAATCCCCAAAACAACTTCCTAAAAGTACAAATAGCCGGCACAAACGGAAAGGGATCAACATGCGCCTTTCTGGAATCGATCTGTGTCCAGGCAGACATCGACGTTGGCGTAAATACGTCTCCTCACCTAGTTTCCGTCACCGAGAGAATTCGTGTAAATGGACAGCGGATTTCAGAAAAGGAATTTGCCAGATACGCGACGAGAATTCGCGAAGTCAGTGAAAAACTCGTTGAGGACGGTAAACTTCCCGGACTTCCCACTTTTTTTGAACATGTGACGGCGATCGCACAGCTCGTATTTGCAGAAGCTGGCATAAAGGTTGCAATACTTGAAGTTGGGCTCGGAGGTCGGTTTGACGCAACGACCGCTACGGTGCCGGAAATCGTAGGTATTACGCCGATTTCTATGGATCATGTGAAAACTCTTGGGCCGACGCTGAAAGATATTGCTGCGGAAAAAGCCGCGACAATTCACCCGGCAGTGCGGATTTTTTCAGTACCGCAGGAAAAAGTCGCGGAAGAGGCGATTCGCAGGAAGTGTATCGATGCCGGAATTAAACCGGTATGGGCCGTGCCCAACGTGCGAAAAATTGATCCATACGGGGTTTTAAGGTTTGAAGTGGAAGAGAATCGATACGACGCAATCCTGGTTGGAATGCCCGGAAAACACCAATGGGTGAATGCCACGCTCGCGATCTACATAGCCGAGGCTCTTCGCGAGTGGCAGATACTGATTTCGAAGGCGGATATCGAAGTTGGGCTGGAAGCGGCGGAACACGCCGGAAGGCTTGAGTTCTCGGACGGGATACTGTTTGACGGTGCGCACAACGTCGAAGGCGTGAAGGCACTGGTAAAGTATTTGAAAGAGTTTGTTACGGACCCGATCATGATGGTTTATGGAACCTCGGGCGGTAAGGATATCGAGAAGATAGCTGAATTGCTTTTTCCAATGGCTGAGAACCTGATCATTACGACGGCTGAAAACCCTCGAGCCTTTGATGCGGCTGAGTACCTGGATGTGGCTGAGGAGTATGCGGGTTCGGTTCATCATGTTGAGGGAGTTGGCAATGCAGTAGAGAAGGCCCGCGAAATTGTTGGCGATGGTCTTTTGCTGGTAACGGGTTCACTTTATCTGATCGGGGAAGTAAAAGCGTATCTTGCGGATCGCGGCGTTGAGAGAAGGAAGAAGAAGAAAGATTGAAGATTGATAATTGATGGTTGATGATTAGTTCAGAGTTCAGAGTTCAGAGTTCAGAGTTCAGAGTTCAAAGTTCAGAGATCAGAGATCAGAGATTGGAGAATCCGGAATTCCTTGACCGTCCCGTAGGGACAGGAGGTCCACTAGCCGTTGGTAAGGCCGAAGGCCCCAGCCCACGGTTTTGAAACGAAGAATGTTTTCGTCGCGTCAGCGACGACCTAAACCGCCCCCTGACGCAGGCGGAGTTGATCGCCATCGGCTGACGCCGACGGTACTGATTGAAAACACGGAAGTCTTTAACATTCCCGTAGGGACAGGAGGTCCATTAGCTATGGGTAAGGCCGCAGGCCGCAGTTCATATGAATGAAACGTAGCCGAGTAGATTGACAGATTGATAGAATAGATTGAAAAGACTCTTGAAAATAGATGGTCAATGATCAATGGTCGTTGGTCAATGAAAATATTATGTACAAACTAGTATTGGTAAGACACGGACAGAGCGAATGGAACAAGACACACAGGTTCACAGGTTGGACCGATGTGGATCTTACGGAACAGGGAAGAGCAGAAGCTAAGAACTCAGGTAAACTACTGAAAGAACAGGGGTTTATGTTTGATATTGCATACACCTCAGTT
>JABDKD010000144.1 GCA_013003215.1 Pyrinomonadaceae bacterium
GTAATAGCCAATGAGGATTATCGTCCCGGAGTACCGGCGTTGAATTTCTTAGAATTTGGTTCGTAAATGGCTTGTTCGGGTATTCCTGTTGCGACAGTAGACTGAATTGGAGACAATCAGGTATGCATTCAAACCGGGGAAGTTCCGTCTTACTATTTTTTGTTGACGGCTTGGGAATTGGTCAAAGATCAGAAGAAAACCCTCTTTTCAAGATTCCGGAACTTGCCCCGCTCGCAGTCTTTCAAGACCAAACCGGACCCGAACAGATCGAAGGCACGCTCGCCGTAACTGATGCCTGCCTTGGTATCGAAGGCCGGCCCCAGAGTGCGTCCGGACAAACTACGATCTATACGGGAATCAATGCACCCGCAAGGCTCGGGTATCACAAACAAGGGTTTCCTAACGCAGAACTGCGGGAAATCATAGACTCCCACTCAATTTTCAAACAGTTGAAAAATGAGGGTATCGAACATTCGGTATTCGCCAACACCTATACTCCAAAATTTTTTGAATCCGAACCTCGGTGGAAATCCGCGACCACCTGCGCGGTCGAAGCCGCGAAGATGCGCTTTTGCCGGATTCCGGACCTGCTCGGTGGACGTGCTCTTTATCATGACTTCACAAACCGAACACTCATTGCCGCCGGGCACAAGGTCCCGGAGTTCAGCCCCGTCGACGCAGCGGAAATCCTCGCGGGGCTTACAAACGAGTACTCATTCGTCCTCTATGAGCATTTCATCACCGACAAGATAGGACATGATATGGACTGGGACCGGGCTGAGCGGCATTTGCCTGAACTTTCCACGCTTATACGCGAAACGATCTCACGTCTCGACCCTTCGCGAACTACATTCGTCTTGACAAGCGATCACGGCAACATAGAAGATTTGTCCATACGAAACCACACCCGAAATCCCGTTCCAACTTTTATCTGGGGAAGGGATATGGAAAATTTCGGAAAGAGGATCAAGGATTTGACCGACATTACACCTGCGATTCTCGATAACTTAACCTCCGGACAACAAAGCTAATGAAAAACGACAGGCGCGAAGTCTTCGGATGGCTCATGTATGACTGGGCAAACTCAGCCTTTTATACAACTGTCATCAGCGTCCTTTTGGGGCCATACCTGACTGCGCTCGCACAGTCTCACGTTGGCGATAACGGAATCGTTTGGAGCTTTGGTTCACTCGGCGCGGTTACCGCCAAAAGTCTCTTTCATTTTTGCCTGACGATCTCAGTGTTCCTGCAAGTTTTATTGCTGCCGATCCTGGGAGCAGTTTCAGATTATTCGAACTTAAAGAAAAGGCTGATGGCATTCTTTTGTTATCTCGGCGTAACGGCGAGCTGTCTGCTCTTTTTTATTACTGAAAATTACATCGCCGGCAACATTCTTCTGATCGTCGCGAACCTGAGTTTCGGTGCAGCGAACGTGTTTTACAACGCATATCTTGTAGACCTCACTACAGATGACAAACGGGACAAGATTTCCAGTTACGGATTCGCGGCGGGATATATCGGCGGCCTCGTAATGCTGACGGTGAATCTTGTTCTCGTTCAGATGGCGGAAAGTTTTGGAATGACACGTGGATTCGCGGTAAGACTTTCTCTTTTGCTTGCCTCAGTGTGGTGGGGCGTTTTCTCGCTGGTCACCTTTTATCTCGTGAAGTCTAGGGGGGCGATAAAGAAAAAACCGAAGAAGAAGAACTATGTCTCCATAGGATTCAGTGAACTCAAACACACATTCGGAGTACTTCTGAAAATCCGTCAAACGGCACTATTTCTTGTTGCATATTTTTGCTATAACAACGGCATTCAAACCGTCATCAGCAGCGCATCGGTGTTTCTTGCCCAGGAATTGTTCGTAGCCCGCGGGCAGCAGGCTGATGAGGTGTTTTTGCTGGGCGTCTTTTTTGTCGCGCAGGTTTCCGCGTTTGTTGGGTCACTTGTTTTTGAACGGATTGCTAGAAAAACGGGCACCAAACCGGCGCTCATGATCTCACTGGTTATCTGGGTGCTGATCGTTATTTACGCATATGCGTTCCTGGATACTGTATTTCAAGCCTGGATCCTGGGAGTATTTATAGGGCTGGTCCTCGGTAGTTCGCAGGCACTCTCCCGATCTTTATTCTCCCAGATGATCCCTGAAGGAAAAGAATCGTCTTTCTTTGGGCTTTATGAGATATCCGAGCGGGGAACTACTTTGGTTGGAACAGCGACCTTTAGTGTTGTGGTCGCCATTACGGGATCATATCGAAGCGCGATTTTTTCGTTGGTCGTCTTCTTGATACTTGGAGCCGTTATTCTGGCATTTACGGATATCAAAAAGGCCATTGAGGATGCAGACATAATTGTCGAAAATAATTCGGGAGCATAGCCTGGGCTGGTGGCCCCGGAAGCTGGTGCAGAAAGCGGAGTCCGGATTTAGTAAGGGAATAGATAATGAGTGAAGAAAGGGAAAAAATCATCACGATATTTGGTGGTTCGAGGTGTACAGAGGATTCAGAGGAATACAAGCAGGCCTTCGAAATCGGACGTCTACTGGCTTCGAAGGGTTATACGATTTGTACCGGCGGATACCTGGGTGTGATGGAGGCGGCGTCGAGGGGCGCGCGTGAGAAAGGAGGCAGGGTGCTGGGAATCGTAATGAATCAGTTCCGGTCGGAACCAAATAGGTTTCTCACCGACAAAGTGGCAACTGATCACTTCTATGACAGGTTGCAGAACCTCATCCAGCGTTCTGTAGGATTCATTGCGTTGAGGGGAGGAATGGGAACGGTCACAGAGGTTTCTTTGGTTTGGAACAAACTTCAGACAGGTGTTCTCAAGAATCGTCCGCTAGTACTTTTGGGTGAATCGTGGACCGCCGTAGTGGAAGCCTGGCAATCGCACCTGGTGATCTCCCAAAAGGATGTCAGTTTACTAAGCTTCGCGGAAACCCCGGAAACGGCGGTCGATATAGTTACCGGTGGAAGATAAGTCGATGACCGAGGAAAACATGAAAAGAGCCGAGTCTGAGGGAGTAACCGTCTCTGCTAACCGCTTGTTGGTTGGGCGGGCAGTGTCCCGCGGAATAGGCATCGGGGAGATCGAGTTGCTTTACGGTGCGAAGCGACAGTACTCAAAAGCAAAGATCGACACATCGGAAGCGGTGTTGGAGTTGGATCGATTCAGGGGTGCTGTCTCAACTGCCGAAGGTCAGTTAGAAGAATTGGTTGGGTCTGACGGTGCCGGCGAAGGACAGGCCGGCATTTTTGAAACGCATCTCTTATTTCTCCGTGATCGGTCACTCCTGAAAAAGATCGAGGTCTTGATATCTGAGGACAAGTTGAACTGTGAATGGGCAGTGAGCGCGGCGATCGAGGAGTTTTCCTCGCGATATCGAAAACTGTCGGACAAGCACCTGCGCGAAAAGTATATTGACCTCGAGGACGTAGGAGAACGACTGCTGGCCTCATTGGGTAACACCAGGAATGAGGATTTCAGGATAAAAGAGGGGGCAGTCGTTGCCGCAAGCCAGTTGAGGCCATCTACGATGATAGAGATAGCGGCCTCAAGACCTGCCGGGCTAATCACAGAGGCCGGCGGCTGGACATCGCATTCCTTCATCCTTGCCAGGGAACTTGAGATTCCGGCAGTAACGGGTATTGCAAAGGTTATGCGGTATCTGCAGACAGGGGAAACGGTGATCGTTGACGGTTACCGCGGCGAAGTCTTGCTCAACCCGACCAAGGAAAAACTTGCAACGTATGAGTCCTCGATTCCTTTCGGTGAATCACAGAAGTCATCTCCAAAAGCCAAACCTGTAGTTGAGACGCAGGACGGTGTCTCGATTCGGGTTTACGCAAATTTAGATCCGGTTTCAAAAAAGCAGGATGAGGAGATTGCGATGGAACATGGTATCGGACTCTATAGGTCGGAGTACCTGTTTACTCGAACTTCCGGGTATCCCTCGGAAAAAGAGCAGATTGAAAAATACAAGAGCGTGATCTCGAAGGCGGGTGACGCTGAAGTAAGAATTCGGACTTTTGATGTCAGTGTCGACCAATTACCCGGGAATACCGCTAACCGAGAAAATAACCCCGCGTTGGGTTTAAGGGGTATACGTCTCGGAATCAGGGACAAAAGCCAGTTGCGTGCGCAAATCAGGGCGTTATTGATTGCCGGGCAAGGTAAGACTACCGGAATAGTCCTTCCTTTAGTTACCGATATTTCCGAGATTCTCTACGCGAAGGAAATGATCGAAGAGGTGACTGAAGAGCTTGCAGCAGAGGGAATCGAATCGGGCGGTCCTGCGTTTGGAGTAATGATCGAGGTACCTTCAACAATCTTTCAGATCGATGAGATATTTGAAATCGTTGACTTCGTAAATGTTGGAACCAATGATCTTATTCAATATCTTCTGGCTGCTGACCGGGATAACGACCTGGTTGCCGGGTTGTTTCGAAGCCTGCATCCTGCGGTATCCAAA
>JABDKD010000145.1 GCA_013003215.1 Pyrinomonadaceae bacterium
GTATTCCGGTCGTTGCCGACCGGTTCACTTCCGCAAGTGATTCCGGGCCCGTAACGCCGGCGTCGATCAGCCGATGCGCACCCGCAAAGGTGATGTAACCGCCGACCGTTCCACCAACGAGCGTGACTATCGCGAATGGCGACACGGTCTCGGGCCAAAATGTCCGGAAGGCAGCTTCTCCGACGGGTGGTGCTGATACAAACACGACAAAGATGATCAGCGCCAGCATCAGAAAACCCAAGACCTTTACAAAAAAATCCATTGCTTTTGACGCATCGGGAAAGGAGAAGATGCCGACAGCGATTAAACCGCTAATAACTGCACCCCATTCAGGGGCAATGCCGAAAATAACCTCCATTCCGAGTCCGGCGCCGGCGATATTTCCGATGTTGAAGGCTAGCCCGCCGAATACGATCAGGGCCGCAAGCACAAAACCGCTGAAGGGAACCGTTTCATTCGCCAGGTCCTGACCGCGTTTTCCGGTTACTGACAAAATCCGCCAAATATTGAGCTGTGCGAAGATGTCGATCACGACCGAGACAAGGATTACGAATCCAAAACTCGCCGCCAGGTCCTTTGTAAATTTTGCTGTTTGGGTAAGGAACCCCGGACCAACGGCAGAGGTCGCCATAAGAAATGCGGCCCCAAGTATCACAGCTGAATATGACCTTTTAGAATTGCTCAAAATTCTGAAGATACCTCTATACCCCGCGTATCGAGCCCGCTCCTGATCGCCTCCGCGAACTTCAGCGCATGAGGGCCGTCACCATGAATACAAACCGTGTCCGACTCCAATTCAACGCGCGAACCGTCGGCAGCTGTTACCGTTCCGTTTTCAACAATCGAAACAACCTGATCCAACGCAAGGTCAGATTTGGAAATCAAGGCACCTGTTTCGGTACGGGGTGTGAGAGAACCGTCGGACGAATACGTCCTGTCGGCGAACACTTCGCTGGCGGTTTCTAAGCCGATCTCTTTGGCTTCTGAGATTGAGAGACTTCCCGATAAGCCATATAGAATCAGTGAGTTATCAAAATCAAGAACCGCTGTTGCAACGGCATTCGCAACGGCGCTGTCTCTGGCGGATCGGTTGTAAAGTGCCCCGTGCGGCTTCACGTGGCGCAGCTTCGTACCTTGGATTGCACATATACCGGACAACGCGGAGATTTGATATGCGACGGCTTCATAAACCTCTTTTGGAGACAAGTTCATATCCCTTCTGCCGAATCCCTGAAGATCCGGATAGGAGGGATGGGCCCCAATCGATACATCAAGTTCATCTGCCAAAGAAACGATCTCGAACATGGTCGCCGGGTCGCCGGCATGAAATCCACAGGCTACGTTTATCGATGAAACAAGCGGGAGTATTTCCGCGTCCCGGCCCATTTTCCAGGAACCGAAACTTTCGCCCATGTCGCAATTTAGGTCGATTGAGTTATTCACGGTCTGCATTGATTAACACAATTCGGGGCAAGAGACAATCTAATTCCGAAAAAGCCGGAGACCCGTCTTCAGATAACGAAAGCCCTGTTCGTGGATCAAAAACGCCTGTTCCGCTTCCGGGATCGATATCGGAACCAACCGGAATTCATCGCCGGGGCCAAGCTGGGCTAGCCCTGCTACATCAGGCGCGATAACGGTTCCCAGATCCGGATACCCGCCGTGGGTCTGGTGGTCAGCCATGAGGATTATGACGTTTCCGTCAGGCAAAAGCTGTATCGTCCCGCGTGTTACGGCTGCCGAGATGCGCTCTTCGTCGTTCAGCAAGTACAAGGGCTCTCCTTTGAGCCGCGAACCCATTCGGTCGGAGTCACTTCTGATTTCGAATGGCCTGTTCTTAAGGCTGGCATGGCTTATCGCTGTTAGCTCTGAGAATGAGGGCCCCGGAACAAAACGGACGATTTTCGAATTTTCGTAAGGACGTACACCCGCTCTCGGTCCGGTTTCGATCGGTTCCGGTGCCAGGAATTCTAATCTGTCGCCATCATCTAAGGGCCTGCCTCGAAAACCACCAATTTTCGCTGTAGTGTTTGTTGAACAAGACCCAAGCCACGACTCAATATCAAACCCGTTCCGAACACTCAGATAGCACCTTTCGCCGCTTATTTTCTTCCGAAACCTCAGTACCGCTCCCTTGTCCGCGGTATAGGCTCGACCCGTCTCCAGGCGTTTTCCATCCAGTTCGGGGCAGAAATCGCCGCCGGACAAAGAGAAACCGCAAGTTTGTTCAAATCTAAACTCCGATGCGGGAAAATGAAGTTCGACGGACGGCAAATGTTCTTTGTTGCGCATCAGGAGGTTGCCCGTACGCAATGCACTCAAATCCATCGCGCCGCCCGGATTGATGCCGAATCGGCCAAAGCCGTAACGGCCGCCGTCCTGGACCGTGTCATGAATCCCCGATTTCAATACGATTACGCTCATTCTCAGACCGCCGAAAACCTGACTTTGTCACCTGGAGAAAACAAGACGGGTTTCTCTTCGTGCGGCGTAAACAAGGGCAGTTCTGTCCGGCCGATAATTCTCCAACCCCCGGGTGAATCCAGCGGATAGATTCCTGTCTGCCTGCCGGCGATTCCAACGCTGCCCGCTTTCACGACTTGCCGGGGATTGTTCAATCGAGGCGTCGCAACGCGTCTGTCGAGCGTACCCATGTAAGCAAAGCCCGGTAAGAACCCGAGTAGATAGACCCTGTATTCCCTGGACAGGAACAGTTCGACGGCCTCCGTCTCGGTCAGGCCATTGTGCTCGCAAACTGTTTCCATGTCCGGCCCGTGATCACCACCGAACCGAACCGGTACATCGAATGTCGATGTGTTCTCTGCGGGATCGTTCGATGTCTCCCGGACAATGTCGATAACTGCTTTCAGAACTGTGTCTTGTGCAGAAGTGTAGGTGAGGTTCTGAATCTGAATGAGGTCAAAAAATACGGTTACAGAAGCATAGGAAGGAACGCAATCGATCAGCCATTCGAAACCTGCAGTCCGTACTTTTTCTGAAACTGCGAGAGCTCTTTGGTTGAGCTGCGGATCGATAGCCTTACCAAATTCTACTGTCAGGCCGCATTCGCCAACCGGGTAATGTCTTATTTGGTCGGCGTTCATCTTAACTATCGTACTTCTCAAGAACGTCCAGAAGTGTTGCGCGTTCGGTGTCTACGTCCAAAATCTTCGCGCCTTTCGAATTTAGCTCGGAGATCGCGTTTCCCAACAGTTCATCATTATGTTCGCGTTCGAAAGACACAGACAAACGGTCTCCCGATCTTTCCACTTTGAAATTCCTAAGGTTGTTCAACGTGATAAGGCTTTCATCGACTGTACTGTTTAACTCGATCGTTACTGTCTGGGTTTCGGAATTCTGTGCACGCAATTTTGCAGGGGTTCCGATTGTCTTGATCTCACCCTTCGAAATCACGGCAACTCTCTCACAAAGCTGCTCTATTTCCGAGAGATTGTGGGATGTCAGCAGAACAGTTACGTCGTCAAAAGAATCTATCAGGCTTCTCATTTCCGCTGCGGCCACCGGGTCTAAAGACCGCGTTGGTTCGTCAAGCAGGAGGATGGGCGGTTTCGCAAGCATCGCACGCGCTACCGCAAGTTTCTGTTTATTTCCGGTCGAAAGGTTTGAAAAACGCCGTTTCGCTAGCTCCGTCAGTCCGAATTGTTCGAACAGCTCCGAAGTGCGCATTTTGGCGTCGCTGTCCCTCATGCCGTAAAGACGCCCAAAAAACAACATGTTTTGGGTACAACTAAGCCGCCAGTAAAAGGAACGCTCTTCAGCAGTTGCGAGGCCAATCAGGGACCGGACCTTAACGTCGTCTTCTATTGAGTCGTTTCCAAAAACCTTTACATGACCTGACGTAGGCTGAACAAGGGTCGCAATGATCTTTGTAAGAGTAGTTTTGCCCGCTCCGTTCCTACCGATAAGGCCAAAAACCTCGCCCTTGTCTATTTCAAGCGTCACATCTGAGAGGGCGTCAACCGGTGCTTTATCGCCCAAGCCTAAATAGCGGCGCACTTTCTCAAAAGTCGGCGCGTAGGTCTTGGACAGATTTTGGATTGATACAGCGGTCAAATCAATAGTTCAAAAAAAGGTTTCACTGAGTATAGGGAACTAGACAGGTTGTTTCAAAGCAGAACTTGCACCGACGTTCAATTCGTCGCGTCGGCGATCACAAATTCTAAGAATTAGGAAAAGAATACAACTACCGTTTCCTTTGTTTGGGATCGAGAAACTCGCGCAGTCCGTCACCGATGAAGTTGAACGCAAGTACCGTAAGTGCGAGCGCCGCTCCGGGGAAGAGCAGGTTGTGAGTCGCGTTTGTCAAAACATCGATTCCGCGCGCATCATCAATCATAGTGCCCCACGTCGGGTGCGGCGGCGGAATACCGAGTCCGAGGAATGACAGGGAAGCCTCAGCCAGAACCGCGCCGGCCATCGCAAGAGAAGCTTGAACAATAAGCGGCTGAACCGCATTTGGGAGAATGTGAACAAAAAGCTGCCGCATACCGCCGGCGCCCAGCGCTCGAGCTGCCTGGACGTAGTCATATTCACGGACCTTCAAAACCTGTCCGCGCATGACACGCGCGTAACCGACCCATCCGGTTATGCACATCGCGATGATTAGGTGGCGGATTCGATCCGAAGGGCTCGGGTTTGAGCCGCTCAGAAAAGCGACGATTGCAATTGCTAGCAACAGCCCCGGAAAGGCCATAAAGACATTAAAAACATAGCCCGCCAGGAATTTGTCGAGCCATCCACCGTAGAAGCCGGCAATCGCGCCAATAATAATGCCTATAATCCCGGAGATTGTTACAACGGAAATGCCCACGAGTAATGAAACTCTTGCGCCGTAAACGATCCGTGAGAAGACATCTCGCCCCAAATTGTCAGTACCAAACCAAAACTCAGCGCTTGGAGACTCCCGTTTTCTTGTAGCTTGCCGATCTTCGACGGGATCGTACTTGTTGAACCGTTCAATAGGGTCGTACGGGGCTATTACCGGAGCGAATATGGCCGTTCCGATGAAAATGATCGCAAGTGCGAATCCGATGTAACTCAGTCTGTTCACAACAATCAGGACAATCTGATTCGCGGGTCGAGACGCCCGTAAACCCAGTCTGTAAATGAATTTGCAAGTATGTAAGTAACGCTGATCACGAGAACGACGCCCTGTACAAGCCTGTGATCTCGAGTGTTTATACCGTCCAGCAGGAGAGTTCCGATGCCTCTCCAGTTAAAGATCTTCTCGGTGATGATCGCCCCGGCAAGCAAAACGCCCAACTGGAGGCCGAGTATAGTGACCACAGGGATCAGTCCGTTCTTCAGCACGTGTTTGTAAATGACCACCTTTTCGCTGAGGCCCTTCGCGCGGGCTGTCCGTACGTAGTCCTCGCCCAGTTCTTCGATCACGCTCGATCTGACCATTCTTGTCAGAATCGCCGAAAGCGCGGCCCCGAGGGTAATCGCGGGTAAGACGATATCTTCGGGGTTGTAATTCCCGGTCGGCGCAAAAATCGGAATCTTGACTGCGAACACGTAAACCAGCAGCGGACCGATCACGAATCCGGGCAGGCAGATTCCCATCAACGCGAAGAAAGAAGCGAAATTGTCTACCAGAGAATTCTTACGGGTGCCGGCAAGTACGCCCAAAGGTAACGAAATACTTATCGCCACCAAAAGTGCAGCCAACGCAAGCTTGATCGTTGCCGGATAGCGCTCGATTATCATGTCGGAGACCGGCCGGTTTGTGTCAAACGAAATCCCCAGGTCTCCCTGTACCACTCCCGTCCAGTACTTCCAGTAACGGTTATCGGTTCCGTTCCAGGTCATGCCTGTCTCGGAGTCATAGGTAAAAAAGAATGCCGGGGAGTTCAGATCGTGCCGCTCTCGAAAAGCTTCCAACTGAGCCGGGGTCGCCTGGTCACCGAGTCGCGCAAGCGCCGGATCACCCGGAACGAGTTCGATCAGGATCGTTACCAACGAAACAACGGTCCATATGACGAGTAGGAACAGCCCGATTCGTTTCGCAAGATTTATGAGCTTGTACTTGTTCATCAAAAGCTTCCCGCCAAGGTCTATAAGAGGTTTTGCGGGATATCGATGCCGCGGCTAGCTAAGTTCTAATCCCTGTATGAATAGCGGCGATGCCACCGGTTAGATTTGTGTATTCTACATCGGAAAAACCTATTTGTCGCATCAGCTCAGCAAGGCCTTTTTGATCCGGGAATCGGGAAACCGAGTCCGGCAGATATTCATAGGCGCCGCGAGAACCGCTGACGGCTCCTCCGACTCGGGGAAGCACGTGTGAAAAGTAGAACGAGAATAATTGCCTGAAGCCGGGTACAACCGGTGACGAAAACTCGAGAACGGCTATTCTCCCCGCGGGTTTCAGGACCCTTCTGAGTTCCTTCAAGCCATTTTCCCAATTTGAGAAATTTCTGAGGCCGAACGCGATCGTAACCGCATCAAACACCGCATCAGGAAAGGAGAGCCTTAGTCCATCAGCCTCGACATAGGGTATCGAGAGTTCTGCTTCTTCAGATTTGTTTTTTGCGATCGAGAGCATTGGCCGGCAGAAATCTGTGCCGACAATATTCGCTGATCCCCTTTCCATTAGTTCGATTGCTAGATCCCCGGTTCCGCACGCGACGTCCAAAATCAATCCATCGGGCCGCTCAAGTTCGTCCGCAAGAATCGCAGAGACTTTTCTTCTCCAGCGCTTATCGATATTCAATGACAAGAAATGGTTCAGGAAGTCGTACTTTCCGGCGATACCCGAAAACATGTCGCGGACTGCGGCAGCGTGTTCGAGTTCCTTAGCAGATGTCTGATTTGTATCTGTGCTCACCGAACTCATTCTACTAGATCGGAATGCATGCGGCACGTGGGGTTAGCGAGGATCATCCGGGTCCCCGTCATTGAGTCTCGCGGGAGCCTCGAGAGGCACAACATCCACGCGAACGATGGGCTTCACGGAGATCTTTTTGGCGAAGTCGTTAACGTCTTTCAATGTGACCGCTTTGAGTTTTTCAAATTCGGCGGATGCCGACTTCAGACGATACGTTTCAACATCAAACCAATGCTCGATAATACTTTTTGATTCGAACTCATCTACCACTTGCTGTTTGGACGCGGCAAATTCGGTCTCAGTCACCGGCTGCTCCAGCAGTCTTTGAAATGAGGTTTTGACGACTTCTTTCGATGCGTCGCCTTTTAGCGGCGGTGGTGCGTTCCCGCTCCTCCATGGAAGCGTTTCACCCAAAACCAGGTAGCCTCTCAGGAAGTGAGAATTCAAAACAACGGATCCGCCGTTTTGCCCACGGACCCGTGCATCCAATACTTTTTCAAGTACACGGGCCGCAAAGTATACGGGATCGCGGCGTGAAGCGGCCTCTACGGCAAACCTTCTTTCGACATTCATGCCGAAGTCTGTATTAACGAGCAATGGCGCGGTCTCCGGTGATTCGGGAAGTGTAAAGTTCGGCGGCACTCTTCCATCTCCTTTTTGCCAACCGCCCAGAAGCCTTCTTGCGGCGCGGTATGCAAAACTGGAAGAAACCTTTCCGGAAACAATGAGAGTGGCGTTGTCGGCCGTCAGGAACCGCTGTTTGGCGAATATCATGTCGGCAAAATCAACTATCTCTAGGCTTTCCAGCGTTCCGACGGGACTCCGGCCGTATGGAAACTCTCCGTACAGTCTTTCCGCGATCGCCCGGTCCGCAAGAAAACCGGGGTCGCTGTATGCTTTATTGAGATCTTCAATCCGAGATTTCTTAACAATGCCGGCGGTCTCCCTGTCGATTTGAGTGTTGATGATTGCTCCCGCCAGGATTTCAAGCACGGATACAAGTTTGTCCGGAGAGGCAGTCATATCGAACTGCATGTAATCGAGAGTCGACCTGACTTTTAAAGAACCACCGAGATCCTCTTCGAAATCCTCAAAGATGCCGGTATTCGGAAACATTATCTCGGTCAGAAGTTTCGATGTCCCCTCCTTATTGACCGGGTCAAAGGCAGCTCCACTGTGGACTCGCAGACTCACAAGAACCTTTTCGGCAGTAGGCTGCGACCAGATCAGCATCTTGAGATCGTTTAAAAGTTTTTCTTCCCTGGGTTTGGGAAATTTACCGGGCTGTGCGAAACAAATTCCCGCCAAAAGCAGAATTACGAGCGTCAGAACTATGGGTCTTTTAAGCATGCGAAGAGTTAGAATCGCCTTAGACGGAGATGAGTTGCCAAAATAACGAAGCTTTCTCAAAAGAATTTAAAAAAAGCCTCAAAAAGCATTGAGTTTAGATGTCTACGGGCATCGCGTCAAACAAAAATAGCATCTAGAAAGTGTTACCGATTGATAAGTCGGAAGAGTTTTAAGACTTAACAGTTGTCGAAGTGACGTTGTATAATTGGAAAAGTGGTTCAAACATGTTGTTTGACGCAACAATACCCGAGGCCAAGAAACATGGGAAAAATTGTTAAATACTGTTCGTCATGCGAAGAAGGGTTCGCTGAGAAGTTTTCATTTTGTCCTAACTGTGCTTCCGAACTGTCTGCATATGAGATGCAACCAGTTGCGGGCCAGCCGGACAAAGACGTTGTGCCTAAAGTGTCGGCCGATGAGCCTACTCTTGAGGTTTCCGATCCGGTAGTTCCGGACCCGCCCGTTGTCGCATCTACGGAGCCTGTAATTGAAGAATCGGTTTTTGAGCCTGTTGATCTGCTCGCAGATGAACCGCTCGAAACAGCTTCAGAAGAACCGGAGGCGGATATCGCTGATCCGGGCCCTGAAGTCGCGGACTCGATGCAAGACAGCGACGCAGAACCGGATATCTCCGTTGCGGCTGATACTGCCGATGAAGAGGCTGAAATGGCGGCTGCGTTTTCGTTGTCCGAGCCCGAAGTTGAGACACAGGAATCTTTTGAAGATGTTTCAGATGAATATGTTCCGGCGCGAGGTGGCGACGAGAATTATGCCGTCACAGTAATCTCTGAACGGAATTCCGGTGTCCGCAATGGTCTTCTGATGGGTTCTTTTGCGCTTATCCTGGTTGGATTTTTTAGCGTAATGGTCTATTCGCTCTTCAACAACCTTGATGATATCCCTGCGTTGAATCCTGATCCGAATCTGATTGCGTATTTGAACGATGTTCCGATGACGGTCGAGGAAGAGCAAAAAACGAACAAGAAGGATACTGAACCCGACGGCGGCGGCGGTGGTGGCGGAAAGAACGAGCCGAAACCACCATCTGCAGGCGTTCGTCCTCCGATGATGAAGAACCCGACGATTGCGCCTTCGTCAAGGATGGACAGGGTTACCAATCCTGACATCCCGATCCAGGCAGGCATCCAGGGGCCGATCAACGAAAAGAAAAGACCCGAAGGCCGTTATGGCGTTCCTGGTTCGTTGGTTTCTGAGCCCTCTGATGGCAGCGGCTCCGGCGGCGGAATTGGTACAGGGAAAGGAAGAGGAGTCGGCCCCGGAAGCGGCGGCGGATTCGGCCCCGGAAGCGGTGGCGGAATGGGCGGCGGTAACAATGGCGGCATAGGACCCGGTGGTGGAGGAGGCGGAAGACCGGCTTCACCTCGCAGGACACCGAGACCCCGTGGAGTTTCGTCTCCGATGCAAATACTTTCGAAGCCGCGACCCGGTTACACGGAAGCAGCTCGAAAGAACAGCGTTACAGGAACTGTGCGCTTGCGAGTGACGTTCAATGCTAATGGCAGGATCGGAAGCATTACGCCGATCACGAGGCTTGGCAACGGGCTTACGGAAAAAGCGATAGCTGCTGCTCGAGCAATCAAGTTCAAGCCGGAAATGCGAAACGGCAGACCGGTCGGAGTGAAGAAGACGATAGCTTATAACTTCTCGATCTATTAATAGAGAAAGGAATAAATTGAAAAGGACTGCCAGGATCGGCAGTCCTTTTATTTTTTAAAATCGCGTAGCGATTTGAAAAATATCCCGCTACTCAATTCCAAAAAATTTCTTGATCTTGAATACCGGTCCGCTGGTGTCGGATTCGGTCATCTCTTGTTCCTGTGTTCTCTGAGCATCGAGCATTTCGCGGCGTTCCGTAATGATCTCTCCGATGACCCGGGCCAATTCCGGATTGGATTCGAACAGAGGCTTCAGGATGATGCTGCTGATTTCGATCACAGTGGTTTCGGCGTCCGCGATCACGTCCGCGGTTCTTGGCTGACCCGTTAGAAGACTCATCTCGCCAAAGAAGTCGCCGGGTTTTAGCGTCGTAATCGCTTTCGAAACCCCGTTCTCTTTAACCTGGACCGATACCCGGCCTTTATGAACTATGAACATCGAACTATCTGTTTGGCCGGCCTCGATTATGGGTTCTTCCGGCGCAAAGACCCTTACGAAGCAAGCACTTGAAATCCGCTTGGTCTCTTCACTTGAGAGGGGCGCAAAGACCGAGACGCTGTTGATTCTTTCGCAAATCTCATCAGCGGTGTCTACAAATACAGCCTCTTCTTCGGATTGTTTCGCCGTATAGATAGTCCTGGTCGGATACGCGAAATCGATTCCTTCGCGTTGGAACGCATACCAAACGCGCTGCCGGATTAATGCGTCCGTATCGTTGTGACGACGGTAGTTTGTTGTCCAGTACTTAATCTCCCAATCAATACCATTGTCCCCCAGGTTCCAAATCCGAACCTTTGGCCGCCTTTTTGGAGAAACGTTGTCAATCTGCCTTACAGCTTCGCGAACAATCTGGATCACTCTAGCGGGAGACGTCGTATAGATCGTGTTGAATCTGACTATGCGTGCGTTCAGGTTTTCTTTCGGAGCGATCTCAAGCGTTTCCTTCCCAATTACGCTGTTGCTGATAACGAGCATCTTATTTTGAAAAGTTCGTATTTTGACCCCTCGCCAGGAGACGCTCTCGATTGTTCCCATACCCTGTTCGCCAACTTGAACGACGTCGCCAACCTGAAAAGACTGGTCAGCCTGAATCGCAATACCGGCAAAGAGGTTCCCAAGCGTGTCCTGCAGAGCGAGACCGACGACGATACCGATGATCGCGGAACCGGTAAACAATGGGGCAAGCTCAACTTTCGGAAACTGCGTCTGAAAAATGATAAAAAACGCGACGATATAAATTCCTACGGTCAGGACTGTTCTCAGGAGTGACGATATTTCCTGTTCTCCCGCTTTTCGAAGCGCGGCACCGAAAATCAGGTAGCTTAGATATCTGACGACGCTTATAACTATTCCCATCCAAAGAAGGAGTCTGAGAACACGGAATGTCGTATCGAGGAATGAAATTGTAGCCCGGCCCCAGGCGGCAGCTTGTTGAACTTGCTGACCGTCGACGTTGACTACGACCTCTTTGGCAACCAGCACGCCCTCGGCATTTCTGACGAGACCCATCCAGCTCTGAAGGGCAGGAATAAAAAAGATAGCCGTGCCGAGCAGTACCAGCCAGATAACAAATATTGTCGTTCGCCTTTGAAATTGGTCGGAAAGCATAATGTTCTGCGTTGCTAAAAAATAGCAACAAAGCTACGGGCAAGCAACAAAATTGAAAGCAGAGAGATTACTACCGTTATAAACCACGCGAAAAGATTAAAGATTCGGCCATTCTTAAATCTGCCCATGATCTCTTGACTGCCCGAAAGCCTGACGATCGAAACGAGGATAATCGGCAGCAGAACTCCGTTGATTGCCTGGGTTACAAGGAGTACCTGGATCTGCGGAATCTGAGGGATCAGCGCGATCGCGGCACCCAGGAATAGCAAAGAGGTAAATATCCCCAAGAAGATCGGGGCTTCTCTGAAGCTCCTCGACAGGCCCTTTTCGAACCCAAGTGCCTCACTAACTGAATACGCCGTCGCGAGGGGAAGTACCCCCATTGCCAGCATTGAGGCTCCAAAGAGCCCGAATCCGAACAGATATTGGGCATATCGTCCTGCAACCGGAGCCAATGCTTCGGCAGCGGTCGCGGCGGAATCAATATTTGTTATTCCGGCTTTATTAAGCGTCGCAGCGGCCGCAATGACAATAAACGCCGCAATCATCATCGCGAAGGTCGTTCCAACGATAACATCGGCTCGCGCGAGCCCCAGATCTTCCTCGTCGAGTCCCTTCTCCACAGCTGAAGACTGGACAAAGAACTGCATAAACGGGGTAATTGTCGTTCCGATCATAGCCATAACCGTAAACAGGTATACCGGGTCCGCGCTGATCGTTGGCGATACAAACTGCCTGCCGACCTCGCCCCAATCAGGTCGGGCCAGAATTGCCGATGCTATGTAGCAAAGGAAAATCAGCGAGATTCCCAAAAAAACCTGCTCTACCCGTTCCTGCGATCCCTTCGCGACAACAAGCCAAATCAGGATCGCAATAAGAGGCACACTGATGTATCTCGGCACCCCAAACAACTCGGACACCTGGGAGATCCCAATGAACTGTGAAATGATAACTCCTGCGTTTGCAACAAGAAGCGCAATCATTACAATTGCCGTCAACCGGACTCCAAAACGTTCCCGGATGAGGTCGGCAAGACCCTGTCCGGTTGCTACACCCATCCGAATGCACATTTCCTGGACGACAATGAGCGTCAAAACCATGGGCACAAAGGTCCAGAGCATTGTGTAGCCGTATGCAGCGCCCACAGTCGAATAGGTCGCAATACCACCGGCATCATTCCCGGCATTGGCGGCGATAATACCCGGACCCAGAAATGCGAGATAAACATAAAAACGGTTGGCCGAGAGCGACCTGCGCAGCCGGCCGGTGGTTCGCGAAGCGAGTTCACGTATGTTCTTAAATGGTTTTTGAAGCCTGGACATTTTGATTTGGTCGATTTGGTGCTGAAAGACGGATTGTAGGCTTTTCCCAACAGCAATTGCAAAGTATTGAGTATTAATGAGGTTATTAGATTCCCGTATTCGCGGCTAATGTACATGAAAAATCCTAATTCGAGGCGTAAACGCTTGAGTTTTGATACCTGCGGCACTAGACTTTGAATTAAGAAATACGGATTTTTTGACCACAATTTTAGAGGAAATTTTGATGTCCCATAACCTATTTGAAACCAGGCAAGAATTTGAAACGGGCTCCGGCGGAACCGGTAGCCTCTACTCGCTTCCGCGACTTGAAAAAGCGGGATTGGGAACCGTATCCAGGCTCCCAATTTCGATAAGGATCGTACTTGAATCATTATTGCGGAATTTTGACGGGGGCCGGACCATTTCGGAAGACGATATAAAAGGACTGGCAAACTGGTCCGCGACTGCTGAAAGAACCGAAGAGGTGCCGTTTGTGATCGCAAGGGTCATTCTTCAGGACTTCACGGGCGTGCCTTTGCTTGTTGATCTTGCTGCCATGCGTTCTGCAGTCGAAAGGCTCGGAAAAGATCCGGGTCTCATCGAACCCCTCGTTCCGGTGGATCTTGTAATCGATCATTCGGTTCAGGTTGATTATGCAGGGAGCGAACAGGCTTTTGAGCGAAACATGGCAAAAGAGTTTGAGCGGAATGAGCAGCGGTACAGGTTCTTAAAATGGGGCACACAGGCGTTTAACGGGTTTCGCGTAGTGCCTCCGGGGATTGGCATCGTCCACCAGGTAAATCTCGAGTACCTCGCGCGCGGAGTGTTCGAAAAAGACGGAGTCTATTTTCCCGATTCACTGGTCGGAACGGATTCACATACCACAATGATCAATGGTCTTGGGATTGTGGGCTGGGGAGTCGGCGGAATCGAGGCTGAGGCAGGAATGCTTGGTCAGCCAATTTATATTCTTACGCCCGATGTGATCGGAATGAACCTCAAAGGGACTCTCTCGCAAGGTGCGACCGCAACCGACCTCGTTCTGCGGGTTGTGGAAATACTTCGCGAAGCAAAAGTTGTAGGCAAGTTTGTTGAGTTCTTTGGCGAGGGGGCTGCGGCTCTTCCTGTCACGGATCGGGCCACGATTTCAAACATGGCGCCGGAATACGGAGCGACAATGGGATATTTCGGGGTTGATGAAAAGACCCTGGAATACTTCCGAGCCACCGGGCGGCCCGATGATCAGGTTGAAACAATTCGCAACTACTTCACGGCGCAGGAGATGTTCGGAATTCCCAGAAGCGGGGAAGTTGATTATACGAAAGTGATCGAGCTCGACCTAAGTACTGTCACACCGTCAGTGTCAGGACCGCGCCGTCCTCAGGATCGGATCGATCTAGATGCATTTAAATCTAAATTCTCGGAGCTCCTGGATAAGCCGATAACTGACGGCGGTTTTAGCGCAAGCTCGGCGGATGTGGATAAGAAGTACGACGTTTTGTTTGGGAATGGCAACGGGCTTCCGATTTACGGCGACAACCAGCCTGACGCCGGAAAGACAGCAATTGGCCATGGCGATGTGCTCATTGCCGCAATTACCTCTTGTACAAACACCTCGAATCCGAGCGTAATGCTTGCCGCTGGAATTGTCGCCAAGAAGGCATTCGAAAAAGGGCTCAAGGTCCCGGCATATGTAAAAACATCTCTGGGTCCGGGGTCGAGGGTAGTAACGGAGTATCTCGAGAGGACGGGGCTACAGCATTTTCTCAATGAAATCGGATTCGATCTTGTCGGTTATGGGTGTACGACATGTATCGGAAATTCGGGCCCGCTGGACAAAGGCATCGAAAAGGCGATTCTCGAGCATGATCTCGTAACAGCGTCGGTGTTGTCCGGAAACAGAAATTTCGAGGCTCGCATACACCAGAACATCAAGGCGAACTTCCTTATGTCACCCCCACTTGTCGTCGCCTATGCACTTGCAGGTACCGTAAATATCGATCTTTCGAAGGAACCGCTGGGTAAGGACGGAGAAGGAAATGATGTTTACCTTAGTGACATATGGGCGGATCTCGAAGAGGTAAGGGAAATGATGTCCGCCGCGTTTGACCCTGAAACGTACAAAAAGATGTACGGGGACTTTGCCGAGCGGAACCCAATGTGGAATTCAATTCCCTCCACGGTAGGAAAGGTCTACGAATGGGACGCCGATTCGACCTATATTCAGGAGCCTCCTTATTTTGACGGTTTTTCGATGGAAGTCGGCTCATTCTCTGACGTCAGAAATGCAAGACCGCTCGCCCTTTTCGGGGATTCGGTAACTACTGACCACATTTCTCCCGCTGGAGCGATAAAGCCGGATTCGCCTGCCGGCAGGTATTTGCAGGAAAATGGCGTAGAACCCAAGGACTTCAATTCTTACGGGTCCAGACGTGGTAATGACCGTGTCATGCTCCGTGGCACATTTGCCAATGTTCGTATAAAGAACCTTCTGGTTTCGCCAAAGGAAGGCGGGTACACCATTCACCAGCCCAGCGGGGAAGAAATGTCCATTTATGATGCTGCGATGCGATATTCCTCGGAGTCTGTGCCGCTTGTAGTTCTTGCCGGAACCGAATACGGGACCGGCAGCTCGAGGGACTGGGCTGCGAAGGGAACGCTCTTGATGGGAGTGAAAGCCGTCGTTGCCAAGAGTTTTGAGCGGATCCATCGCTCGAATCTTATTGGGATGGGCGTATTGCCGCTTCAGTTCAAAGATCAGGACACAGTAGAAAGCCTCGGTCTCGACGGTTCAGAGACATTCGATTTGACGGGCCTTGAAGAAACGGATGTAAATCCCGGTCAGGATGTAAAGTTGAGCATTAGGAAGTCTGATGGAACTGTTGCGGATACAATGGTTACACTTCGGATTGACACTCCCATCGAGGTTGAATACTTCAAGAATGGCGGGATTCTTCAGTTTGTTCTCAGACAATTGATCGAGCAGGGTTGAAGTGATTTTGCAGACTGTGTTGGAAAGTTAGAAAGGCCGATCCCGAATGGGAGCGGCCTTTCGCTTAAATCTAATGTTTAGAGAGGGTTACGCTGCTTTTGGCAACGCCTCCGGGACAGGGGCTTCGATCTCAGAAACCATGACCCCGACAGCGGCGTTGGGACGCGGCTTTTCCTTCCGGATCTCGAACCAACTGTCACAATCCTCGCAATGATAGACTTTCGATACGAAATCAGCCGTGTGATAGCTAATTTCCAATGATTCGTTACAGTGCCAACAGTTCATATGCTTTTCGTGGGAACTCCTCTTTTTCTTAAGTAACGTGTCATATTAACACATAACTGTGGAAAATTGCCAAACTTTTTTTTCAAGGTGGCAAATATTACACAGTTTTCGCCGTTTTCGATACAATTGGTCCTTCAATGATAAACACGGTCGCATTTGATGCTGATGACACGCTCTGGCACAACGAGCGCATCTTTCTGTCAGCAAAAGAGAAGTACAAGGCGCTCCTCGCGCGTTATCACGAACCTGCGTGGATAGAAGAGCGGCTGGACGCAACCGAAATGCGAAACATCAAGCATTTTGGCTATGGAATCAAAGGATTTACCCTTTCGATGATCGAAACTGCGGTTGAACTCACCGAGGGTCGAGTAAAAGGGCACGAAATCAAGGACATAGTGGGATTCGCCCATGAAATGCTCGCCTCACCGATCAATTTGCTTGAGGGCGTACGAGAGACGGTAGAGTCCCTTCACAATAACTATCGCTTGATGGTAATAACAAAAGGAGATCTCTTCGACCAGGAAACAAAGATCGCGCGGTCAGGGCTGGGGGATTATTTTGATGAGGTGGAAATAGTTTCTGAAAAAACGAAAGGGGTTTATGAAACTGTTCTAAGCCGGCATCAAGTACCAAAATTCGAGTTTGTAATGGTCGGGAACTCTTTGAAATCTGATGTCCTGCCGGTACTTGAACTGGGTGCCAAAGCGGTGCACGTGCCTTATGAGACTGAATGGTTTCATGAACGTGTTAATCCCGAGAAGCTTGGAGATCTTGCGATCGACACACTTCCTTCCATCGATGGCCTGACGGAATGGCTCGAAGCGCGCGCCGGGTAGGTTCACGCGTCAATCCAGTGACTGAACTACGCTTATTACAAGGACAACAAATACGATAAAAGCAAGAATAGCAGCAATTAGACACCCAATTTTCAGTGCGCTGTAAGGGCGCTCGCCATAAACTTCGCCGGTCCTGCCGTTTACGATTACCTGATATGTCTTTGAGTTGAACTTATACGCACCCGCATAAACCGGTACGAGGATATGTTTGAAAGTTAGGTTGGAGTAGGACGTATCCATTGAACCAATCCGCTGACGGTCTCCCCCAATATCCGAGCGTACATCTCCACGAATTATTGATTCAGCGATCTCCCTAAACCGTTCAAAACCCTCTTCAAGGCTTACCTGGTAGGTTTGGGCTTTATGACCTGAAAGGTAGCCCGGGTCATAAGAGGCCAGAGATCCGAAATCCCATTGCAGGCGTTCCAGATAGTCCGGGAGGACCGAAACGGTGGCCGGTACCGGCGTATCGTCAAAATGCCGCGAGACTCTACCGGCCGTTTGATACCAGTTTGTCCTTGTCTGAGTACGAGTCTTCCGGTTTCCTTCCGAATCTGTGTAATGTTCAGTTTCCTGGTAGTCTTCGCCCCGCTGGCCCGTATATTCAGTATTGGTATCAGAATCAAAGGTCCAATAGGGCACATATATGCTCTCCGCCTTGTCATGACGAGCCATGGTCTTTAGGGCGCCGGGCGCAAACCAGCGGGTCGTGGTCCAGGTGCGGAGCGCCTTCGCTGCCTCTCTACTCTCAAAACTAAAGGGAAGCACACCTTCCGGGGCCACCAACGGATCCGCCGCTTTTGGCTGTGCCACAAGTTTCGCAGCGCAAAAGTCACAACTGGTGGCGGTTGTTGGCGGTATAAATGTAACGGTTGCTCCGCAGCTATCGCAGGTGATCTGCAGAGCGTCTTTGGCAAGAGGCTGTAAATCTTCTTTACCTGGAGCCATGAAACTTTCCAGGTCCTGTTCGACGATATCAGCGAGGTTTGTAGCTATGGTTTTGCTGGAGTCGCAGTACGGGCAGAGAAGTTTGCCAAAACCGGGGTCGAAGACCATGTCAGCGCCGCAGCTGGAACAGAGATGACGTTTAACTTTTTCCTCGGGGGACCCTTTTTCTTCACTCATATGTCTGACCTAGGGGATTAGAGCGCTCTTTCCATTCCGACCGATTCTTAAAGCGAGCAGGCGATTAAGCCATTTATTCTTTAACGGACCGGGGAGCACGTATTCGGAAACTCCGGAAGCCTCCTCGATCTGACCATTATAGTCCAGGCTTATGTCACTTCGAAAACGAATACAAAAGAAGGAGGAATCGATAACTACTGTGTTTTCAACGTTAAGGGTGATTTCATCAGCCTTTATCGTAAATCGCGCAGGGGAGCTCAAACCGAAACGGCTGGTCTTTGTTGACCCATCGAACTCAAACTCGCAGTCATACTCGATCAGCTTATTATCCCGCACAAGCATCAATCTCGAGACAGGATCCGGATTTCCTTTTTCAAGCAAACGGTAATAAACGGCGGTAGTGTGCGGAAAATGGGCCCGTCCCCAATACCACTCCTCGATCGCGTCCGGCATCCATCGGTCATCGGAACGATGGTCGTGATAACCGGTGCCGCGGAATTTTTGTTTGGTAGTTTTTCCCCGGCGGTCGACGATCGAGATCTTTCCGGTGACATCTGAACGAGGCGATACGAGGTTCCAGCGGTGTTTGCCCGCTTCTGATCCGGATGGCGCTGCCAGATTACTCTCGATGGAGAGCCATTCGAACTCGGCTGTAAGCCTTCGACGCCTTGAAAGCGGGAGATCGATTTGAACAAAAAAACCGGTTCCGTATGACGCCTTCTTGTATTCAAATTTGTTCGAACCGATTCGGCAGATTGTTACTTCGTCAGAGGCCTCAAACTCAGCCTCTGAATATTCACATATCGATCTATATACCGGCTTGCCATCTCGATGATAGGTGAACGCAACTGCCGGTGTGGAGGATGGCTCCTCGTCAACCTCTGCCGCGCCGTTTCGGCCGCAGCGGAGATTGTAGGCTGGAGAAAAAACGCAGTTGTCCAGAAAAACGATCGAGATGACCTCGTCGCCATCGTCGCTCAGGGCGTCAAAATACCACCACTCGTATTCGCTCCCGGATTTTCTTCCGCACCATGCGTCATTCTTTACAGACGAAAAGAACTCGAGGGCCCCGGAATTGTTTTCCTCTCTGTTTGAAGTCATAAAGTTGGCAGTTGAAGTAAAAAAAGAATCGCAGAATCGGACAAAGATGGCAAACTTTGAATTGAACGTTGAATCATTTAAGTAAAACTCTCTCCAAAAAGAACATCTCGGAGGGAATAAAATGAGCTTAAAGAAAGTTGCATTATGGATCTTTATCATCACGTTGACGTTATTTGCGTCCGCATGTCCAAAGAGGGTCAAGATTGGCGAGATTAAGGCTGATCCGGGCCGATTTGAAAACAAGGATGTCGCGGTCGCCGGGACTGTTACGGACAGTTACGGTATTTCTGTGCCGTTCCGGGACGAAAAAGGCGGGATTTACGAAATTGAAGATGAAAGCGGCTCGATTTGGGTCGTAACAGATCGCGCGGTTCCCGGGAAAGATATCCAACTTGGCGTAAAAGGGAGGATCGAAAGAGGGTTTACTTACAAGGGAAAGAATTACGGCCTTGTCTTGATAGAAGAGGGACGTAAGTACAGGAAAGATTGATCTTTGGTCGCGCGTCACCTGCTTGCGGGTCTATAATTTATGTGATGAACGTCATTTGCCGTGAGCTCGAACATTCTTTTCATACGAGGATCGAAGATATCCGTTCGGTCATAGAAAAGGAGGATACTGACGCCCTGTTTGGAAGCAATGCTGATGCTCCCGGATATGCTTTGATTCGCAGCGCTGCAGTGCTGGAGCAATGCTTCGGCGGGATTACGACCAGGCTGTGGGATGATCCTTTCGAATGGACCCTCGTTGAACAAATGGCGCGCGGACCGAGGTTCATCGAATACATCGATGAGGTGGGAGCTGCATGCAACCGTTGTTTTCTTGCGATTTCTGATGACAATGCTCTAACCCGGGAAATTCCGGCACCGGAAAAAATGGCAAGTGTTTTTTCGGTGCTGCTAACTGCGTATACGAAGTCCACGGGGCATTTGACTGAAGCAAGGGTCAAGCTCGCATTTGGCAATACCACAAAGAGGGCGCGGTAAGGCAAGGGCTGCTGTAGATCACGCTTGATTTTGTTCGAACTCTCGGCAATAGTCTTTCGTAGGAACTGTAAAGCGCTTACGGCGCTTCAACTCTGAGTTTGAAAGAATAGTCCATATGCATTGTCCAAGATGCGGTCAGGAACAGGCCGCCGGAAACCTAAAGTTTTGCTCAAAATGCGGGATGCCGTTGACCCTTGTCGCGGAGGTAGTCGCCAATGGGGGCGATATGCCGAGATTGCGTGAATTGGCGGCGAAGCCGGGAATTTTGACCCGTTCGTTGGGTTTAAAACTAGCACTTTGCTGGTTTCTCGTCTTGGACTTTTTGCTTGTTCCTTTGGTGGCATTGGCCGGCGGCGAGGAGATTGTCGCTGTAATAGCGATTCTAGGTTTCGTCGGAGCGATGCTCATCGCTGTGGTGTCGATCTTGTTTTTGAAGAATCCATCGACACAATATGACGTTCCGGTTCAGGGCGTTCAGGAACTAAATGCTCCGCCAATTGCTAACGAGGCACTTCCTGCGGCCCAGACTCAGTCGGCAGAAGACTATGCGGCTCCGGCCGGAAGTTGGAAGGCCCCTGACACAGGCGATCTCGTTAGGCCCGGAAGCGTTACTGAAGGTACTACCCGACTACTCAAGAAGGAAGACGAGACAACGGAGTAAGGAGTTCTAACTATGTATTGTCCAAGATGCGGGCAGCCGCAATCACATGAGCAAACAAGGTTTTGTTCCAAGTGTGGGTTTCTTATGGCCGGTGTGGGGGAATTCGTGCGAAACGGGGGACAGCCTTCGGTAGTAAGGCCAATAGTTGATGAAAATGCGGTTTCACCAAAGAAGCGTGGACTTAAGCAGGGCGGTATCATGTTTTTGTCCGGCATGATCGTTGTACCGATTCTCGCGATACTTTCCGAGTTGGTTAACGCTGAGCCTGTGCTTGCGGGAGCAGCGGCCGTCATATTGTTTTGGGGAGGCATTCTTAGAATGGTCTACGCCCTGATTTTTCAGCCCGGGAAACCTACCTCACCTGAAAAATCGGGTCTGGTTGCTTCGTTAAAGGATACTTTCGTCGGGTCGCAGGATCCTCAGCGATTGCCTCAGGCAACCCAGCAGCCGGCCGATTTTTCGTTTGAGAACAGGGAGTTCAATTGGAGGGAAACTGAAGACCTCGAACCAAGCGGTCGCGAACCTAATAGAACAACCAGGATCGGTTAGGCCAAAAGAAGCAATGGTTTTAAAATAAGAAAGAGGCCGCTCGACAGCGGCCTCTATTCTTTTTGTAAAAATTCGGAAGACTAGCTGTCAGAAGCGGGTTTAGAACCGCTGTCAGCATCGGATTCTTTTTCCTTGCCGTCACCGTCCTTTTTGGATTTATCCATTTCTTCAAGTCTCTTCGTCATTTCTTCGTATTCTTTCTCATACTCCTTGTCTGCGAGTGCGACCTTCCAGCTTCCGCCTTCCTTTACGCACTCAATCGGGGTCCATTCCTCATCCTTTGGACCTTTGACCTCAATCGTGGCTTTCTCGCCTTCGATCTTTTCGTTTCGCGTTTCAGGCATTTTATTCATGTCTTCGAATTCTTCGGATGCGAAGAAATCAACAACAGTCTTGCCTGTGATCTTGGACTGAAGCTCCAAAAGCTTGTTCGTCTTTTCAGAAAGCGCGGCCTTGATCGCATCGCCATCTTTCGCTTCTATCGCATCGACGAATGCAGCGATCGCATCCTTTGGTGAAGCGTTTGTTTTACCTGTTTCTCCACTTTTTTCATCGTTCTTTTCACTTGCGGCGGTATCTCCGTCCTTTTTGTCCTCAGCGGTTTGTGGTGTTGTGTTACATCCGGCAAATGCCAAAAGTGCAATCATTACTACAAGATAAAATTTCATTTTTCCTCCGGTTGTTTCTTATTCGGATTAAAATCCGAGGTTGTAAAAATAACACTCCTCGGCACAGAACGAATTGGCTGCCAAAGCTTGCATATTTTATTATCTAGTTTTAGAAAAAAAGCTTATTGATGTCGCTATTTGATCCGGATAAGACTCAATAACCACATGGGTTCGCATCTTCTCAATCCGGCGGTCCATCCGTCGACCGGCAGAATTCTACTATATTGCTGATTAATCGGCATTTATCGAATATTTTGACCATCATTCAATATTCAAAAAAATTATGTACCTATTAGTCGTTTATGCTAATCTGAGAGACCAAGAAATTAGTTTTTGCCCTATTAGTTTGTTATGAAATCACGAATAGCGCTGTTTCTGCTCGCGATTGCCGCGTCAGTATATTTTGTACCTGGAACCGGTGCCCGTTTCGAGTCTGCCAAGTTTTCTCCAAGTAAGGCCTCAATCACATTTGAGTCAGCCTTGGCCGGAAATGATTCGGCAGGCATCAAGTGGCGGGTCACAAACGGGTATAACATCATTGGTTACAATGTTTATCGGTTATCTGGCAAAGACTGGACCCGGATTAATCCTGCCATGATTCCGGGAAGTTATGTGTCTACTTCAACTCCTGCGGATTTCGATTTTGCTTATTTTGATAGAGAAGGTGAGGCAGGGGCTTCATATCGGCTGGAAGTGGTCGAGGTTGGTACCGGCAACTACTTCACCGATACAGTGAAGACGAGCTTTGATTCTTCATTTAACGCGCCGGTTCAAGGGCGTTTAGTACGTCCGGGAGACGGAATCTCGGTAAAAAATGTTCCTGAGGGACATTTTTTCCGGGAAGGGCAAAACGAACTTACCGGAAGTCAGACCACTCAGTTTTGGGTGGCAGCTCAAACGGGAGCAAAGATCAAGGTCAGTACAGAGGGCCTTTTTAAAGTTTCACGCACTGATCTCGAGAACGCTGGGTTTGATGTGAATGCGCCGATTTCAGACTGGCAACTCTATAACCGTGGAATCGAGGTACCGATTATCGTTCCCAACGATGGCTCGTATATCGAGTTTCTGGGCAAAGGAATCGATACTCCGGAGTCGGGTGAAGGCGTGTACTTCCTCGTGGTCGGGAATTCCGCCGGAAAAAGAATCGGGTCTCGCAGGATCAGGAATTTGCGTGCCCCCGTTGATTCGCAAAGATTCGAGGGCACATTTTTTCGACAAAATAGATTTCTTTATGTTTCTACCGTAAGAAACGGACTTGACGGTAATTTCTTTGGTGAAGTTGTTGGCCCGACTGCGGGCAGCATCAATTTTGACCTGGAGGGGTTTAATCCGGGAAGTGGAAACGCAGAATTGACCATCAGGGTCCAGGGACTATCGGTCAGCGCGCACCAATCGCAATTCACGATTAACGGTCTGGTGCTTGATCCAATTGACGGAATTAATCGAAGTAGCTCGGTGAAGAGTTTTGTAATTCCGAACAGCTCGCTTTTGGAAACCGGAAATACGCTTGAGTTTTCTTCTCAGCTAGGCGGTGGAGATTTTAGCCTCCTGGACACTGTCGAGATTAAATACGACAGGAACTACATTGCTTCGGGGGATGGGTTGAACTTTAAGTCTCCCTCTTACAGGCGGTCTGAGATTACGGGGTTCACGGATTCCAATATAAGGGTCTTTGATGTCAGCGACACTGATGATCCGAAAGTGGTTTCAGGGCTGGCACCGGTAGCCGAAGGCGGGAGCACATTCAAGGTCAAACTGCCGGGATACCGTAGCCGTGACCTGTTTGCAGTTAGTGACGCGGGACTTGAATCAGCTGATTCGGTCGAGCCGATTGGACCCTCATCGTTATCGTCCACTGCGAATGCAGCGAATTATGTGATTATTACGCACCCTGATTTCATGACGGAAGCCCAAACCTGGGAGACATACAGGTCTAATGAAGGCTACCAAACTCTGGTTGCGAGTATCGAAGACGTTCTGGACGAGTTTTCATTCGGTGAATCTACAGCTGAAGGTATCCGCTCTTTTCTTGAGTATGCAGAGAATAGTTGGGCCACAGATCCGGATTACGTACTTTTGGTTGGGGACGGAAGTTACGATCCGAGGAACTTCGAAGGCAACGGCAACTTTAACCTAATGCCGATCATGAGAGCGGACACGCTCTACGAGGAAACTGCCAGTGATGATGTGATTACGGACTTCAATGACGATGGTCTGGCGGAGATCGCGATCGGCAGGATACCTGCAAGGATACCTTCCGATGTGACCGATGCACTGGCAAAAGTAACGACTTTTGAGTCCTCGCTGGCCGGTGCTCCCGCTCGCGGTTCGCTTTGTGCGAGTGATCATCCTGTCGGATATGATTTTGAGGCACTTTGCGGGAGAATTCACGACGAGCTTCCCGGAACAATTCCGCTCGATGAAGTCAACAGGGCAGATCCGAACGCAAAAACCACACTGCTCGCTTCGATGAACACAGGAAAGTACATCGTAAATTATTCGGGTCACGGCGCATCCGGAATCTGGGCTTCAACCTCGTTTTTTGGAAACGCGGATGTTCCCTCGCTTACGAATTCGAGTGATCTTTCACTATTCACAATGCTCACATGCTTGAACGGGTACTTTATTAGGCCCATTCCGGACAGTCTTTCCGAGCATCTGCTGAAATCGGATCTTGGTGGCGGAGTCGCTGTCTGGTCATCATCGGGGAGTACTACTCCCGATGTGCAGGAAGTCATGGCGAAACGGTTCTTTAATCAGCTGGGTTCCGGCCCTGATGACAGGTTGGGAGACCTCGTGAATGATGCGAAGGCGACTATCATTGGTGGTGCGGATGTGCGGAGATCCTGGGTGTTGTTAGGCGATCCGGCGCTGAAGGTAAAAGAGATTCCTCCGCCGAAGCCTCCTAAGGCTGGATCCTGAGCATGTAGCTGCAAACCATTATAGGCTGGCCGGGAGTGACCGAAACTGCCTGGCCGATTGGCAATTCGGCGTTGTTTATCATCGCCGGATTCCGGCCCTCATTTACGACAGAGTAATTCCCCAACTGATCAAGATAAACTACCAAGTGCCGGCGGCTGACCTCAGGGTCGCCCGGTAGAGCGATGTCAACGGGTTTCGATTTCGACCCTCTTCCGACAACTGTCTCATTCTTATAAACCGGCAAAACGTTCTGCCGGATTCCCGATCTCCAAACTTCGAGGAAAAAGAGTGTCTGTTTTCTCGGGCTTACGGCCGTCAACTCTTCGGGCGGATTTGCACCCGCAACCGGCGTGGATGGAGGATTCTGCGACTGAACCGGCGCTGCCGGAGGCTGCGAGGTGAAATTTGGAGGCGGGGCCTGAGGAGGAACAGGATTATCCAATTTAGGCGTGATCCCGCCGCCTTTTCTTGACAGGACGGAAGTTTTGCCGGAAGAAGTTTCTTCCCACCCGTGCTGCACTCTTACTTCACCTTCTTCGAGCGTTCCGTCGACACGAAGCTCCACGGCAAAGGACTTGGTTTCGAGCTTCTTTTTACCAGCGATTTCCTTGGCGCGCTCCGCCAAGACATGGTAGAGACCCTGCTCGAGCCCACGGCGTTTCGCACCCTGCCACTCGCTGTCGTCCTTTTCCCCCAGAAAAATAATATATTCGGTTGGAATGATGGTGGTGCCCTGCGGCAACGGAACCATTTCACGCTCCATTACCTCTTCGACCGCCTTGGCAATCTTTACAATGAATTCTTCAGCAGAGCTTCTGGGTTTGACCTGCGCATCGCGCGCGGCTTTCTCCAGAACCAGTTCCGCGGATTCTCCATCTATCCAGCGCCTGACTTTCTCGAGAACACTCACGTTTGGTTATTATTCCTCCGCAATATAACTGCCATAAACCCAGCCTTTATCCGGCCGGGAGCCATTGTTTTGGGGTCTTCCGTGCTGGATTATAACAACTTCGTGCCAATTGTTCGAAGTTCGCAGAATTCGCACCCTCGAGTTTTTTGTCACCAATCCGATCGGGCGATTCGCCGTGGTGGGTCCTGGCCTTAGATTGATATCCGTCGTTGCGGTGCCCGAACGGGTTGCTGTCCTGCCAAATCCTGAAAACAAAGGGTTTCCAAGAAAATAATTGTACGTGGCAAAAAGACTTCCGGCAAAGACCACGAGTAGAATCGCCAGAATCCCAAACGCCCTCAGGGATCTGCGCCTTCTGGGCTTCTTCAGGGGAGAGTCATCAACTTGTTCGGCAATAGGCTCAGATGGCGGCATTGGGATCTGCGGCATTGCCTTGGGCTCTTTTCTCGAGGGCAACGGATGCTTAATTTGTGCCGAATCCAAACGTGTTGTTGGCGCAACTTCCTTTAATTTCAGGTTCTTTGACGTATCGAACGCGGGTTTTACAGGGGCCATGGGCGTAAACCCCTTAGCGATCTGGGCTTTCGGAGTAGTACTGAATGACTGTCGTATACCGCTTTCGATCGGAATACCGGCGGCCTCCGCGCTGACATCCATGGTGCCGATCTCCGATAGTTCACGCCAGAACTCTGAAACGTCTTGATATCGGTCACGGGAATCTGTGGCTGTTGCTTTTGAAAGCACTTCCACAAGCTTATCCGCCCAAGGAAGCGGCCTCATCGCATGTGGCAGTTCTGTTAACGGCTGATTTGCTGAGAACCTCGGCGATTCGCCGGTGAATAGAACATAGGCCGTCTTTGCGAGTGAATAAACGTCCGCTGCTGGGGTCAGCTTGGAAAACTCCAGTAATCCGGTCTGGCCGGCCAACAAAGGTGAGTGTTCGGGCGGTGCGTAGATATTGGTCCCGACACGTGTTATCGGTGAATCGGATGAATCGGAGCGGGCAACTCCAAAATCAGCGATCTTCACAATCTTCTTGTCCGCTGTGAGAAGAATGTTTTGAGGCTTGATGTCACGGTGGATAATTCCATGTTTGTGGGCGTTAGAAAGACCGGCGCAAACCTGCTCGATATACGAAAGCGCCTGTTTTACCGAAAGCTTGTTTGAACGGCAATGTTTGGCCAGATCTCCGCCGGGGAGATACTCGACTACCAGGTAATGAAAAACGGTCCCCCGCAGGTCTTTTGCCGATCCGTGACCCAAACGGCTGAGAATATTGGGATGTCTTACACGGTCGAGCGCGATCGCTTCGTTCTGAAAATTCTCGACAAGGGTCCTTTCAAGGTCAAGATCAAGATCATTTTGCAGGAATACGTTAAGAGCTTTAATGACAACAGTTTTGTGGGATGACTCGCTTGAAGCAAGACTGTCGGTTGCCAAAAAGATCTCGGCATAGCTGCCACGGCCGAGCCTTTCACCGACATCGTATCTGCCATCTAAGCGGCAATTCTGCAAAACGAGATCTTTCATCAAATCAACGGGTATTATACCAAAGAACGATTCCCACTATTTGTACGTATTAATGATGTCAAAGTTCGTGATTGCGAGCGGAAACCGCTTTCTAACGAACGTTGTTTCGTATAACATTGGATAATTCAGATCCGCCATGGCCGAATCGGAAAAAAACTCAAAGAATAGCGGTTTCTCACTGGACTGGCTTGTCGGTGGTGTCCTAACAAAAATTGGGGATACTTTTGACAGAATTACCGGTCGGGGCTGGAATCCGTCCAGCAGTCTGGCGACGAGTCGGCTCGTCGAGAAGATCCAGTTTCTACTTGATCAGGAGGCACGCGAAGAAGGCGGCGGTAAATTTGCTCCACACATACTTACGCTGAAGATGCAGTGGAATAAGTTCGCGGATGGCTCTGACGATGAGCTCGAGAAGCTGAGAACAGAATTGCACGCGGCCACGATCGATCACATCAACGACAAGCTATACCATACATTTGGTCCTATCGAGATCGATATCAAAAAGGATTACTTTACCGATGGGGTAAGGCTAATCGGGAGTTTTGGAGAGTTTGGAGAAGAGGAGGACGAAGCGGCAGTGAATGTGACTCTTCCCAACATTACGATAGATCACCTTCCGGACGGCACTAGAGCGTCAATAAATCTTTACGAAGATGAAATCCCGTTCGAAGTTAAGCCCTCCTACACCGTGACGTACGCACTGAACGGGAAACATTTTTCGAAAGAAATCGATCAGTCGGATGGTGGCCGTTATTCCGTGGGACGCGTGAAAGAGAATGAAATCGCTCTTGATGATCCAAGCGTTTCAAAGGTGCATGCATCACTTGTATTCAATAGTGCAGGTGATCTGGTTGTTGCGGACACAGGTTCAACCAACGGAACATATATCGATGGTAAGCGTATTGCGTATGGAAAGGCTGTGCCGGTGCCGGATGTCGCCAAAATGAAGTTTGGGTCGGTTGAGGTTGAGCTCAAAAAGAACGAATTGCCGGAACCGGTTACAGACGTAATGGACGTGGCTGTGACACCGGCGGCAGAAACAGTTGCTGTGCCTGTCGAAAGTGCTGCAAAACGACCCGTTTCCGAACAGATTGAACAGGCCCAAGGCAATGTTCCGGATTCCGAGCCAATGTCTACAATTGAGACGCCGAAAACTGCGACGAACGAAAGTGGTGACTGGGGCAGTTTTGAAAACGATCCGGGATCTTCACCGGAGATTGAGTCTGAGGCGGAACCGAAGAGTAGGGAGGACTGGGAAATCTAGAGATGCTTTATTTATTTCTCCAGATCGATTGGGAAAGTCTGCAGCCTGAGAAACTCTTTGGTGTTCAGGTGTTGGAGCGCACACCCGCTGGGCTTTCCCTTGCATTTATTATAGGCACCGTTATTCTCCTATCCCTCCTGTTTGTCTCATTTATAGGTAATTTCAACCGTCCTAAGTTTAATTTCGAACTGGGACTTCCAAGGACTGTTAGGAAGCGGCTGAGCAGCACGGCAACAAACAAGAGCCTTCGGATCTGGCAGACCGTCTTCATACTGCTTGCCCTTACCGTCTACGGTTATCACGTTTACTGGACGTACTACGCGGACGAATATAATGAGCAGTTTCAGGCGCTAAGTTACAAAGATCTACGCTATCGCCGAACAACTGCGGCCAATCTGCGTGGCTGGATGTTTGATCGTTCCGGAGAACTGGAGAAGGCGCTCGCTTATTACGAAGTAGATGGCGACGGGGATATCGTCCGCGGATACTCGCTAAAACGAGAGATGGCGCATCTGCTTGGAACAGAAAGGGGCACACCGGGACTGGAGCGGACGCTCTACCGAAAGAACTCTGATCCCATGCCGGAAGCGTTTGAAGTACTTACGAAAATTAAAGAAAAAGACGAATCGAAAAGGGATGTCAGGGTCACTATCGACCGCGACCTTCAAATCTACCTGGCAGAAAAACTTAAGAACAGGAAGGGTGCGATCGTTGTTCTGAATCCGCAAACGGGCGAATTGCTCGGAATGTACTCGAATCCAACTTTTGATATCGCGAAAGCCCAGGGTATTGACGAATGGCTGCGCTTAGAGGGGAACAATCGTGACAAACCTCTGCTGAACAGGGCCCTGCGCGAGTATTACGTTCCAGGCTCGACATTTAAAACGTTCACGATGATCGCGGCATTCAGAGACAACCGGCAGCGATCAGTGTTTGTTGCGCGGCCCGAAGGGTTTCTTGCAAGGGGTTCAGGCCGGCCGATTCGGGATTACGGCGGTAGCTGCGGTCGCTGCGGGCCGTTGGGGATCAACGAGGCATACCAGTACTCAAGCAACCAGTATTTCGCGCAGTTGGCAATCGCGGTTGGGAAGAAAGGGATCTCGGACACCGCGAAATTGGCGGCCATCAAACCCGTGGAGACACCCGCAGATGCCGTACGTGCCGGATTTCTTTCTGAGATATGGAATACGAGCGACGATCGTATTGCTAATTCCATCGCACCTAGGCAATCGACGATCGTAACCGGCAAAAAGGTATCAGCTTATGACGTGGGATTGGAAGGAATCGGGCAGGGATATTCCGGCCAGATGACTCCCTTTCAAATGGCCTTGCTTGCTTCGATCCCCGCGAATCTTCGTGGCAGGCTGATGAAGCCGATGATCGAGTTCGATCGGAAACCGGAAGTGTACTCCCAGGTCGTGACGCCTCAACAGGCTGCTCAAATGCGGCAGATCATGTCCCTGGTTCCGAGCGCCGGAACAGCAAGAGGGGCGTTTGCAAAAGTAAACCGGGCCGGAATCAGGACCGGTGGCAAAACAGGATCCGCCGAAAAGGTAGCTCCGCTGTATGACAAAAAAACTGGCAAACTAAGGACCGTAACGAAGCGAAGGCGAAATTCAGAAGGCAAGCTGGAGAGTTACGAAGCGCCCGCAACTTATATGCGGACCGACAGTTGGTATATCTCGGTTGCTCCTATTGACCGTCCCGAAATTGTAATCGCTGTAGTGGTTGAGTCCGGAGGGGGAGGGAGTAGAACCGCTGCGCCGATCGCCGCGGATATCGTTCTCAAGGCAAGGTCCTTGGGGCTCATCAAGAGCCGAAGTTCAAACACGAGGAGGAAACGAAGATGAAGAGCCGTGCATCCTCCCATTTCTTCATTCTTGTGCTGCTCGTCGCGCTGACTGGCATCGCGCACTATTCCGTCCACTATGGCGCCTTGATCAGAGGATACGAGGCATCGCCTATTACAGCATTTAGAAACCTGGCTTTGTTAGCCTTGCTCGCATTTTTTCCCGTTGTCTTCGCAAAGGTCTTTAAGTACAAAGGCAACTGGACCATCTACACATCTGCGATCTTGTTGTTTGCCGTTGGGTTAACTGCTCAGTACCGGCTGTTCAGTGACCCCGAATATACTTCCCGAAGCGACAAAGCGGAGGCCAGGAAACAAAAGGTCAAGACGATCCAGGAACACTACATTCAGGAGAATTATACAGCCGACAAGAAAGAGAAGATGGGCCTGCCGGGTACGCCACCTTCACCGGTTGATCTTTCCGATGAGTCTCCTAGGAAATCGACGATCGATGTGATGGAAGTCGCGACGAGCGGAAAGACGCTAATCCCGCTATTCGCCATTTTCTGCTTTGCTGCGGCCTTTCTTTTCACACGGCAGGAAAAAGTCCTGGATCTATTGCAAAAGAACGGTTTTCTGATCGTTTTGCTGACCCTCGGGCCTTTGTTTCTGGCGGCGATAACTTCGAGGGCGGGAAAATCGATTGGAAACATGACTCCGTGGGAACTGTCCAAAATACCGTTTTTGATCGGTTTCGCGGCTGTTCTGGCAGTGTTATACCAGAATCTGGCTCGGACCTATTGGGGTATGCCGAGGGCGAAAGACGTTGTTCCGCTTGTATTTATGGCCGTGCTCCCGTTTTTTCCATTCTTCGTTCTAAAGGACTTCGGTCAAATGATGGTCTTTAGTTCAGTGTATGTGACGCTGTATTTCATCGCAGTTCGACGTTTTCCGCAGAGGTTCGTGTTGATTGGAAGCGTTCTGCTTCTGTTGAGCGTGCTTGTTGTCAGTGCGCTCCCGGTGAAGACACAGGAGAATATCCCGCTCCTTCCCACGCTCGCGAAGCCCGTCAAGAAGGTGCTCCCAGATCGAATCCAACAACGCTTTCATTTATGGTTAGACGGCTTCAATCCCCCGGATCCGGAGACCGACTGGTGGAAGGACAGCTATGACAACTATTACAAACGGCTGGTAAAAAGAAACCCGGATCTGCCGCAGATGATCGAGGAAGACCCTGCTTTGAAGAAGTCTATCAATGTTGACGCATGGTTTGATGTACTGGCGTTCCAGCCTGCTCAAGCCACTTTTGGACTTGCGTCAGGAGGTACAACCGGCCGGGGACTTGGGCTTGGTTATGTTGAGCTGATTCCGGTTGCGGACTCCGATTATATTTACGCTGCCATAGCGGAAGAACTTGGACTTTTAGGGGGTTTGTTGATAATCTTTGCGCTGATTATCTTCGTCAACGCAGGGGTTCGTACAGCGCTTGATTCAAGGGATATGTTCGGCAAACTTTGTTCGGTTGGCCTTACAGCTTTCATTGGATTTCAAGCACTTGTAAACGTGGGCGGCATAACAAGGGCTTTGCCAATGACTGGCATTACACTACCGTTCGTGAGTCACGGCGGGTTCAGCCTCATAACCAGCTTTGTGATGCTGGGTATGTTGATGGCCTTTTCCCACCGAAATGCAGTCGACAGGCAGCTCAGTCAAAATTGATTCGGGTCAGGTCCATCAAGGTTTGAATTTGTAGTATTGGGAGAAGTCGATGACACAGGGTAATACTATTGTCAGTTTTGCATCAATTTCGGATAAAGGTCTCAGCGAGAAACGCCCGCAGAACGAGGACTCATATTTGGTTCTCGAGGACAGCGGGCTATTTGCTGTCGCTGATGGAGTTGGCGGCGCACAGGCCGGCGACGTTGCATCCGAGATGGCCGTTGAGATTCTGGGTGAGGCATTTATAAATCTTGGCGAAGACGGGGATGTAGAAGACCGAATGCGCGAGGCCTTCGAAAAGGCCAATGCTGCTGTCTATCAAATGTCACGAGACCTTCCGCAGCTAAGCACTATGGCGACAACTCTTGTCGCGATACACGTAAGTGGGAATATCGCATCGATTGGGCATGTCGGAGATTCGCGTTTGTATCGTCTCGATAGCGCCGGTTTGCTGTTCCAGGAAACCCAGGACCATTCTGTCGTTGAAGAGGAGGTGCGCGCCGGCCGTATGACACGCGAACAAGCTGAGACCCACCCAAGCAGAAATGTGATCAGCAGGGCAATTGGTGCTGAGGAATCCGTTGAAATCGACATGAAGACGATCATGTTCGAAACGAATTCGCGTTTCCTGCTTTGTTCGGATGGAGTGACCAGACACATTCCGGATGATGAACTCCGCGATCTTTTGTTTCTTGAATCTGACAACGACGCTGTTTGCAGGATAATCAAGGAAAAGTGTTTTGAGCGTGGTGCCGAAGACAACTTAACAGCTGTTGTGATCAAAGTTGCTTCAGCCGATGCCTCGCAAGATCCTCGTCATGAAACGCGTGAAATAGAAGAGGAAACAGTCGCCACCGCCCGCGCGGGCGCTACCTCGGGTCAGACATTTACTGAGCCGGCGGCACCGGAAAGTCCGGTTTTAAATAATCCGGACTCAGGATTCGAACTTGATGACATTGAAGGTCTGGAGGATTTTGATCAGTCCACTGCAGAAGGCAAAAATGATGAAGTCGAAACGATTAGTGACATAACGGTTGATGACGACTCCGACGATATTGACGATGCCGGCGATATTTCGATTCCTACACGAGACGATATCGAAGACAGTTCCCAACAAGCCGAGACCGTTTCAGACAGGCAAGAGGTCAGTTCAGACCTATCTGCCGTAAAGGATGTCAGGTCATACAGAGTCGATGAGAATATGGGCGGCGGGTTTATAGGCAAGCTTGTGTCCGGACTCGCCTGGCTATTGGTAGGCGTTCTGCTGGGGGTTCTTGGTTTCTTTCTTTATTCGACCCAATTCGCAGTCCCGGCGGAGAACCCCGCTCAGGCAGCGAATCAGGCTTTGCTGACCTATGAGCAGCAACGAAGGATTGTAGACGCAGATCCGGCGACGTACATTGCAGCCCATTCGACGGCAGAACTGAAGACTGCCGGGGAGAACTACCTTGTCGGCCGGGCCTATTTGATCCAGGGAAATTACGGTGCTGCCAAAACCTCCTTTGAAAAAGCTCTCGAAAAGCTTGATGCTGAAGATGTTTCGAATAGAGCGGTTCTCAAGAATGACATCTCAACTGGAATGACAATTGTTAGCAGTGAAGACGCGCAAAAAACATTTGAATCCTCCAATGGCGAAAAAAGCGATGACGCTGATTCTGAAGAGCCTAAGGGCTAGCTAACAGTTCTGCAAGATTCGTAAAAAACAATTCCGACTGCAACCGCAAGATTCAGGCTCTCGACCTCGGGAGCCATTCTTATTTTAAATGATTCACTTATCATCGACGTTTCTGATGGCATGAGGCCATGGGCCTCGGAGCCAAAAACGATTAGCATACCGCGCTTCCAGTCTATAGAGCTCAGTTCGGTGCCGGCTTGCGGTTCGGCACAAACAGATACAAGACCCAGCTCCTTGCTCCATTCAACAATAGAGGTGAAACCCTCACCGCTCCAGACCGGCATTCGGAAGATCGCTCCCATAGAACCCCTTACTGCCGTTGTCCCAAAAGGCGAGGTGGACTTGTCGGTTACGATAACGCCGTCAATACCAAAGGCCTCGGCCGATCGAAGTACCGCTCCCAGGTTACCCGGGTTTGAGATCCCGTGGAGAACAGCAACTCTTGGGACGGGTGATCCGCCTATCCTTTCCTGAATTTCTTCTTTTCCATTCTTTGGTCTCGCGCATATGGCCGCTACGCCCTGTGGATTCTTTGTATCGGAGATCGTAGGAAAGACGGAATCTGAAACAGTGAAAACGCGTTCGCTTCTTTTTTTTAGCAATTCGATCGGGTTGTGGGCGCGACTTAATGTAGATTCGCTGAGAAATAGGAAATCAACGGAAATATTAGAACCAATCAGTTCAGAAACTAAACGGACCCCTTCAACAAAAAATTTGTCCGCGACCTTGCCGTCGCGGACCATTCTCGCAAATTTCAAATGTTGATTGGAACGGCTGGTGATCGTCATAACAATCAGCTCTTGGGCCTAATCGTAATCTTCTTGATCACGATCTTGGACATTGGTTTCTCACCCTGGACCGGTGCCCCTCCGATCGTTGTCACGTTATTCATGCCATCGATAACTTTCCCAAACACGGTGTATCGGTTGTTAAAATTTGGCTGCCGCTTCTTCATAATAAAAAACTGGGAGTTGGCAGAGTTGAAATCGGGTCCTCGTGCGGCGCCAACGATGCCGGCATCAAATTCGATATCGCTGAATTCCGCCTCAACGTTGGGTTTGTCCGAAGAGCCCTTACCGTCATTCGTAGGATCGTCATCTTTTGAATTGGGATCGCCTGACTGAATGACATCCGCGCTGACACGGTGAAACGTTACTCCGTTATAAACTCCTTCCTTCGCGAGTTCCTTGAATCTGGCAACCATCTTCGGTGCTATGTTTGAATAGAGCTCGATTGTTATCGTCCCATATGCCGACGCGTCTTCCATCTCGATTACCGCGATTTCATCATCAGCTACGGGTTTAATACCCTTTTTCACTGTCGGCTCAGCGGTATTTGTCCCCGTACCCGTTTCGCATGCAGTTATGGCAATACAAATCAACGCCAGGAGAAATCCAAGTTTCTTCATATTTTCTAAAACCCCTTTTCGCTATCAATAAGAATTGTAACGGGCCCGTCGTTTACTAACTCAACATCCATCATGGCACCAAATCTTCCCGTTTCAACCTTGTCTACAACGGTTTTCGCCTTTTCGACGAAGTATTCATAAAGTGCATTTGCTGTATCCGGTGATGCGGCACGTACAAACGATGGCCTAAGACCTTTTCTCACGTCACCGTAGAGGGTGAATTGCGAGACGACCAACAGGTCACCGGCAATATCAGTCAGGGCCCTGTTCATACGCCCTTCGTTATCTTCAAATATCCGGAGATTTACCGTCTTGTTCAATACATAATCGGCGTTTGCCTCAGTATCATCTTCGCTTACGCCCAAAAGGAGGAGGATGCCCTTGCCGATTTCACCGGTAACCTCACCATCAACGGTGACCCTGGCACGCGATACTCTTTGAACTACTCCTCTCATCAAAGAAAAACCGGCTCCGAAGCCGGTTGTTTGAATGGATTCCCGGCGCAGCCGGCGATCCTTGTTTACCCTTCGATCGTGACGCTTGACATTACCACGGGATCAAGCGGCTTGTCCGATGCGTTTGTCTCCACGACTGCGATCGCATCTACTACATCCTGCCCTTCGATCACACGTCCAAACTTCGTGTAGCTTGGCGGAAGCGGGTAGTCGCCGTGCATGATAAAGAACTGTGAACCGTTCGTGTTCGGACCCGCGTTTGCCATAGCTACTGTCCCTTTTTCATAGGGGCCCTGGTAGAGCGCAGAGGATTTGTCTATTTCGTCGTCAAACTTACCGCCCCAGGCCGATTCGCCACCATATCCTTCTCCGAGCGGATCACCGCCCTGAATCATGAAGTTCGTAATGACGCGGTGAAAAATAACGTCGTCGTAATAATTCTTCTCGGCCAAAAGTCGAAAGTTTTCGGTCGTTTTTGGTGCGTCTTCTTCGAGCAACTCGAACTTGATCGTACCTTTATTCGTTTCGATAACTGCAATTTTATTAGACATTTGCGACTCCCAATATGTGTTTCTTAATAGCTGCGGCTACGCCGCTCTGATCATTTCTTAATGTTGTATAAAATTCTTTTCTCTTAAGCAAACTGCTGTCTGCGTTTCCCATAACGACCGGCGTGCCCGCATACTCGAGCATCTCCAGATCGTTAAAATTATCTCCGACAGCCATCACATCCGAAGCCGAAATCCCGTGGATGGTAGCCAGGGTCTTAAGACCTTCCGCCTTGGAGCTTTCATGCGGTATGAGGTCGAGAAGTGTGAAATCGAGATGCGGATAAACCGTCGCTAAAAGGTTCACCTCCTCATTCATTTCGTTCTTGAGTCTTTTTGCCAGTCTTTCCATTGGGTCGCATTTCCCGGAAAAAGAAATATGGATCACCTCAAGATCCCGATAGACATCAAACAGATCCTTAACCCGATGCACGGATTCCTCCGCATCGTCCCCATGGAGCCTTGTTGCCCACTCGACGTATCTACGCAGCGGGACGTTATCACCTGAGATGGAATCGTAAAAAAGAGTTCCTTTGCCGTGGGGATCCGAACTTACCAATGCGTCGCCCCCGTACTTTTTTCCAATCTTGAGTATCTCCTTGATGACATCAGGACCCAGCAATTCGTAGGCCACCGTTTCAAGTGATTCCGCCACCTTGATCAAGGCGCCGTTGTGAGTGAGCATCGGCGCGTTGAGTTCGGCGTCGAGCGCAACAGGTCGTGCGTCGCGAAACCGACGCCCGGTAGCAATCGTCACGAGAACGCCCGTGTCCTCTGCTTCCCGGATCGCGGTCCTGTTTTCTTCGGAAATTTCGCCGTTGGCGTCCAACAGGGTCCCATCGAGGTCCAGAGCCAGCAGTTTGATATCAGGCATTACTTTTTCTTTCGCTGTTCGGCGAGCCAGCGTTGATATTTTGCTTTTCCACGTTCAAACGCTGCGGCACTCGCGAAAAAGCTGTGTGAGCCGTCGTTCTTATCTACATCAAGGACATAAAACAGATATTCAGTCTGTTCCGGATTGAGTGCCGCTTCGAGGGATGACTCGCTTGCGGAAGAGATGGGGCCGGGAGGCAGGCCCTGAATCTTACGAGTGTTGTATGGATGATTTATTTCCACATCGCTCTTATTTATAACGCCGTCCCAGCGTCCCAGCATCTTGGCGATATAAACGTTGGTCGCGTCAATTCCAAGCGCCATGCCCCGTTTCAAGCGGTTGTGGATCACGGAAGATACCAATCTTCGCTCTTTTTGATATTTAGATTCGTTTTCAATGAGGCTTGCGATTGTGACGACCTGACGGTTCGTTAATCCCATTTCCCTGGCACGTTGTGACCATTCGGGTTTCCATGTCTTTCGAAATTGCTCGACCATGCGCTTGATCGCATCCTGAGGAGTCGCGTCTAATCCGAATTCATAGGTTGTAGGGTAAAGATACCCTTCGAGGTTATCCGCTTGAGGATCTATGTCTTTTATCAAGGATGTGTCGCTCATGAGATAAAGAACGGCCTTTTCATCCATCGGCGGGTCGGAACCGAAATTGGCTGCGACCCTTTTTGCGATCTCATATCGGGTCCATCCTTCCGGGATTGTCAGAGTCTTGGCACGGGCTTTTCCATTTTCGAGTTCTTCGATCACTTCAAGCAAAGAGATCGGGTTCTTAAATTTGTACTCACCTGCCTGCAAATTTGCCGAGCGGCCGGACAATCTCAAATAGATCGATGCTGTAAAGGCGTTGTTAATCACGCCCTTGTCTTCCAGATCAGAAAGTATACGGGACGGGGATTGTCCCTTTGCGACAGTAATGTAGACTTCTGATTTGTCGTGTTCTACGGGGGCGGACACGCTTCGGTAGGTCCAAAACGCAAACGCGCCAAAGACGACCGCTGTCAATGCGGCCAGAATGCCTACTATCTTGATTATCTTCATCGGAATCAGAGGATTGCTTCAGAATTGAAACTACTTTGCCATCGCCTCCTCGCGAGCGGTCAACGCAGCTTCTATCGCATCCGTAACCTCTTTACTTTCAGGAGTTTCTTTCGAGGAGAAACGGTTGATGATCCCGCCATCATGGCTCGCCAGGAATTTATTGAAATTCCAGGTCACATCACCGGCAAACTCCCCGCTCGCATCTTTGCTGGTCAGGTATTTGTAGAGCTGGTGCTGGTCCTCACCCTTGACCGATATCTTTGCGAACATAGGAAATGTCACTTTGTATCGGAGGGTACAGAATTCCTTGATCTCCTTGTTGGAACCCGGTTCCTGTCCCCCAAAATTATTGGCGGGGAAGCCGAGGATCACGAATCCGCGATCTTTGTATTTGTCGTAGATCTTCTGCAGTCCTTTGTATTGGGGAGTGTAACCGCATTGGCTCGCGGTGTTTACGAACATGACGACATGGTCCTTGTATTTTCCAAGGTTCACGTTGTTTCCGTCAATATCCATGACATCGATCTCGTAAAACGAAGACACGTTGCGCTCCTTTGAAACCGAGGAACCACTGGTTGCAAGTATTCCGGCGCTTACGGCCAAAACAACAGCGGCTAATGTTAGAAATCCAATTTTGTTTCGCATTTTTCCGTTCCCGATTATTCCCTTAGTTTTGGAACCCGCGGTCTCTTGGGATTATCTTCTTCATCCTGACCCGTTGCCGCCAGCACCTCTTTGATGGCACCTACGCTGGAAAGAACATTGGAAGTTTCCGTCGGCATAAATATGACCTTCGAGTTTTGGGTGCGGGTCATATCTCTGAGCGAATCCACGTAGCGCGAAGTGATCAGGTAATCGGCTGTTTTGCCGGGGTTGCCTATCGAGGTACTTATCTGAGCGATCGCTGCAGCCTCTGCTTCGGCGGCCTTCAGTCTCGCCTGCGCGGCACCTTCAGCTTCCAGGATCGCAGACTCCTTCTGACCTTCCGCCCGCGTAATCGCAGACTGTTTCTCACCTTCGGCCCTTGCGATCGCGGCCTGCTTGTCACCTTCGGCCTGGAGGACAAGCGCACGGCGGTTGCGTTCCGCAGTCATCTGTTTCTCCATCGTGATCCGCACATCCTCAGGCGGATTGATGTTCTTGACGTCGACACGCGTGACCTTAACACCCCATTTATCGGTAGCTTCGTCGAGAATGATCTGCAGTTTGTTGTTTATCTGGTCTCGCGAAGACAGCGTCGAGTCGAGATCCATCTCTCCCATAACTGCGCGCATTCCCGTAATGGTCAGCTGCACCAGACCACCCACAAGGTCATTGACCTCGTAGACCGCCTTGACCGGATCCGTAATCTGCCAATAGACAACTGAGTCAACATTGATCGTGACGTTGTCTCTTGTAATCACGGGCTGGGGCGGCAGATCGATATATTGCTCACGAAGATCAATGTATGTCAGTCCCGGCCTGTTGTTTGTCCAAAAAACACCGCGTGGCGCCTCAAAGAAAGGAACGATCATATTCAGACCGCTCTTTGCGACACGGCTGAACCTTCCGAGCCTCTCGATTAACAGCACCGACGACTGGGGGACGATCTTGATCGTCTTCCAGGCAACGGTCAAAGCCGCGATACCGATGATCCCAAGCAGGAACATCCCAAAAAACAGGCCTATCTCCATAACAAATTCCTCCAAAGCGCACCTAAATATATAGAAGCATTATATCTCATCCGAAGACAAAACCTTAACAAGCGGTTGGCGAATCACAATGGGGTTTACATATAATCGCTCATATGAGCCTGTCATATCAAGACATTGAAGCCGCGGCCGGGCGGCTTACGGGGGTCGCTGCAAAGACACCGATTATCACTGATAATCGTTTGTCCGCAAAGCTTGACGCGGATATTCACTTCAAGGCTGAGTGCCTCCAGAGAAGCGGGTCGTTCAAGATCCGCGGAGCATACAACAAGATTTCCCAGCTGTCTGACGAGGAAAAAAGGCGGGGTGTCATTGCTGCTTCCGCCGGGAACCATGCACAGGGAGTTGCGCTTGCGGCACGTCTTAATGGAATCGAATCGACTATCGTACTCCCTGAATTCGCACCATTAACCAAGATAAACGCGACACGTGAATTCGGGGCCCGGGTGGTGCTGCATGGCTCTAGTTTTGATGAAGCTGTGGACCATTCCCGGGAGCTTCAAAAGGAACATGGTTTCACCTATGTCCACGCTTTTGAGGATGAGCAGATTATCGCCGGGCAAGGCACGATCGGAATGGAGATTGCCGAATTTCTTGCGGATGTGACCAAAGTGATAGTTCCGATTGGTGGTGGAGGAGTGATCGCGGGTACAGCGTTGGCGATCAAACATCTAGTTCCCGATGTAAGAGTGATCGGTGTCGAGGCTTCGAATATCGCGGTAATCAACCGTTCTATTGATGCCGGTGAACCCGTAGAGGTGCCGTTCAAGCCGACTATTGCGGACGGGATTGCTATCAAGAGACCAGGCTCAATTCCTCTGAAAATAATCGAAGAAAATGTCGATGAGGTTGTCGAGGTAACGGAAGAAGAGATCGCGACCGGTATCTATCATTGCGTACAAAACAACCACCTCGTAGTTGAAGGTGCGGGGGCGGCCGGCGCGGCGGCACTTCTGGCAGGGAAGATTGACGTCGCTCAGGGTGATGTCGTCTGCGCGGTTCTGTGCGGCGGGAATATCGATGCGAACCTGCTTGCCCGTGTGCTGGAGCATGTGCTCGTAAGACAGGGCAGATATCTTATCGTCAAGGCGCTTGTCGATGACAGGCCCGGAAAGCTGTCGGCGCTCTTGGACAGGGTTGCGAAGAAAGGTGCGAGCGTGATGGAGGTTTATCACCGAAGGGCGATGTACCTCGCACCGCTCGGCAGCGTCGGGATCGAACTGCTATTGGAAGTGCGAAATGAAGAACATGGTGTCGAAATACTCGAGTACCTCGAAGAATCGGGTTACGACGTGACGCGAAAGGTTGTGGACGAGTGGTAAGCGGGCTAATTTTCCGATCTACCGAAGCGTCAGGTTCGGGTTGTATAACTCCCTGTAAACCCTATAGTTACCCATCACCTTGAAGACATATCTCTTAGTTTCCGAAAAGCCCACTTCAGACGCGAAAATCGCCGGCTCTTTGGGTTTGCTTCTGGCAAGCCAACGAGCGGAGTTGTCCTCGCCGCCGTTGTAGGAAGCGGCAATCGCTTCGTAGAGTCCACCGAATTCTCGTTTTAATTCGGCAATATACTCGGTGCCGATGGCGATGTTTATTTCAGGAGAATAGAGGTCGGTTCCCTTAATACTCGGGTAGCCGGCTTTTTGGTTATATTTGAGCGCCGTGTCATAGGTCAGTTGAAGTAGCCCTCTCGCGGCCGCGGGAGATTTCGCCCGCGGTCGGAAGCTGCTTTCCTGCTTCATGATTGCCAATACAAATCTCGGATCAACGCCGCGTGCAGACGCATGTCTCAGCAGCGACCTGCGGTATTTTACCGGGTAGTTGCCCGCAACCCTTCTCGCCTTCGTTTTCATTGCCCTTTCCCTGGCAGCCGTATTGACACCTAGGTTACCCATGCGGTCCGTGGCAAGTCCACCAAAATATGACGACGGGTTTGCAGGGATCTTTGCATACTCGTAACCGGCCGCCGTCTTGCTGCCGAGTTTCTCAAGTGCGTAGCCTTTGAGGTATCTGACCTCATATTCGAAAGCCATCGAGTCCCTGAAATTGTCCATCCGCAAAAGATCGTTCGCGGTTTTTACAACCGACTGCCAGTTCGCCCTGTACACCTCCATCCGAAGACGCGCATGATAAGCATTGGTGGTAGTTGGCAGACTACCGAACCGTTTTGCTGTTTTATCAACCCATTGATTCGCAAGTTCATACTTCCCATCCTCACGATAGGCGTCGAGGATATTCAGATAAGACGAAGCGATCCGTTTTCCAAACGGAAACATGACAGTGTACTTCTCGTACGCGGCTACCGCTTTTGTGTTTTGCCCCAGCCGCACGTGACAGGCGCCCATATAAGCGAGGCCCTCCTGCCCATCCAGCGTATAGGGATGTTCCTTTACAAGCCTTTGAAACCAGCTGATCGCGACTTCATAGTTTCGTTCCCACATATTCGAACGTCCCATACCAAAAAGAGCCTTCGGTACCGATTCCGAAGTAGGGTGCAGGGCGAGAACATTTTGCCAATGCTCGCGAGCGGTCGAAAACTGGCGGTTCGACATGTATACGTCTGCGCGGAACATATGCTCCTTAACAGGAAGAGCAATGAGCTTGCCGGAAGAATCGCGGCTCAACTTGTCTTTGCTCATCACCGAAGCCAACGTCCGATCGTTATAGGTCTGCGCAACTGAGGTTGACACAGCGAAAGTGGCGATAATAAATGCGAGTAATAATTTGTACATATTGTGTTGCCGGTCAAGGGGCCTGAGACAGCATTCTAGCAGATAATTAGACGGGAAATCATGTCGTGCAGTTGCAGGAAATTTGCGCATCGACAAACCCGGGGGGCGAGGACTTCAAAAGGCACTTCGAACGGTTTAGGTAGCATAGGGCCGCGTGTTAATATCGAGTCGATTTCTCAACGATACGGAGTTTACTATGAAAATTGCGCTCAATGGAGCAACAACGATGCATGCCGACCTCGAAACCGATATTAAGGCCGCTGCTGCCGCAGGTTACGATCTAATCGAGATTTGGGCGGCAAAGCTCAGAAGGTTTCTAAAGGAAAAGACAGTCTCCGACCTCGCCGGACTGCTCAAGGAGAGCGGACTAGAGCCGTACAGCATTAATTCGATTGAACACATCACCTACCGCACGCCGGAGGAGTATGAGGGCATAAAGGCGGAGTGCAGGGAACTCTCCAGGATTGCCGGAGAAATAGGGTGTCCCTATGTCGTCGTCGTTCCGGGCAAACTGCCGGCCGATGGCGACCGCCAGTCGATTACCGCAGAATCTGTGAGGGTTTTGAACGAACTGGCGGATATCTCGTCGGAATACGGCGTTTCACTCGCGTTTGAGTTCCTGGGTCAAACGGATTGCTCTGTTCAGACGCTCGGACATTGTGCCGAGATCGTCGAAAGGTGTGCACGGCCGGAAATCGGCCTCGTTCTCGATTCATTTCACTTCTACGCCGGGGGCTCGAAGTTTGAGGAAATCCGCGCACTCGATCCTGCAAAGTTGTTCATTTTCCATATAAATGATGCTGAGGACCTACCCAAAGAAGAATTGACCGACGCGGAACGGCTTTACCCGGGACTCGGAATCCTGCCTCTTGCGGAAATTAAGAGGGAATTCGACTCGATTGGTTATGACCGAATGGTTTCAATTGAGATCTTTCGACCCGAGTACTGGGGACACGACCCATTCGAGGTGGCAATGAAGGCCCGGGCGACAACGATCGAATCACTTGGACTCGAGAACCAGGCAGCGGGCGCATAGTCTATGAGAAGAATCAAGATTGGAATTATTGGGACCGGCTATATAGGAAACGTTCACGCACGAATCCACTCGGCCAATTCTGACGCCGAGGTATCAGCGCTCTTCGACATCGTTCCCGAAAAAGCTGAGAAAGCGGCAAGTTCTGTGGGCGGAAAGGTTTGCACTTCAAGAGAAGAGCTTTTCGAACATTCCGACGCGGTATTGGTGTGTACCCCGAACAAGACCCATGTTGAGATCGCGCTCGATGCCCTCGATCACGAAAAGCATGTTTTTTGTGAAAAACCGTTTGCGATCGGTATCGGGGACGCGGAAAAGCTTCGATCCGCAGCAGATGCATCGGGAAGGATTTTTCAAGTGGGACACAACCGCCGGTTTGCCCCCGTTTACGAGACCCTACAAGAGTTAGTAGCAGGTGATAGTCCGCATTCCGCCCATATCAAGATGAATCGCGGGGAGCTGCTTAATCCGGCGTGGACCGGTGACGTTAATGTTACCGGCGGGTTTCTCTACGAAACTACAATCCACTTGTTTGATATGATGCGGTTTCAGTTCGGCGAGATTGATGAGCTAGTGGCGTATGGTTCGACCCACGAATACCCGGAACCCGATGAGTTTTCGATAATTTTCCGATTCAAGAACGGATTCCACTGCACATTCGCTTCTTCATCTGACGCCAGTTGGCTTTTTCCGTTTGAGAGGATCGAGGTGTTTTGCCATCACCGGACTATTCTTACTGAGGAAATGGAACGGCTGCTCGACTCAAAGGGACACGATCCGAACTTCGAAACACATTCGTTCCATATGTTTGAAAAAGAAGAGCGTTGGGGATATGTGCAAGAGGATAAAGCGTTTATCGATTCAATTCTGAATGGAACCGATCCTCCTGTAACGGCAACGGACGGCTTTAAGTCGGTCGAACTTGTAGAATCCGTTTATCGCGCTATTGAATCCGGTGATAGAGTAAGGTTTTGACAACTGATATACCGAACTCTTATCACTTTTTCGGCGTATTTATTATGTAAGAGACCCCTATGATCAACTGCGGTAACTGTGGACAATCGAACGCTCCCGAAAGCAATTTCTGTCGATATTGCGGGGTGAAGTTTGGTCAGGCACCACCAGCTAATGTGCGACAGACACCGCCACCAAGGCCTCAACAGCAGCAGCGTCAAAGACAACCTGAGGTTCGCCGGGCTCCTCGTCCTTATTCATGGAAAACCGACGAGTTAAAGGTCAATAAGGGATCCGCACGGCAGACGCGCCAGATAGAGAACCTGCCGGTCGTGCCGCAGTCCGGTGATGCGCAGCTGACTCGGCCGCTTGTCGGCAACACGAGCCATGAAATTACGCACGGCTATCGCTGTCCGCGTTGCTCATCAAATGCGGTCCCGCATCAAACGAGAAAGATCTCGTCGGCCGGCTGGATCGTGTTTGCTGTGCTTCTGGTATTCTTCTTTCCGCTTTTCTGGATTGGCTTCCTGATGAAAGAAGACGTTATCGTCTGCCCTGTATGCAATTTCAGGGTAAACTGATCAGCGTTTCTTGATCTTCCGGTAATAATAACCACGGGGATGATCAATTCGTATTTCGGGGTTCGAACTCTCCACCTTAACTTTGTAAAAACCGCTATCCATATGGGTGGACAGGTATGTGAGTGCAAATTGCCTGTTTAAGGTGCGATCAAGGTTCTGAAAGAAAGGCCTGAACGAAACGGGCGCGCCGGTACCTGAAAAGAAGGCCCTTCCACCGGTTTCATCAGAAAACTTCTGGAGTGAACTCTGTCCGTTTAATATCAAACGGGAGCTGCCGTTCCGTGTGTATGTGGCCGGCGAATAAAATGAGTAAACCGCGACTCCACGCCTTTGCGCAGAGCGGATCGCCCGGTCGAGTTCGTTGTTAAGGCCCGGTGTCGAGCTCTGGAGGCCCTGCGAGACATCAAGACCATCCGAAACAAACAAAACCGCCCTTCTCCCATTCGGAAGCCCGTCAAAGCGTTTGAACGCGTTTCGCGCGCTTTCAAATGGACTTCGCGGCGCAACCGCTGCGGTACCCGGTATTACCCGTATAGACTTGGCTGCGGCGTCCAGGTCTCTTGTAAACGACTGGCGTACCTGCAGCGATCCTCCCCTCAGGTAAGCAACCATGACCCTCGAATTCTCTGGCAGTCTCCGAATAAATTTCTTGATGCCGTCTAGTTGCAGGTTTATGTTCGAAGTCAGGTCATCCTGCAGAAGTATCGCAATAGCCATCGGTTGATTGCTGACACTCCGGATCGAGAGAATCTCCTGCTCATCCTTGTCTTCCTCGACGGACAGCCGACCAGCCTGAACAAATTCTTCGATCTCACCTTTCTTGACCTCTTTTTCGGTGAATATCGATATCGGAATGGTCATAAGGCGAACCTGTTCGTCCTGAAGGGGACGATCAGGCGACTGGGCATTCAAAATGGACGCGGAACAGATAAACAGCATTGTTCCAACCGCTAGTACGGTTTTTCGGAAGCTTCTAAGCAGCATAGGATCTACCAGTGTAATCACGTCTAAAAGGTTGATAATAGCACTAAATACATTTGCTCTCAGAGTCAGATGCTTCCAGTTTGAATAAAGGTTGTAGAATCTGTAGAGTATTTTCGAACATGAGCGAGGAACTAACCCGCTACGAGATTACGAAAGCGGACGTAAGAAAAGACAAGTTGTTAAAACTGGGAGGCGTTTCAGCGCCCCTTGCGGGCACTGCCATTGGCGGCCTCATTTTCTTTGTTCCATTCTTGCTTTCCGTAACTACCCCAATCGCGGGGATGTTTCTAATTCTTACGCTGATTGGCCTTGTAGCCGGTCTCTTGGTTGGTGGTGTCGGTTCAGCCGCGACGTTCCTGTATCGGTCAAGATGGCTTGGAAGAGTGCGGGAAAGGGTAGCGGTCGATGGCATTCGTGCCGAAGAAGTTACCTGGTTTTGGAATGAATTAAAAAGCGAGGAGAAGCGGGCTCTTAAAGAAATCGATTCAAAAAACCTAATGCTTGGCGACGCATACAGGGAAACCCTCGCATCACGACTCACTGCCACCAGGATTATAAAGTCAACGACCCATGAACTAGTTCTCGCGAAACGTCGGAGAAACAAGCTTAAATACCTAAAAAGTGAGCGTTTAGAAGAGTTTAAGGAAGAAATCGAACGCGATATTGAGAACCTTCAAAAGATCAAGGCCGAGGCGAGAGAAATGCTGATTGAGGCCGAGTCGAGATTGCAGATGATCGAAGCCGCTTCGCGTCGGGGTTCAGAACTCGCGGGTACAGAACTGGCGTTAAAGAAGCTCTCTGCCCGATCTGAACAATTGCCGCTCGCTCTCGAAGCCGCCAAGATGGAAGAGGAGATAAAAAGGGAAATTGAAAGGGAGACGGCGGATATTCTCGACTCTGATTAACTCAAGCAATCTCTTTGCGAAAACGCGTAATTGAATTCGCACGACCTGTTTCTTCGTCGATATCTACAACCACAAAACAGATCCAGATATTGCCTTTCGAATGTGCCGCACGCTTGGTCGGAAATTTTGTAAACCGCTCGATTACATCCTCCCGTTTCATACCAATTACACCTGCATAGCTGCCCGTCATTCCAAGGTCGGTAATGTAAGCGGTTCCTTTTTCAAGTATTCTCTCGTCCGCAGTTTGAACATGGGTGTGTGTGCCGACAACAACCGAAACCCTGCCGTCAAGAAACCAGCCCATCGCGTACTTTTCTGAGGTGGCCTCGCAATGCATATCCACCAACCTGATTACTACATCATCAGGAATTGAGGAGATCATTTCATCGGCTTTCTTAAACGGATCGTCGACATTCGGAGCCATGAATACACGCCCAAGCAGATTCAAGACCGCGATTTTGTGGCCATTCACCCCTCCGACAAACAAGCCGTTACCCGGCGTGTTTTCAGGGTAATTTGCAGGTCGCAGCAAGCGCTCGTCTTTCTTAATGAACGGGATCACTTCCTGCTTGTCGAAAATGTGGTTACCTGAGGTCATCAGATCGATCCCCGAGTCAAACAGCTCCAGCGCCAATTCCGGAGTGATCGAAAACCCTCCAGCCGCATTCTCAGCGTTCATAACCACGATTTCGGCGCCAAACTCGTCTCGCAGGCCGCCAATATTGTTTAGGACAGCCCTGCGGCCCGACCTCGCGACAACGTCGCCGATAATCAACATTTTCATAACAAAAAAAAACTAATGAGCGGCTGCATAACAATCAGGCCGGTCATTAGAAAAAAAGGCGATGAAACCGATTGGTCGTGTAAGAACAAGTGAATTGAACCTGTTTTTACAGGTGGGTGGCCTTTTGCCCGAAGGCATCGGAGCTGCGCTCTATGGCATTCTTTAACCTCGAAAGATTGCACCGAACAGCAGCGTTGGCCTCCCGTACATTCAAGTGTTGGCTCAATATGTATATTGCCTTATCACAAACTTCTCAGAAGCTCGTCGCCACTTAAGAGTGTAGCATATGGCAGGTCGCCCAAGAAACAAATAAACCCGCCAATCGGAAGCTCCGATGAGCGGATTTGAATCCATTTGAAAGTTTTTATTGCTCGGTTTCAAACTCCTGTGGAGCGTTTTCTTTTTGCTTCATAAAACGGTCCAGCATTTCTGCGCACTCGGCACTTCGGGATGCCAAAAGTGCGTCATTCTTTTCAAGCTCAGTCTTGAGTCTTTGGTATTCGTCGGCGATGTGAAGTGCGGCCAATATCGCAACTTTCAGCGAATCGACCGTCAAAGTACCGGAAGATATCTCGCGCATCTTGCCATCTACAAATTCGGCTAGGTTTAGGATGTAATCGTTATCCCCGTCTGACCTTATGTTGTACGTCTGATTGTAGATTTCAACCCGAATTGACTGGGAAGCATCGTCTGCCTTTTCTTTTCCGACCACCATTTATTGACCTCCGCGCAGAACCTCTGAAACCTCTGGTTCTATTACAGTTATCGCATCCAGCATTGCCTCGATCTTTAGTTGGATCGCATCGCGCTCACTCATAAGCTCTTCGATCTTACCTTCAAGGCGTTCATTTTCATTCGACAGATCAGCGGTTTCGCGGCGTACAGAAACCATCTCGCTTTCGAGTTTTTCTTTTTCCTCGCGCATCTTCTTTGCGAATTCAATCGTTAAGTAGATCTTGTCCTCGAGATGCGAAAACTTATCCATTCCTGCCAAACCGTTCATCTGTTTCTCCACCTAACCGACAAAAATTTTGGGTTGATTATTGGAAGATTATAGTTTCTTTGTCCCGAACTTCAAAACGATTCGAGTTTCGCCTTAACGCAATGCAGCATTCAGCTTTGATTTGAGGGTGTTTCGCACATCTTCATGTGCCATGTCGACCTCGTCATCTGTAAGGGTGCGTGCGCCTGAGCGGTACTCAATTCTTATCGTTATCGACCTCTCTCCCGACTCCATTCCTTTACCGGAATAGGTATCGACATAAGAGACTGAATCGAGATTCTTGAATCCACCTCCAGAAACGGTGCGCAGGATTTGATCAAGACTAACCTCATCACTTACGACAAGGGATATATCTCTTGTGATCGAAGGGAACACATCGAGAGGACTATATGTGGCCGCTGTCTCATCGGTTTCCAGTATCGCGGTCAAATCCAACTCAGCGATGTAGACCGGCTGCTTGAACTTATAGGTATTTGCTATCTCCGCCGAAAGCTTGCCGGCACTTCCTACCGGTTGTCCATTAAGCAAGATCTCTGCCGACTGCCCCTTCTGAAGATGTTCGATCTCAGCCGCTCTAAACACGAGCGCAGGGGTGCCAAGAGAATCACCGGCCGTTTCAATTGCTCCTTTCAGGTCAAAAAAGTCCATCTCACGACCGCGTAGTGCCGTATTCGCATGAGCCTCCCGGCCGGTAATCACAAAACCAAGCAGCTCGCGTTCGAGCGGTGGAGCGCCGGCGTCGTCTGTTGCAAACGCCTTTCCGATTTCGAAAAGCGACAGATCGAGGGCTTTATGATTGAAATTTGTTTGGACAGCGTCTATCAGGCCCGAAACTAGCGAAGGACGCATCAAATCAGCGCCTTCAATGATCGGATCCTTTATGCGCACTTCCCGTTCGTTTTCAGCGCCCATGGCCTTTACTTTTGCGAATGCCCCGGCCTTCTGCGCATCAACAAAACTGTACGACATGGCCTCATCGAACCCGTTCGATGCCAAGACCTCTCGCAACCTTCGCTTTCTTGGTTCAAGGCTGTGGTATTCCCCTGCGCTTGAAGCCCTCGGAAGTTCTTCGCCAATCTTTTCGTACCCGTGCATTCTTGCAGCCTCTTCAACGAGGTCTTCCGGAATTGACATATCATGTCGCCATGAAGGAATCCTGTAGGCCCCATCAGAGTCCTTGTGTATACCGAGTCCTTCTAAAGATCCGTCGATTTTCTCAATTGAAAGAGCGATTCCGCTGAGTCGCTCAAACTCCGCCGCCAGATCCGGGGCAGAAATCGAAACCGGCTTGTGCCGCTTGGGATAGACATCAGAAAACTCCGTGAGCGTACCGTTTGTTAATTCCGCTATCAACGAGGCCGCCCGGTTTGAGGCCCTTACAACGCCTTCGATATCAACACCGCGTTCAAACCGGTAGCTCGCTTCTGTAGAAAGGTTAAGCCGGGAAGAAGTTGAGCGGATAGAATCCCGGTCGAAGCAAGCGACTTCCAGCAGGACATTTTTTGTTTCTTCGGTTACACCTGAGTCCAGACCGCCCATAACGCCCGCGACGGCAACAGGAGATTCAGCGTCGCAGATTGCGAGAACCGAAACATCCAGTTTTCGATCTTCTTCATCAAGTGTTTTGATCGACTCGCCTTTTCTTGCCTTTCTGACAACTATACGCTGCTCTTTTAACTTATCTAGATCGAATGCGTGCATCGGCTGGCCGAGCTCGTGCATTACATAATTGGTGATATCGGCGATGTTGTTGATCGATCGCTCTCCGACCGCGTCCAGTTTTCGGACCAGCCAATCGGGCGATGGGCCTACTTTTACACCCTCGATGATTCGCGCTGTAAACCGGTAGCAGTCTTTAGGGTCTTCGATAACAACACGTGAAGTCTCAGACGGTGAATCGGAAGGAATTTCCGGAATATTAATGGGTTTCGCAAGTGCCGCCGAAAGCTCCCGTGCTACTCCCAGATGCGAAAGGCAGTCGCCCCGGTTTGATGTCACCTCAATATCGAAAATCGTGTCGTCGTCTTTGGCATGGATTCCGTCAATTTCGAGGCCGATCAACGTGAGTTTTTCGGAAAGTTCTTCGGCGTCGAGTCCCGTCGAGACGAGTTCGTTCAACCATTTGTAACTGATAAGCATAATGAAATCCGATTCTCCAGTTTATCTGCTGCCGGCGCCGATGGGATAACCGCAGGGCGTTTGGGCAACCTGATAAAAATAAATCAGTTCAGTGCTTTTGTAAATTCTAAAGGGCCGTAAATTGTAGTTACTGCGAGACCAGTTCAGATTCCGTTACTACGTCGTTCGAATTGGCGCGGATTTCTGAATAGACGGGCATCAGGAAACGGATCTCATTTTTGACCTGTTTTATCAGAGGATTAATTTTTTCGTAGGACTCGTTTTCGGCGAATCGCATGATGGCCTGACAAATCTTGGGGAGCCTTGTCGCACCCATATTTGCTGCGCTGCCTTTTAATTTGTGAGCCTCTCGTTCGAGTCCTTCGGTGTCTTCTTGAGACCAGAGCTTCTCAAGGCTCTCGACTGCGGTCGCTGTGTCTTCTACAAAGAGGTCGATGCATTCATCGACAACCTCTGCACCGCAGACATCGCTCAGTTCCTCAAGACGTGCTCTGATTTTGTCTTCTTCCGAGACAGATCCTTTGAATGTTCTGGGCTTTTCTTCGGGAGGGGCTTTTTCGGTCTTTGTGGGAAGTTGAACCGGAGCATAACCAATCCACTTCGAGATCACTTCCTGAAGCGTCCGTTGATCGGTCGGTTTGCTAATGTAGTCGTCCATTCCATGATTCAGGCATCGCTCCCTGTCTCCTGAAATCGCATGGGCTGTGACGGCCACAATCGGAATTCGCGTTTTGCCTTCGTTTTCGCCGGTTCTGATCTTTGTCGTCGCTTCGAAACCATCCATCACGGGCATCTGGCAGTCCATCAAAACAAGAGAATAGTCCTTGACCGCGAGTGCATCGAGGACTTCCTGGCCATTTTCAACAAGCTCTACGGAGTATCCCAGTCGGGTGACCTGGTTCAGTATGACCTTTTGGTTTACGAGGTTGTCTTCCGCAATGAGGATGCGGGGGGTTGAATTGTTCATGGTGGGAGAGTCTGCTATTCCGCTCTTTTGTTTGATTAATGGCGCTACCTGAGCGAAAACGGGTTCGGACTTTTCACGCTTCTTTTGCCCTGGTTTATCTTTTGTAATTGCCTTGGCCACATAAGACGCCTTGATGGGCTTAAAGATGAACCGCTCAATTCCCGCTGTTTTTCCGGCTTCATAGCCTGTTCTATCGTCTGCTTTCAGCAAAAGGATTGTTTCGGTGCTTCGGAGCCTTGGGTCCTGCTTGATTTCGTCCGCCAGGGATATTCCATCCTTTCTCGGAAGATCATTCTTTATGATCGCGGCGTCAAATGGCTCGTTTAGTTCGGCAGCGCCCGAAAGCATCGAGAGTGCCGATGATGTTGAGGAGGCCTGCTCTCCGCTTAATCCCATTGCTTTGAGTTGATAAACAAGCATCGCAGATATGGTCGGGTTGTTTTCCACGACGAGAATTCTCTCAGGTGCTTTTCCGCGTAAATCTTCATAGACCGATCCGGGCTTCAAGCCGGTGGTAGAAAATGGAATTGTGAAAAAGAAGTTAGAGCCCTCACCCTCCACGCTTTCGAAGCCGATCTCACCTCCCATTAATGTTACGAGTTGCTTGCAGATCGCGAGCCCCAGACCGGTACCACCAAATTTGCCCGCTATTGAAGAGTGTGTCTGCCCGAAAGCGGTAAACAGTATTGATTGATCCTCTTCGGGAATGCCAATGCCGGTATCTCGGACCGAGAAACGGAGCTTCTGATTCTCGACCGAGATCCGAGCCGAAACCTCACCGTTTCGAGTAAACTTAACCGCATTACCGACCAGGTTTGTTAACACCTGCCGGAGTCTTCCTGTGTCACCCTGGATTTCCGCAGGAGCATCCTTTCGGATCAGGAGGGAAAGCTCTATATTCTTCTGGAATGCCTGATGTGCAAAAAGATCCAGAACTGATTCCGCAGTTTCCCGCAGGTCGAAAGGCTTGTTGTCAAACTCGAGTTTTCCTGCCTCGATCTTGGAAAAGTCGAGAATATCGTTCACGATCGTCAAGAGTGCTTCACCGCTTTTCGCTATGGATGTGACGTAATCTTGCTGCTCATCGTCGAGTTCAGTCCCGGAAAGCAATTCCGAAATACCGATGATCCCATTCATGGGAGTTCGGATCTCGTGGGACATGTTCGCCAGAAACTCAGATTTGAGCTTCGTGGCGTTTATCGCCGCATCTCTTGCGTCCGCCAGTTCTTCCTCAAGGAGTTTTTCACTCGTTCGGTTTCGAGCGACGGTCGAAATGAACTCAAGCTTACCTTCCGCGTTCTTGTGCGAAAGAATCATCTGCGATGTAGGGATCTCAACTTTGTCGACGGTCCGCAAAGCGGTATTACCTAACCAGGAGCCGTATTTAACAGCATTCGGAATTCCTTCAGTCTGAATCAGTTCGCGGGCCCATTCAGGATGACAGCTCTGCAGTCTCAGTTGGGATACGTCTGAATCGGGGCTCAGGCCGAGAACCAGCCTCCCGGCTTTGTTCAAATAAACGATTTGTCCCTGCAGGTCGGCGATGCTAATGAAATCGTCCGAGTTCTCAAGAATCGCGAGCATGCGGTTTCTTGCCGTTTCAAATTCGTGTTTTTCCGTGATGTCGATTCCGGTCGCAACGATAAACTCAACAGCACCGTTCTCATCTTTGATGCATGAGGTTTTCCACGAGATGAGTTTCAACCTTTCATCTTTGGTTATCCAGTTGTTAACCCATTCTTCATCAGTTTCCTGATCCGTTCCGATTTTTCTGAAATTCGATTTGACCTCTTTGATGTCTTCGGCAGGAAGAAGCACATTCCAGAAAACTCGTCCCTTGATCTCTTCGACCCGAAAGCCCGAGAGTTTTTCAGCCGCCCTGTTGAACCTGACAATGCGCCCTTCGCGGTCAAGGACAATTACAAGTGAAGAGCTCACATCAAACGCTGCCGATACAAAATCCCTTTCCTGCTTCAGTTTTTCGGCAGTCAGAATGCGGTCGGTCGAATCACGGGTTATCTGGCAGGCGCCGATCACATTGCCTTCTTCGTCCTTGATCGGATTGTATGAGAGTTCAAAGTGAACAGCGTCGCCGGAAACGCCCTCGAAAACTTGTTCAGCCGTGAATCGCTCACCTGTAAGCGCCCGGTCCCAGAGCTCTTTTGAGCGGGCCATCATTTCCGGGAATTCAGACTGCGCTTCCAATGCGTTTGAGCCATATCTGATTTGGATTCCAAAGAGGCTCTCTATTTCTTTTTCGTAAGATTCGTTGAATGAAATCAATCCATAATTGCAGTCGATTGCCGCGATCAGATCAGAGGTGCCTTCGAGCAGACCGCCCAACTGTCCATTAGTTTCGGCCAGCTTTTCGTGGATCGCTTTTAAGGAGTCGTTCGCCTTCTCACTTTTTTCGATTTCCTTCTTGAGTGCTTTGTTTGTTCTTTCTATGGTTCGCTGGCTTCTTATCGACTTAAACAGGAGTATGATCGTCCAGCTCAAGAGCAATGATACGACGGCAGAGATGAAGAGGATAATGCGCGTTCCGCTCGATAAACCTGTTGCGTTCGATACCGAACCAAGTGACCCTCCCTCGTTGATTTCGGTTACGAGTTCGCCCGTTTCAAAAGCTGTAATCGAGGCCGCGTTCAAGCCGACTAGATACCCGAAACCGAGCAGCGCAAAAACACCCGCAAAAAGAACAAAGGCTCCAAGCAGCTGGATGGCGAGGTTTGAGTTGAAGAATCTTCTAAGCAATCGTAGGGAAGTCCAGAGGCACGGATCAGCAAATCACTGCCTAGTGGACCGGGAGTAGAATTAGTGATTTCGCCGGATGTTATGAGGCCGGCATTTAGGAGGGAAAATGCGTGCGATCAAGGCACAATTCATCCTTAAACAGTGTAAAACACCGTTGTTAATTGTGCAAGTAATTCATTGATCCGAATCGTGAGAGATTTCGCGCCGTTAAATACCCAAGGGGCTTAATAGAACTGACGAAGGAACCTGACATCGTTCTCAAACATAAGTCTAATGTCATCGAGGTTGTACATTAGGGCGCACATGCGTTCGAGGCCAAATCCGAATGCGAATCCTGAGTAAACCTTGTGATCGATTCCGCAGCCTTCGAGCACATTGGGGTGGACCATTCCGCAGCCACCCAGTTCAATCCAGCCGGAACCCCTGCAGGTTCCGCATTTATCTCCCTCGAATTCTCCTGTTCCGGAACATTTGAAGCATGAGAAATCAAATTCCGCGCTGGGCTCAGTAAACGGGAAATAACTGGGGCGAAATCGAGTCTTTGTCTCTCGGCCGTACATTCTTCGCAGCCATTCCGACACGGTACCTTTCAAATGCGCCATCGTGATGTCCTTGTCGACGCATAAACCCTCTATTTGATGGAACATAGGAGTGTGAGTCTGATCCGGAGTATCCCGCCGGTAGACCCTGCCCGGAGCAATAATCCTGATCGGAGCGCCGCGGCGTTCCATAGCCCTGATCTGAACCGTAGAAGTTTGTGATCTGAGGGCGAGGCCATCCGTCGTATAAAATGTGTCTTTAGAATCCCTCGCAGGATGATCTTTCGGAATATTCAGCGCATCAAAATTGTAATAATCCGTTTCGATTTCGCGGTCATCCTCGATCGCGTATCCCATAGAAACAAAAATATCTTCAATCTTCTGTCGCAAGATCGTCATTGGATGAAGATGACCTTTTTGGTGTCTTCGTCCGGGAAGAGTAACGTCAATTCGCTCGCTTTCCGTCTTAGAACTTTCTATATATCTGTTTAATGAAGACTCAGCTTCGTCAATTCTTCCCTCGATCTTCGAACGGATTCCCTGAACTGATTTACCGAAATCAGCACGTTTTTCCGGCGCTACCTTCCCGATCAGTTTCATGGCACCTGAAATCGGGCTCTTCTTACCGGTATGCTTCACACGGAAATCGGAAAGCTCCTTCGAAAGCTTTTCGGCCGCAGTGAGTTTCATTCCTTTGAAACCATCTTTCAAAAGGCCCGAAAACCGGTCAAATTCACTTTCGAACGATTCCTTTATCGAATCCAATTGGTCTTTCTCTTCGGACATCTGCTTGATCTCGAGTCAAAATTAATGACGGCTCCGGTTCGAGTTCCAAAGCCGTCACCTCTGATTTCAACGTTCAGGCTATTTACTTTCCAACGCTTCTTTGGCTTTTCCGGCAATTGTCTCAAACGCTTCAGGCTGCTTCACGGCAAGATCAGCAAGGATCTTCCTGTCGAGATCGATCTCGGCAAGTTTCATCCCGTGCATAAACTGTGAATAGCTCATCCCATGCTGCCTGGCCGCCGCATTGATTCGTACGATCCAGATGCGTCTGAAATCTCGTTTTTTGCGTTTTCGTCCAATATAGGCGTATTGCAGCCCTTTCTCGACCGATTCTTTAGCTGACCTGTACAGCTTCGACTTCGTACCGCGGTAACCTTTTGCCCGCGAAAGTATCTTTCTTCTCTTTTCTGTTCTCTTGTTACCGCGTTTTGCTCTCGGCATAATTCCACACTCCGACTTTCAATGATTTCAACCCCGACGCCGTCAGTTACACGCGTGCGAAGCAATCAAAATTCTAAAAAATTCTACTTTCGGCCGTAGGGAAGCATTTCTTCCACAAGTTTCTGGTCGGCCTTTGATACATATGTATCGATATCCAGGTTGCGCTTACGCTTCGTCGTCTTTTTCGTAAGAATGTGACGCGCGTGCGACTTGCCACGCTTGAACTTGCCCGTAGCTGTTTTACGGAATCTCTTCGCGGCACCCTTATGTGTCTTTAATTTCGGCATTTCTTCTATTCCTCGTGTAACCGCCAAAGGGCAGCCACTTCTTTATTTCGTAGTTTTCCTCGGAGTAAATATCGTAAACATCTGATAGCCTTCCATCTTGGGCGCTACTTCGATCTCCGCTACTTCTTCCAATTCTTTGGCAAGCCTTTCAAGGATCTTGCGACCCAAATCGCGGTGAGCCATCTCACGGCCGCGAAAGGCGATTGTTGCCCTTACCTTGTCCCCGTCTTCGATCCAGCCCAGGGCTCTTTTGGCCCGGTAGCTGTAATCATGCTCATCAGTCGAGGGCCTAAACTTGATTTCCTTTACGGTCACAGTTGTCTGTTTTTTCTTGGACTCCTGTTTTTTCTTCTTTTCCTCGTAAAGAAACTTTCCGTAGTCGATAATCTTGCAGACCGGCGGTCTTGCGCGCGGTGCGATTTCAACGAGGTCAAGTCCCATATCGCGTGCTTTTCTAACTGCATCGCGCGTATCCATTACTCCCAACTGCTCGCCATTTGGATCAATGACTCGCACGGCGGGAATTCGTATACGTTCGTTTGTACGATGTTTCGGGCCGCGAAACCTTCGGTTCCGATTCCCTCTAAATCTTCTAGCTATTTCACACCTCCTGTGTTCTTAGTTAATGATCTTGCCCTTTTCGAACCTTCGTTATTCTTATTCGTTCGAGTATGAAATCGCCCGCGTCTTCTTAAGGCGCTCTGCGATGGCAATAAAATCTTCCAATTTCATGGCTCCAAGGTCTCCTGCTTTCCGTTCGCGGACACTTATCGAACCATCTTCCTTCTCGCGGTCACCAAGGACCAGCATAAAAGGAACCTTTTGCATTTGGGCATCTCTGATTTTAGCACCAATTTTGTCGCTCTTGGTATTTGCATCAACCCGAAAGCCCGATTTCTTCAGTTCACGGGTAATCTCTTCCGCGTAATCGTTAATTCTGTCAGTAATTGGCAGAACCGCGACCTGAACCGGCGCCAGCCATAACGGGAAAGCACCGGCGTAGTGCTCAACCATCACCCCGAAGAATCTCTCAATCGAGCCAAACAGGGCACGATGGATCATTACCGGCCGGTGAGTTTCATTATCGTCGCCGACATATTCGAGGCCAAACCGTTCAGGCAGGTTAAAATCAACCTGAATAGTTCCTAGTTGCCATGTCCGCCCGATTGCATCCTCAACTTTGATATCTATCTTCGGGCCGTAGAACGCAGCTTCACCCTCAATTCTCTCAAAATTGATATCGCGCGCTTTCAGGGCGTCAGCAAGGGAACTCTCAGCGTTTTCCCAATCTTCATCACGACCAAGATACTTCTCTGCATCCTTTTCGCCCCGTACCGACAACTCAAAGTTCACCGTTTCGAAACCATAGGTATCAAAAACCTCAATTGCAAAATTCAAGCAAGCTTCGACTTCATCAAGTACCTGATCAGGCCTGACGAAGAGATGCGCATCATCAACGGTAAACCCGCGAGCCCGCATCAACCCTTGCAAGGTACCGGAAAGTTCGGCCCTGTAAACAGTGCCAAGCTCTGAATACCTTTGCGGAAGATCCCTGTACGAACGAGGCAAAGCTTTATAAATGCCTATATGCAAAGGGCAGTTCATTGGCTTCAATCGATATTCTTCGTCTTCGATCGTAGTTGGGGCATACATTCCGTCCGCATAGTTTTGTTCGTGGCCACTTTGCTCCCAAAGTTCCCGTTTCGCGATGTGCGGAGTATACACAAAACTGTAGTCGTACTCCTGGAGCTTCTCCTTTAGAAAATTCTCCATTTCCATACGTACGATCGATCCTTTGGGATGCCAGAGGACAAGCCCTTTGCCATAGTCTTCCTGAAATGAAAAGAGGTCCAGGTCCTGACCGATTCGCCGGTGATCACGTTTTTTGGCTTCCTCGCGCTGCTTAATCCAGGTTTCGAGTTCCTCCCTGGAGAAAAACGCGGTGCCATAGATACGCTGCATCTGGTCACGTTCCGAGTCGCCCTTCCAGTAGGCGCCGGAAATCGCCAAAAGCTTAAAAGCCTTTAGTTTGCCGGTATGCGGAACATGAGGCCCAAGACAGAAATCGATAAACGGGGAGTCGTCGATGTAATAAACGCTCGCGTCACCTTCGACTTTTTCGTCAATCAGTTCGCATTTGAGCGGTTCTTCACGTTCTTTGAACACGTTCAGAATCTCAGGTTTCTCGATCACCTCTCGCCTGTATTTCAAATTACGCTTCGCCATCTGAAGCATTCGCTTTTCGATTTTCGGCAAATCATCTTCAGAGAGCGGTTCGGGAGTAATCACGTCATAAAAGAACCCATATCTCGGGTCTTCCAAAAGCGCCGGGCCAATACCGAGCTTCGTTCCCGGGTACAGATCAAGCACCGCGGCCGCAAGTAAGTGCGCGGTCGAATGCCTAAGCACCTCGAGGCCGTCCTTTGTATTCGGCATAATAGCCTCGACCGTGACTTCGTCATCGGACTCAATCGTCCGCTCCAGGTCGATCTCCTCGCCGTTTACCTTTGCGGCGAGCGCCTTTTTGGAAGCCTTCCGGTCAAACCTCTTGATTACGTCAAGGGCGGACACGGACTCCTCAAATTCAATAGAATTCTCTCCGTATTTTACGTTTAGATTATTCATCGTTTTGTTAGTCGGCTCCGTAGAAACATCGGGCATTGCCCCACGCTTCACGTGCCCGAAACGGCAAAACGGTCTCGGTTAAAATTGACTAACGTTTAGCTTTACCAACTACTAAATGATCAGTTCCAATGAGAGCGACTTTGCCTGCGGATTGCGTAAAGCGAACCGCTATTTACGCGCCAAGGGGGCGCGTCGTAGTTGCGTTCAAAAAAGCAAAGTTCTTTTCTAGCATCTCACCAAAAATTTGAAATATATGGTAGTCAGTAGCAGATTTGAACTGCTGACCCCTACCGTGTCAAGGTAGTGCTCTACCACTGAGCTAACTGACTACTTTGATCGCTTGTTTTAGCGAACTAATAAGATACCGATTTCATTCTCAACGGTCAAGCAAGAATCAGCCCCAAAAATCGCTGGTTGGCTTATAAAATTCCCCGAAAATATTGTTATTAATTCTGTTCCTTGATAGCATCCGATAATTCAAACAAATTGGCTAACTCTTTTAGGAGGAACAGATCGATGGGAAACTCTACCCCTTACACCCCCGAAGAACGCGTGTTTCCGAAGGCAAGAACTGACCAGATCGTCCAGCAACCGGCCGGCGATGAGCTTCTCATCTATGACCTGCGAAAGAATGTCGCGCACAATTTGGATGCCTCCGCGGCAGAAATTTGGAAGCTTTGCGACGGAAACCGGTCTGTGAGCGCAATCGCAGCGGGCTTAGGATCTGATCAGGGCGCAGAGGTTTCCAAAGAATTTGTGATTCGCGGCCTCGAGCAGCTTCAGAATGTTGAATTGCTCGAAGACAGCTCCTTGCGGATAGGTCGCCGAACTGTCATTGCGGGCGCTTTGCCGATGCTTGCCGCTGTCCCCGTTGTACTTACTCTTAAAGCGCCTCTCGCCGCACAGCAGCAGAGCTGTGTGCCAAACGGCGGGAACTGTGATGTTGATGCCAATTGCTGCGAATTCTTTTGTGCCGATGGTGTTTGTATCGGCAAGGCAAAGATCAAAGTCGAAGAAACTGGAACCGCTGAGGACAGGAAAGCGGGCAAGAAAAAGACCAAAATCTATATTGAGCGGTAAGTCACTGACCCGGATTTTCGGTTAGTAAATCGAGATCAGCTCGGTTATTCGATCTTCTTTTTCTGAATTTTGCCGTGGATTTCATTGATCATCATTAGGGCGGCTGAGCTGTAAAGCTTTGTGAGTTCGTAATCGAAGATCCCCGATTTGACGCCGGGATCGGATTCAACGTATTTCTTCGCGTCTTCGACATTGTCCACGTTGAAGATGTAGAACCCGCGTTTCACCTTTTTGGGGTCATCAAATGGTCCTGCAGCGACAAGGATGCCTTTTTCCGCAAGTTTTCCCATGTTCGCGAAGTGTCCCCGGAAGATCTCGTTTCGCTTCTTCTCATCTGTAATATCTGCGGGCCCTGTTTTGAGAAGCACATATACATAACTCCGCATGCCGTAGTCGTCGGCCCCCAGGCGGGCCGCGAGTTCGGCGTCGAAGGTGTTCGTGGTCTTGTCCTCGGCCTTCTGACCAAAGGCAGGAACTGTCAGAAATAAGATACAAAACGCGATAAATGCAATAATTCGATTCATTTGGTAATCCCCGTGATTTCTGATTAAATTTTATCTACGTACAAAATACAGAATCGGTTCAAAACGTTATTGGAAAAAATTAACCCACACTCCTCTATGAAGACAAATATCAAAGCACCGACGGGTACAGACCTCACCTGTAAGAACTGGCTTTCCGAAGCCGCGTATCGAATGATCCAAAACAATCTGGACCCGCAGGTCGCTTTCGACCCCGATAATCTGATCGTCTATGGAGGCAGGGGAAAAGCAGCCCGCGACTGGGAGTCCTACGAGGCGATTCTTGAGAGTTTGAAAGAACTTGAAGCTGACGAAACGCTTCTCGTCCAATCAGGCAAGCCTGTCGCCGTCTTTAAATCACACACCGATGCGCCGAAGGTCCTTATCGCCAATACGAATATTGTGCCTCACTGGGCAACTCAGGAGCAGTTTGACCAATACGAGCGTGACGGCTTGATGATGTACGGCCAGATGACGGCCGGAAGCTGGATCTACATCGGTACCCAGGGAATTCTGCAGGGGACTTACGAGACATTCGGTTCGTTAGCGCGTGAGATGGGTTGGGGAAGTCTCGAAGGCAAGTTTGTTTTGACCGCCGGACTTGGTGAAATGGGCGGTGCTCAGGCACAGGCGATCACATTTAACGGCGGTGTCGGGCTGCTGGTTGATGTTGACCCCTGGCGCATCGAAAGAAGGCTTGAATTAAAGCAAATCGACACTTCGGCAGGCAGTCTCGAAGAAGCTTTAAGTATGGTTTCGGAAGCTGTTGAAAATAAAGAGGCTAAGTCGATCGGATTGTGCGGGAACGCGGCGACCATTCATCACGGGATCCTCGACAAGGGAATCATTCCTGATGTGGTCACCGATCAGACCTCTGCCCACGACGTTTTGTATGGATACGTTCCTGAAGGCCTTTCTCTTAAGGAAGCGGATGAATTACGGGAGTCTGATCAGGCGGAATATGAGAAGAGGGCGATGGACTCGATGGCGAAACACGTTGAGGCTATGCTCGAATTCCAGCAAAAAGGATCGATCGTTTTCGATTACGGCAATAATTTGAGGCAAAGGGCGCTCGATAACGGTGTTTCAAACGCTTTTGATTACCCCGGTTTTGTACCGGCATACATAAGGCCTTTGTTTTGTGAGGGTAAGGGGCCGTTTCGCTGGGTCGCCCTATCCGGCGATAAAGAGGACATATACAAGACCGATGAAGCGATTATGAACCTTTTTCCGGAAGATGATCATCTTTGCCGCTGGCTGACGATGGCGCAGGAAGAGGTCGAGTTTCAGGGGCTCCCGGCGCGGATCTGCTGGCTCGGCTATGGGGCGCGTGCAAAAGCAGGACTCAAGTTTAACGAAATGGTCGCTTCAG
>JABDKD010000072.1 GCA_013003215.1 Pyrinomonadaceae bacterium
GGTTTATTTCGTCCAGTCGTTGCACGGGCGAAGAAAACTATTTGATGCAAAAACTTTCACGTGCGGCATTCGGGACCAACAACATTCACCAATGTGCCGCCACATGACATGCTCCAACCGTCGCCGGTCTGGTGACAATGTTTGGAGCAGGGGCAATGACTAACTCGATCGCAGAGATACGGGATGCCGATCTACTGTTTGTAACGGGATCGAACACAACAGAAGCGCACCCGATCATCGCGATGGAGATGAAACGGGCCGTTCAAAATGGCGCAAAGCTTATCGTCTCCGACCCGAGAAAGATCTGGATGGCGGATATTGCTGACATCCACATGCAGTTGAAACCGGGAACCGATGTTTGGCTCTTGAATGCAATGGCCAACGTAATCGTCGAGGAAGGCCTGGTCGATACCGAATTTATTGAAAAGAGCACTGCCGGTTTCGAGGCTGTCAAGCAAACAGTTGCCTCTTATACTCCGGAGAAAGCGGAAGAAGTGACTGGTGTTCCTGCGGAACTGATACGTGAATCGGCGCGGATGTACGCGACGACTAAGAAGGCCGGCATCTACTATACGCTTGGAATAACAGAGCACACGCACGGTACTGACAACGTCTATTGTCTTGCGAACCTGGTTCTTATGACCGGGCACCTTGGCGTGCGCTCGGCCGGAATGAACCCGCTTCGCGGTCAGAATAACGTGCAGGGGGCAAACGACTCAGGAGCATCACCCATTTTCTACCCGGGTTATCAAAAGGTTGTTGATGACGAGGCGCGTCTCAAGTTTGAAGAAGCCTGGGGTGTCCCGCTGTCTCCGAATGAAGGGCAAAACCTGAACGTGATGATGAAGAGCGTCATCAAGGGCAAGATGCGCGGACTTTACGTGATGGGCGAAGATATCGTAATTTCCGAGCCCAATGCGTCAAAATTGGAGGTTGGACTCAACGAAAACTGTGATTTTCTTGTGTGCCAGGAGATATTTCACAATGTGACTACCCGGTTCGCCGACGTTGTGTTGCCGGGAGCATGTTTTGCTGAAAAAGACGGCGTGTTTACCAACAGTGACCGCCGTGTTCAGCGCGTAAGGAAAGCCGTTGACCCTCCGGGCGAGGCGCGTGAAGACTGGAAGATCCTGATCGAGGTTGCTCAAAAGAGCGGTTACCCGATGCCCGATTATGCAAGCCCTGCCGAAGTGTTCAAAGAGATGGCTTCATTAACACCTAAGGTCGCCGGAATTTCGCATGATCGCCTCGAGAGAAACATCGAAGGCCTTCAGTGGCCGTGTCCGGCTCCCGACCATCCCGGTACACCTACTTTGCACATGGACGGCCCCTTGATCGGAACCGCCAAGTTCCAGGCCGTTGAATACAGGCCGAGCGATGAGCTGCCCGATGACGAGTATCCGCTTGTGCTTTCTACAGGACGCATTCTGTATCACTACAACGCGGCAACACAGACGCGTCGCGAATCCGGTCCGGTCGCGAAGCAGAATCGTAACTTCCTTGAAATGAACAGGAAGGACGCGCGTAAATCAGGGTTCGAAGATGGTGAGATGATACGCGTCATTTCCCGCAGGGGAACTGTAGAAGCGGAAGTGATGATCTCGCCGCGTATGCGGCAGGGATGCGTTTGGATGCCGATGCATTTTGCTGAGTCTCGTGCCAATCTTCTGACCAACGATGCGGGAGACCCTGTCACTCAGACCGGTGAATACAAAGTCTGTGCAGTAAGGGTAGAAGGACTCAATGGGCACGGGAACGGAAATGGGAGCGCGAACAACGGTCACTCCGCTCATTAAGAAAGCGAATCTGAAAGCCATCAAAGTATGAGCGAGAAAAAGCTTCTGCGCGGCATAGGCCGATGGGACCTTACCGCGATCGTGATAAACACGGTCATCGGCGCCGGTATCTTCGGACTCCCCTCGAAAGTCGCCGCCCTAGTTGGAAGTTACAGTCTTGTCGCGTTTGTTGTCTGTTCCATCATCATTGCGTTCGTTGTCCTTTGTTTTGCTGAGGTTAGCAGCCGTTTTAGGTCGACTGGCGGTGCTTACACCTATACAAAGGAGGCCTACGGAGATGTTGCCGGATTCCAGGTAGGATGGTTATTCTGGATTACCCGATTTACAGCTTTTGCAGCTAATTGCAATCTACTCGTAAGCTATCTTGGTTTTTTCCACGAACCTCTCTCAGACGGAGCGCTGCGCATTCTCATCATCGCTTTAGTCGTATTCGGTCTCACCTATGTCAACTTAATCGGAATCAAAGATTCTGTGCTGACCACGAATATTCTGACGGTTGGAAAACTCATACCTCTTCTCCTGTTTGTTGTTGTTGGAGTATTTTTCATCGAGCCGGCGAATTTTGATTTTGCGGTTCCACCCGAGTTGGACGTGTTCGCAAATGCAATTCTCGTATTAATCTACGCGTTTGTTGGATTCGAGTCTGCGGTTATTCCGGCGGGAGAAATGAAGGATCCCAAGAAGAATGCGCCGTTCGCATTGATGACTGCGATCGGGATCATCGTTGCGTTCTACATATTGATCCAGGTTGTATCCATAGGCACCTTGCCGGAGCTGGCTTCTTCAGAAAGGCCTCTCGCTGATGCGGCGATGACATTCGTGGGCGGATTTGGTGCTACGTTTATCGTTGTCGGCGCGCTTATCTCGATCCTTGGCAATCTCAACGTCGGTCTTCTCGCGACCACCCGGCTTCTTTTCGCAATGGCAGAAAAAGGAGATATGCCCGCGTTCCTTGCCAAGACGGGGGACAAGTACAAGACACCGCATTTTTCGATTTTGCTGACATCGTTAGGAATTTTTCTATACACGGCCTTTAGCACATTTCTTGCGGCTCTTACGATAAGCACGGTTACGCGATTGATCGTTTACGGTATGACCTGCCTCGCGTTACCTGTGTTTCGCTTTCGAAAAAACGCTCCGGAAGCGGGGTTCAAGGCGCCACTTGGTATCCTGGCAAGTGTTTTGTCGATCCTGCTGATGTTTTGGCTACTGCGATCGGTTAAATATGCGGATATGCTTCAGTTACTTCTGTTCGTGGCAATCGGATTTGTGTTTTACCTGATCCTGCGGCTTGTTCGGTACCTGGTGATGCGATATTCCAAGCAAAACAAAGAGACCTCAAATTCATCCGACTAGTCTGCAAATCATTAACTCCATTCCGTTCACTAATTATGAGAATAAAGACCAAAACTGCCATCGTTGGAGCGTTTTCCGTTCTAGTGCTTGCCGCGACTGGCTTTGCCTTCGGGGGAGGAACGCTAAAGAACGGGTCACATTCTACTGTCGGATACATCGATGATGACGGAACCGTTAAAAACAGTTCGCACAGTACAATCGGCTATTTCAAAGACGGGACGGTAAAGAATTCCTCGCATAGTACGATCGGATACATAGATGGAAAGACGATCAAGAACAGTTCGCATAGCACCATTGGGTATTTTGAAAGCGACGGTACTGTGAAGAACTCGTCGCACAGCACGATCGGCTATGTTAAGGATGGATCAATTAAGAACTCGTCGCACAGCACGATAGGCTATTACGAAGACGTAAAACCCGTGCATGCGGCGGGCTTTTTCTTTTTCTTCTTTAAAAACACTGCGGGAGTGAAATGAACAAAATCCTACTTGCCTTTTTCCTTTGTATAACGATTTGCCTCCCTGTGTTTGGACAGGCGGAGGCCGTTGAAGCCCATACAGTTGTGATTCTGGAGAACAAGCTTCAGGCGGTATTCGGCGGAGTCGAAAGCGGAAAATTTGTTAATGCCAACATAGCTGTGAAATCGCTTCCGGGGTTAAAGACATTCACGCCGTATGGATCGGATGGTCTATCGGGAGCACGATTCGAAGTAGGCAGCGGGGAACGTCCGTCTATCCCGTGCGAGGAATTCTATCAGTACGCCAGTAACGACAACCCGAAAAACGGTGTGTCTTTTAGTTCAAATGTCCCATGGGATCCCTCGCCGCGACAGGTCACGAAACTGAAGACGAACAGTAAGATCTATCGATCGATTGTTCGTAAGTTTCTCAAAAAGCAAGGGTTACGAAATCCAGTGGTAAATATTACCGCCCTGTTTAAGGTTGATCTTGAGGGTGACGGGGTTGATGAGGTCGTAATCCTCGGCGAACGTTACGTAAGATTCGGGCCCGGCACGCAGAAGGGTGACTATTCGTTTTTGCTCGTTCGAAAAGTAATAAACGGAAAGGTAAAGGAGATCCTGGCTACCGGTGAATTCTACAAGCAAGCCGTTCGATTCGGAGCACCAAACCGGCTGGAGATCTCATCGATCGTAGATCTGGACGGCGACGGGACGCTCGAGATAGTTATCTATGGTGCCTACTATGAAGGGGTCTGGGCTGAGGCTTACAAGATCAAAGGTGGAACATCTTCGAAAGTGCTTACAACGGGCTGTGGCGTCTAGCTGTTTTCGCGGTGCCAGATATCGTGGAGGCCCTTGTGAATCAAATCTCGGTCAGATTCGTCGACATACTCAGATTCTTTAGCAATCAACTCCGCAAATCCTCCTGTTGCGATGACGGGAGCGGGCTTTTCTAACTGGGCCTGCATCCTTCCGATAATGCCGTCCGCGAGGCCTATGTAGCCAAAATAGATTCCCGACCTGATCGATCTTTCCGTGGAATTCCCAACGACACGATGTGCTGCGCCCACGTCGATTTTTGGCAGCCGCGAAGTATCGCGAAACAGGGATTGCGCCATAGTTTCGATTCCCGGGGCGATTATCCCGCCACAGTAGACCGGACCCGTGTTCACAAGATCTATCGTGGTAGCAGTGCCGAAATCACAGACAATTACCGGGCTTCCGAATTTCACGACTGCAGCGTGCGCCGCTACCAAACGGTCTGGTCCGCAATCTGCGGGCTCCTCGTAGCTTATTTCAAAATTCAACTTCGACTTGTGATCGCAGAAAAGTGCTTCCCGATTCCACAATTCTTTTGCAAGCAATGTGTAGGTATCTCGAACTTCGCGTACAACGCTCGATATCGCAAGACCTTTTGGTGAAATACTCCGTAACATTTCCGTTGCGTCGTACACATCACGAACCGAAGCGTCACGAACAGTGCGGATCTTCTCACGTTCAACGATCTTCGCGTCCTCAAAAAGCGCGAATTTCGTCGATGTGTTGCCAATGTCAACTGTGACTAGCATAGAAAGCAAAAAAGGCGGAAAACGGGATCCCGCTTTCCGCCTTTTTCATTTAGGAGCCTTAATTAACCTTCCAGCGGTAATCCATCATAGACCACCTTCCAACCATTTTTTCGGCTGGTTTTGAGACTTTTTGTAAACCAATCCAAAGCGTTGTCAGCATCGTCATAGACCTGGACAGACGGATTGGGTTCACGTGGGTCAACCCTGCAAATCGCACCACCCTTGTCAGCGGTCTTTAAACAGAGAAGTGCAATCATGTCGTTCTTTGAAAGCACAGCAGTACGGGTGCTCACGTTGAGCAAATCCAACTCGATTATCGCGTCTTCAGAAAGTTCCGGAAGGTCTTCAATCGACTCCGGCTCTTCGTCTGAACCGCCCAGCTGCCTGTTCAGTTCCTCGAGGTCATGCTCAAAATCTTCAAAATCAGAATTCATAGTATTAGTTTGTTTTGGGATTTATTTAGTCTATTTCATTCTCGCATAATTCATCGTCATTTACATCCTTGGGTGATTCTTCAACTTCAGCTTCTAACGCTCTCACTGCGGTAACGTCACCTGCGGTCACAGTTGAAAGTCCCCCATCCTCTCGACGAACCATTAGTGAGCCGTATGGATTGAGCCCCATCGTGGTGCCGGTAAATTCATCGGTCCTGGTTCGAACTCGTACGGATTTATCTCTTGAATAACTCGATCTTACCGACCAGTCACCAAGCACCTGGTTTACATTCGATAAACTCTTGAATCGCTCGTATTTGTATGACAAACAATGGGTTAGTGTCCGTAGTACGACCTCGAAGTCTAGATCTTCGTCGGAGATGTCGCTCAGGGAGGTGGCGTTTGCTCTCACGTCCTCCGTAAGAAAGTCCGTTACAAAGTTGATTCCGATCCCCAATACGATTGCCGGTCCGATATTGGATTCGCAACGTTCGGCGAGAATGCCGGATATTTTCTTTTCGTTGACAAGAACGTCATTTGGCCACTTGATGTCCGGCACCGCACCGGTAAGCGTGTGAACGGTATCGTAAACAGCGACGGCCCCTAAAAGAGTCATCACGGGGTAGAACTGCTCTTCGATCGGCGGCCGTAAGATGATCGAAAAATAGAGCCCTCCGCCCTCTTCGGAATGCCAGGTTCTTCCTTCCCGGCCTTTTCCTTGTGATTGGCTGCTCGCAACAACGCAAACGCCCTCCGCGGCACCCAGCTCGGCTTGTCGGACCGCCTCGTCATTAGTCGATGTAATCGTGTTATAGCGAAAGATCTGGATGTTCACTATGCCCTCACTCCTTTTCGAATTCCGGTTTCCAAAGAGAGTTCACATAGAAATTGACCGAATCAAAAAAGTTCTGCTGGATCGCGAAACCACTTTGCTCCGCCATCACACGGATCGTCTCAAGATCATACTTCTGCGAGATTTCCATGTAGATCGGTTCCCATTGTTTGAATTCGAAGCTTCGTTCAAGCGCACCAATGGTGACAGTCTGCTGTTTCTGACTGATAAGGAACGAGCGTGCCGCTTTCTCAATAGGATGATAGCTCGCGTAATGAAGAAACTCGTAGATATCGAAATTGGCATCTAATTCGCGATTGATACGTCGAAGAAGGTTAAGGTTGAATCTCGATGTAATTCCCTGGGCGTCATCGTATGCGTTGAGGATGGTTTTGGGGTTCTTATGCAAATCGAATCCTATAAACAGAAGGTCATTCTCGTTTAACGAGTCGTGAAGATGCTGAAAGAATTCGACCGCCTGCCTGTCCCTGAAATTTCCAATATTAGAGCCGAGAAACAAAACGATCTTTCTGCGGGATGATCTCTCACTCAACGTGGTCAGGGTCCTAAAGTAATCACCCTTAACCGGCTTTATTTCGAGACCGGGAAACTGTTCGGAGAATTTCTCTTCGAGGTAGCCGAGCGCTTCTGAGGAAATATCAACCGGTATATACCTGAATTCAGCCCCCTCATCAAGGAATCTTGAAACAAGCAGGGAAGTTTTCGAACCATCCCCCGCTCCCAATTCAAGCAAATCAAATGGAGCCGAACTTGCTTCGAATTCGCGATGAATCTCACCGGCCTGTTCCCTGAAGATCTCCAGCTCGCTTTGGGTCAAATAATACTCCGGGAGTTTCATTATCTCTACAAAAAGCCGGGAGCCTTCGTCGTCATAGAAATACTTCGAGGAAAGCCTTTTCGGCGTCGCGGAAAGTCCTTCAAGGACATCTCGCGCAAACTCGTCGGTTTGAGGTTTTGTCGAATTGGTCATTTATTTGTTTTCCCTATTCCGCTAAGCGTATGCCGGTGAATTGCCAACGAAGATTGGGATGAAAGAAATTCCTATAGGTGTTACGGCTGTGCCCCTTTGGGGTCACGGAGGAGGCTCCACGCAACACTTTCTGATTTACCATGAATTTGCCGTTGTATTCCCCGACCGCGCCATCGGCAAGTTCGAATCCCGGGTAGGGCTCATAGGAACTTGCGGTCCATTCCCAACGGCTGCCCCATTCAAAGTTGCTCGATGCTGCCTCCCACTCGAATTCAGTAGGAAGTCTTTTTCCACTCCATTCAGCAAAAGCTGAGGCCTCATAGAATGAAATGTGACAAACAGGGGATTCGAGGTTTAGTTCACGACGGCCTGAAAGCGTGTAACTCGAGTAAGAACCATCATCTTCAAGACGCCAATAGAGTGGGGAGTCGATCTTGTTACCTTTGACCCAGTCCCAGCCTTCGGAGTGCCATAACCTGTGATCCTCATAGCCGCCATCTTTGATGAAGTTAACGAAATCACGGTTTCTAACCAGATCCTTGCTAACGCTGAAGTCGTCCAAATAGACCTTGTGGCGGGCCAGTTCATTGTCAAAACAAAATCCATCACCAATATGGCCGATCTCGTAAATCCCTGAGGCCAGTGAAGTTATTCCATTCGCATCACGGGGGCCGTTCTCACTTGGACAGAAATCCTCCCGATAAACGATGTCCAACGGGTTCAGCGAAAATGTATATTTCAGGTCGGTAAGGAAGAGCTCCTGATGCTGCTGCTCGTGATTGATTCCAAGCTCTACCAATGCGAGCAGTTCCTCACCGGGACCGCCGGCAAAAAACTTCTCCATCGATGCTTCGACGTGGCGTCGGTATTCAAAGACTTCTGCAACCGTTGGACGGCTGAGGTCTCCACGCTTGTGACGATCAGTCCTTTCTCCGATTGTGTTGTAGTAGCTGTTGAAGAGAAAACCAAACGAGGGATCGAACAATTTGTAGCCTTTGAGGTTTTCACGCAGGATCATTTCCTCAAAAAACCAGGTTGTGTGGGCAATGTTCCACTTTGCCGGCGAAACGTCCACAGTTGGTTGTGGAATGTAATCTTCGGTCTCAAGCGGCTCGCACAATCGTTCGGTTTCGGCTCTTGTTTCGAGAAATCTATTCCTGATCTCCTCGGTGTCAGTGCCTTTCACTACAGCTGAATGCATAAAGACATTAAAACAAATCGGTTGTTTAAACTGAAATTCAGGAGACGAAGACTTGGTGAGCGGGAATAACGGATCAGCCAATTTTTGCCAAAGCTTCCCGGCAAACTTGGGCAAGTATGTAATCGGAGCCGGCGGAATACTTCTCAAGCGATGCCTTAGCCCTAGGTGATCCAATAGCGCCAAGGGCAAATGCAGCTTCGCGACGTGTATCCGCGAACTCTTTCGGGTTCGAAAGCACCCTGATAAGAACATCTACACGTGTTAACATCTTAGGCTCAATTGGTCCTTGCGCCGACGAAATCGCCCCTTTCAAGATGAAATCCGAAGGCACCGAATCAGAGGGCTCCTTTCCGGCAAGCGCCTCCGCGATCTGTCCAATCGAACGGGCCGCGGATCTCCGGAGAAAGGCCCGCTTCTTCTTTGGCTTCTTTTTCAATAACGATACGAGTGGATCAATAGCAGCCGGACTACCGATCCTTCCAAGTGAATAGGCCGCCGTGGCCCGGACCTCTTTGTCTTTGTCAGAAAGCAATGCGGCAATCACGCTGTTCGCACTCACCGGGTCACTGATATCGGCCAAAGCAAACAGGGCCTCTTTTCTGACAAATGCCGACTTGGCAGACAAAAACGGAATAACAAGGCTCGAAGCGTCGCGAGGAGGAAGGTAAATAACTGTGCGGATTGCAGTTGCCCGGACGATCTCGGATTCGTCCCGAAGGGCTTTTTCGGCGATTCGGGATGCTGATTCGCTCTTCAATCGTCCAAGTGCGAGGAGGGCATTGCGTTTGACGTTTATTGTGCCTAACGAAACTTGTTCCGAAAGCACTTCCAGTTCTCGCTCGGTTTGCGCACTAATTTGGGCACACAAAAGCCCTGCCAAAAGCAGGGCCGGAACTGAATATGACAAAACGGAAATCAGCGAGCGGGATGTTGAAATGACTTTCTTCGGAGGAGTTCCCATTCGTAAACCTGTCGGGCCCTGCGATTCTCGTAGGAGTTTGCCAAAACGGATATCAACTCATCGCTGTTTGCAGTTTCAAAATTAACTTTCGAGTCTGCGTTTTTCTTGGGTGTTTTCTTTGACCCTCTTGAGGGTTTTCCGGTTGCTTGCTTGACCATTGCTGCCTCCTTCGGCGCAAGGTCACGTCTAACTATCGGAAGGTGACCCTGCGGTATGCGACTGAGTAAATCTTCATAAAGTCTACTAGAATAAGCCTGCTCGCCCTTTAGGCGGATTTTTTAAGACTAGCATAGAGCGCGAGATGCTTGCAATAACTATATAAACTGGACATCAGTACCCAATTAAAATAAGATTCGTCTGTGGCTTTTTATCTTAGAAATCTCATCCTTACCTAGCCGCTCACCCTTTGAAATATAGGGCGTGAAGCGGCTGTGCTCCGCAAACTCCTACTTAACACATACTCACTTTTTCTGACGTTTACTGTTTCCAAAAGAGAATCAGGCAGTGAGGTATAGATCATGCCGGTTGATGAGTTCCGGCGATACGAGGCAGGCGCTATGAAAGCGCAGGAAATGTAAGAGAATGGACGAAAAATATTTTCCCGCAAAAATCGAACGAAAATGGCAGGAACGGTGGGCCGAAAGAGGCACTTTTGAGGTTGCGCCGGATGATGAAAAGCGAAAGTTTTATTGCCTTGAGATGCTTCCATATCCGTCCGGACGGCTTCACATGGGGCATGTTCGGAATTATTCAATTGGAGATGCCCTGAGCTGGTATAAGCGGCTTCAGGGGTTTAACGTGCTGCATCCGATCGGTTGGGACTCGTTTGGTCAGCCGGCGGAGCAGGCGGCGATCAAGCAGGGCGTGAACCCGCGTGACTGGACCGAGGACAACATCGAACAGATGAAGGCGCAGCTCAAGACCCTGGGTATCGGATACGACTGGTCGCGGGAAATGGCCGCGCATCGACCGGACTATTACAAGTTCGACCAGTGGTTCTTCCTGAAAATGCTCGAAAAAGGGCTTGCATACCGAAAGGATTCTGAGGTCAATTGGTGTCCTAAATGCGAAACGACGCTTTCGAACGAGCAGGCTTCGGGCGGGATATGCTGGCGCTGCGGTTCGCCTGTCGAAAAGCAGAACCGTCCGCAATGGTTTCTGAAGATCACAGACTATGCTGATGAACTCCTGGCGGATATGTCGGAGATCGAAGATGGCTGGCCGGAACGCGTCCTGACGATGCAGAAAAACTGGATCGGGAAGAGTAAAGGGGCCAACGTTAGGTTTGCTTTAAGTGGTTCGGAAAACACACAAATCGAGGTGTTTACAACGAGAATCGACACGATTTTTGGAGTCAACGCCATCGTCCTCGCTCCGGATCATCCAATAGTGGAGGAACACTTTGAGAGCTTTGAGTCCGGGGTCCGCGAGAAGATCGTTGAAATCCGGGCCGGGCAGGCGAAACCGGTGGATTACGGAGAGGAAGTTGAGAAGGCAGGTGTCGCCACGGGCTTGTCAGCGGTGAATTCGTTCAGCAGCGAAGAAGTCCCGGTTTGGGTCGGAAACTATGTGTTGATGAGTTACGGCACGGGAGCGGTCATGTCGGTACCCGCTCACGATGAAAGGGACGGTGAATTTGCACGGAAATATGATTTGGACATACGACACGTCGTGATGCCCGTTGATGAAGAAGCTGAAGGCGATGTGTTTACCGGTTACGGAAAACTGGAAAACTCGGGTGAGTGGTCGGGTCTGGATTCGAAGGAAGCGATCCTTTCGATGACCACGCATGCGGAAACCGAGGGCTTTGGAGAATCGGCCGAGACGTATCGATTGCGGGACTGGGGTATTTCGCGGCAGCGGTTTTGGGGAGCTCCGATTCCGATAGTTTACTGTGCAAGCTGCGGAGCAGTGCCGGTTTCGATTTCTGAGCTCCCGGTCGAATTGCCTGAATCGGCGCCATTTACGGGAGTAGGTGAATCTCCTCTCGCGAAGGTTTCGGATTTCGTAAATACGGAATGCCCCAAATGCGGTGAGGCGGCGAAACGTGAGACGGATACCATGGACACGTTTGTCGATTCGACGTGGTATTACTATCGTTATCTCGATCCGCAAAATGGCGATGCGCCGTTTGATAAGGAAGCGGCCGAATACTGGATGCCGGTCGATCTTTATATCGGGGGAATCGATCATGCGGTGATGCATCTGCTCTACACGCGTTTTTGGACAAAGATGATGCGGGATATTGGACTCGTGAGTTTTTCTGAGCCCGTAAACCGGTTATTGACACAGGGAATGGTAGTTGGAGAATCATTCTACTCGAAGGATGCCGAATCTTATGTTTTCGCGGATGATGTTGAAATCGAAAGGGATGATGCCGGCAAGATCGTAAACGCCAGGATGAAGGATGGCGGCGGCGAAGTACGGATTGCTGTCGAAAAAATGGGCAAGTCCAAGCTCAACGGAGTGGACCCGGATGACATGATCGAAGTCTACGGTGCCGATGCCGTGCGACTGTTTGTGATGTTTGCAGCACCGGTTGAGAACGAGTTGGTGTGGCAGGAATCCGGTATTGAGGGGGCCGTCAGGTTCCTCCAGCGGGTTTGGAGATTCGTTCATAAGTGGCGTTCCTCGATAGCTTCTGCTCCCCGGGAAGTGCCGAATGACCTATCAAAGGAGGCGGTCGCATTGCGGCGCAAAGCGCATCAAACTGCGGCGAAGATCACGGAAAGCTTTGAATCCGGACAGTTTAATACACCGGTTGCATCCTTGATGGAGCTTTCAAACGCCTTGGGCGATTTCAAGGTTGAAACTGAAAACGCATCCGAGGGCGATCGGTTTGCGGTAAGCGAGGCGGTACGGTTCTTGATCATCATGCTGGCCCCCTATTCACCCCACACTGCTGAGGAGCTTTGGGAAGCTGTAACCAATTCCGAAACCGGAATCGTTGAATCCGGGGGCCGGTTTCCTGTATTTGACGAAGAAGTTGCAGAAGAGAGCGAGATTGAAATTGCAGTTCAGGTTAACGGAAAGCTGCGTTCCAAGGTAATGGCACCGGCAGGTGCTGACAATCAAACTCTTGAGAATCTCGCGCGCGCTGACGGAAAGATCGCTGACCACACAAACGGGAAAGAAGTCATCAAAGTGATTGTAGTTCCAAACCGTTTGGTCAATATCGTCGTAAAAGGTTAACGGGCCGACGTTTTATCCAAATTCGGCGTGATTGAGTGTTTAAGGTCGTCAGGTGGCGCGAATACCTTGATCGAGTACCGTAAAGCATTTAGAATTAGGTTTTATGCGGTCGGGAAGGCTGCCTGCGACTTCGGGTCATATTTATGAAAGAGTGCCAACACTGTAAAGCCTGCTATTCAGACGAGGTGGCAAATTGTCCGGCTGACGGCATGCCTACTGTGCACACGATCAGTGGTGAACCGGTTCTCGACGGCAAATATAAACTCGAAAGTAGAATCGGTCAGGGCGGTATGGGCGTTGTTTACCGGGCTCGCCACTCCTACCTAAAGACTCTGCATGCGATCAAGATCATCTTGCCCGACCTCGTAGGAAATGACCCACAACTAGTCACGAGATTTCGTCAGGAAGCTTTGGCCGCCGCAGCGATTCGTCATCAAAACGTCGTTCAGGTAACAGATTACGGTGTTGCCCAGGACACGATGCCGTTCCTGGTCATGGAATTTGTCGAAGGGGAATCACTACATGATTTGCTCGCTCGTGAGAAACGCCTGAGCCCCGAAAAGGCGTTCGAACTGGTGAAGGCAATGTGTGCAGGAATCGGTGCGGCTCACCGCCAGGGCATTGTTCATCGCGACATGAAACCTCTCAACATCATGCTGTTGAAAGGCAAGAGCAGTGCTGCTGAGGCGGTCAAGATCCTCGATTTTGGGTTGGCGAAGATCAAGTCCGGCGAACTTCTCGGTTCGTTTATTCAAGCCCAGACGACCGGATTGATGGGTTCGCCTTATTACATGGCCCCAGAGCAGTGGTCTGACGAGGACCTTGGTCCCCAGTCTGATATTTACTCGATTGGTGTGATGTTGTATCAAATGCTTGCGGGTGATGTTCCTTTTAAAGGGTCTTCCATACCGGCGATCATGCAGAAGCATCTGAATGAGCCTCCGCCGCCCTTTTCAGAAAAAGGTGTGTCGATTCCTCCGGCGATCGAGAAAACGGTGCTTCGTACACTGGCGAAGAAAACCTCTGAGAGAACCCAGACGGTCGAACAGTTTGTTGCGGAATATGAAGCAGCGCTGAAGGGCGAGGCAATTCCAGCTGCGACACAGACCGCACTCCCGTCAGCACCACTGAAAGTTTTGACTAATCCGCCAAAATCCTCAGTCTATTTAAATGATGTTTCTGTCGGAGAAAGCCGCGATGATGGCTGGCTCTTACTCGAGGGGGTGCAGAGCGGACAACATTTGTTACGTGTAAACCATTCCGGTTACAGGGAATGGAGCGAATCCGTGGTATGCGATGGCAATCCTCGTGAAGTGGTCGCAAGACTCGAACCGGCGGAGGCTACGTCCCCCGAAATACCAAAACCTGACGAGACCTTGGGCGGAAGCACCGGCGATGCCGCAGCCGGACAGACCAATGTTACTCCCGTAGAGAATACGGCCGGTATTCAAAGCATCCACCAGCAATCGGCAGTCTCTCAGCCGATACCCCAAAAACGCGGTTTCTTTAGTCCTCTTACCCTTGCTCTAATTGGAATATTTGGTCTATTGGTACTGACTGGTATTGGGACGGTAGGCGCTTATGTGTTTGGCGCATTCGACGGTTTGCTGGGACGGAATGAACCGTCCCCAACCGCAACACCGGTCCAAAGCCCTACGGGTCAGACCACTGGGCAAGATCGATTTCAAAATGAATTGATCAGAATTGAGGGCGGTACGTTAAAAATGGGTCGCAATGACGGAACGCCATTTGAAAAACCTGAACACGAGGTGAAAGTCGAGAGTTTCTCGATGGATAAGACCGAGGTGACGAATGCCGAGTATTATGCCTTCATTACTGAGACGGATTATCCACAGATCCCCGTAGATTGGGTGGCAATGAGTAAGAAACCCGTTGCCGGAAAGGAACTAATGCCCGTTCGTTATGTCAGTATTGAGGATGCCGAGGCGTTCGCAAAATGGAGATCAGAACGAGACGGAAAGCAATATCGGCTGCCAACCGAAGCTGAGTGGGAATTTGCAGCGAGGAATGGTTCAGAAGGAACACTTTATCCTTGGGGAGATGAGCACCGTGCCGAGTGTGCTGTGGTTGGCAAGCTCGCCGCGACGCCTGAAAAGGTGGGTTCCAAAGAATGTGGCGCTACGAAGAGCGGCATTCAGGACCTCGTGGGAAATGTCTTTGAATGGACTTCCTCTGAAGCAAAGCCTTACCCGGGCGGTCCGGTTGCGATCCAGAATCGATCAGATAAACGCCTTATGATAATTCGAGGCGGATCGGCCTTCAGGGATCAAAATGGAAAGAACTCCGAAACGTCCACATTTAGGTTGGGTGTCCAGGAGGATTTAAGGGATAACCGGCTTGGGTTTAGGCTCGTTACCTCGGACGGCAATCGTTGAGAAATATGAGAGTTGGACTTAAAGAATTGAGACTGCTGCTGTTTGTGGTCGTGTTCCTGACGGTCCCAACTGCTGCTTTCAGTCAGGATTTGGGTAGCACCAGCGGTTTGTTCGGAAAGAAAGCCGTAAAGAAGAAAGCCCCTGTCAAAAAAAAGAGCTCCTCAAAAAAGAAATCGACGCGGCCAAAAAAACGATCTGCTTCAAGGCGGTCTACTTCGAGGTCGAAACGATCCTCTACCAGGAAAAAGAAACCTACTAGCGCTGCAACCTCCGCAAAGTCAGGAAATACAACAACTAAAGAGCAACCTCAGATAGCAACGTCAAGGCTTCCAAAAGAAGACGTTGTTATTACTGTTGGGCAAAATACCGCTCCGGTTAGTTCCGTACGATTCGAGGATGCGATTGCCGACGGCAACGCGGCCCGTAACCGTAGGTTGTACGGTGACGCTGAGAGCGCCTATCTGACGGCCCGTTCGATAGACCCTGAAGATTCCCGTGCCATCTACGGTCTCGGAAATGTTTTCGCGGATCAAATGAGATGGGAAGAGGCAGAAGCGGCCTACCGGAAGGCACTTGCGATCGAACCGGAAAACCCGTTGGCAAACATTGCGCTTAGCTATGTCTTGACACAGCCGGTTGTCGGCTCAAACCTGGGCGAGAGATATGCCGAAGCAGAAAAGAAAGCACAGAGGGCCATCAAACTCGATCCTGAGAATGCGATAGGTTATGACCAGTTGGGTGTCGCAAAGGAATTGCGAGGCATTATCTCGGTTGAAACTGAGAAAGCGTACAAGCAAGCCATTAGTCTGGATCCCACTTTTGCGCTTGCCTATGCCCATTTGGGCAGACTGTTGCGGAAACAAGGACGAACGGGCGAGTCCGCCGGAGCTTACAGAGAATCGATCAGGCTGGCATCCGACGTACCCACGATGATACTTGTCGCGAACGTGATGCAGTCGCAACAGAGATATCTGGATTCTGAACAGCTCTTGAGGGAAGCGCTACGGCGTGACCCGCGGAACCCGACCGGGCTTTATCTTCTCGGTCGCGCATTGACGTTTCGAAAAAGTTTTGCCGAAGCCGAAGAAGTAATTAAGAAAGGCATTGAAGTGAGTCCGAAGAGTTTTGTGGCGTATGCCCTGTTGGGGTCGCTCTATATACAGGACGGCGATCCCCAACGTGCGGAGCAAGCGCTGATGAAGGCTCTCGCTGTTGTGTCGGACAACGAGAAAAGAAGGCTGGCCCAGGAGTTTGAGCTTGTCGGGGACGCTTTCTTGGAAGCGGGCAAACAGGCGGATGCCGCGCGAATGTATCGTCGCGCCGTTGAGCTTGATGCATCAAAAGAATCCTTGCCCTCAAAACTCGCCCGTACGGAGTCGGTCAATTAAACGCCAAAGGCGTTTATCAACGAATTTAAATGAAAAACTGTGTTTATTAGTCGTTTCACCTTAGAAAGCGATTGAATTTGCAACGCTACAAGGTAAAGCAACTGTAATTTAATGAACACTTTAGCTGAAAAACAAAACATGCTTTATTGCCCTAAATGCAAAAGGGAATATGAGGACGGTTCGCAGCGTTTTTGCAATAACGACGGCGGCCGTCTGCTTCCATCCGAATCAAAGGGCAAGAAACGATCAGGTGAACCCAAGAGGGTATTTACCACTCTATTGGGCAGAGTGGCCGATAAAGAACACCGAAAAGCCAGATCGGGGAAGCGTGTCCCTGCTTCGGGACGTCGTTTTGGAAAGGAAGGCTTTGAACCACCTGAGAAGAGTTCGGTTTTCCGATCTGAACGTGTGCTTTCCCCGAAGATATCCAAGCCGAAGCCCGGTGCCGTTACTTCTAAGGGAACCGAAAACAAATCTGCGGTGCCGGAGCCTAAAAGCCGCAGGCCCGAGTTCATCAAACCCGTCAATCCCCAGTCAGGCACTGCTCCAAAAGAGAAACCTGAGTTAGAGCCCCTGGAATTGAATGTTCTCGAAGACGCACCGGCTTCAAAGCCGAGCGAGACCGAAACATCGAAGCCGCTGGCCAGACTGATTGATCCGCGGAAAATTGAGATTGGAAGTGCTCCGCTCGGAGACAGATCAGTTGAGCCTGCGGGACGTAACGCAGTGTCGTCGGAAGATCCTTCTACCCTCATAGGCCAGATAGTACAGGGAAGATATAAGCTCTTGGAAACACTCGAGACCGATGTCGGGTCAATGGCTTACATTGCATCGGATACTGTTCGTAATAATAAGAATGTGGTTATCAGGATCCTCATAAACGGGTCCGGGAAGAGCTATGAGGACAAGATCTTTATGGAAGAGCGTGTTTCGCTTTCCCACATAGATCATCCCAATGTGGCCAAAGTGGTCGATTCCGGTGAATTGCCGGAAGGTAAGGCCTTTGTTGTGTCGGGAGAGATGCGGAAGTCGACCGTCGCCACTTTGCTCAAGAACTCAGGAGCGAGAAACCCCAATAGAGTGGCGCGCATTCTCAGGCAAAGCTCTTACGCGTTGACCGAGGTACATCAAAACGGAATTCTCCACAGGGATCTATTGCCCAAGCACATCCTTTTGACGGTAAATGATGAAGGAGCCGAGCAGGTCAAAGTTACTGATTTTTGTGTGTCGGACGGTACGGTTGATAAGAGTAACTTCCTATACAAAGCCCCCGAACAGATTGGCGGGCAGCTTCCAACGTTTGCCAGCGATAGTTACGCGCTCGCAGTTATCGGATATCAGCTACTAACGAATCGGCTTCCGTTTGAAGGAGAGAATGCGAAAGAACTGCTGGGATCGGAAAAACGGGGTGTTTTTGCGAAGCCCTCTGAATTGAATGATCGCTTGTCTGATGAGGTCGATTCGGTTTTTGTGCGTGCCCTCTCTTACGATGCCTCTAAGCGTTTTCCAAAGGCCAGAGACTTTGGCGACGCGTTGTTCGATGCGATCTCGGGGAACGAGGAGAAAGAACAAGAAGCGGAGACAATCCCGGTTGGAGTCGACGTTGCTGAGGCAGGTGCAATCGGTTTAACCGAAGAAGCAGTAACAGATTCTCCAGCAGTCAGTGAATCAGGCGAGTCTAAAACAGATGTCGTATCGGATATCAGAATCGATTCAACAGATGCCGAAGCTGTTGATCTCGAGGAAGATTCGGAAGATGGGCAAGCCACCACTTCACGGGAAGCATTGTGGCAAAACCGATCCCCGGAAGGTCCGAGTGACCGAGGGATGCTCTATATGGTTCTGTCACTGGCGGGACTGCTGGTATTGATTTTGGGAGTTGTAGCAATCTGGAGCATTTTCTTTAGCACGGATACGGTTTCGCCGAATCCTGTCGCCTCGACAAATAATGCAAATTTGAATGAGGGGGAAGGTGTCGATTCGCCATCTGTCGGGTCAAACCTTCCGGAATCCAAAATAGAGACTCCGCCGCCGCCGAGACAGGTGCAGGCTCCGCCTAAAACGATTTATTTTGAGAATTCCAAACTCAATATGAATGAGTCGTTGGCGAGTAAGTTTCGAGGATTCTCGGTTTATTATCCCGAATCCTGGAAAAGGAAACTTGTGGACCGGAATGGTGACAAGGTCGATGACAAATTTCTGGATATCGCACTGACTGATAAGAACGGAATTCCGATCGAGCAGTTCATGGTGAGTCCGTACGAAAGCACCGGAACATTCAAGTTGGATACAGAGCGGTTTCCCGATCTCGTTGCGAAATCCAACAAGGATATTGCAGGGTCGTTGGAAGATGCGACTTATCGTGTAGTTGCAGAGGGCGCAACGACTATACAATCCGGTCGCTGGAAGGCTTACGAGGTCAATTTTGAGCTGAAGGCAGAACTGGACGGCAAGCCATTCTATCTTTGGGGCCGCAGGCTTTGGATTCCCATCCAACGCCCCGGTGCGAAGACCGGATTCATTTTGACGATGCTTTCGACTTCCCTGAGTGAAGATGTAAAAAGTGCCGACGATGTTGGAAAGAAGGGAGACCTGAAACAGATTGTTCAGACATTTGAGCCATCACAGGAATTTTAAGGGCAATTGATTACTTTCAAGCGCGGTCGATTAAATTCGGCCGCGCTTTTCTGTTTTTGCAGATACTCGTCTAAACTTAAAGCTCGAAAAGATTTAACCGAATCGCAAAAATGAAGATTGTTCTCGCTATCGAAAAACGAAAAGATGAGCCTGCCGTAGAAGAGACCTTTACCAAAAGTCTTATAAGGTTTGGAAGGGACGCCGACAAATGTGACGTGGCCTTCGACAACCGCGTCTTTAAAATGGTGTCTCGGCATCATGCCGATATACGGTTTTCGAAAGGCGTCTGGCGTGTTGGTGACATGGGATCGAGTTTTGGCACGTATCTTAACGACGGCAGGATCGAGAAGCCCTGCGAGATTCGAACAGGCTCAACGATTCAATTTGGTGAGGGCGGTCCCTGCGCTCACGTAATCTGGCTCGAAGCGGGTGAAGCCTCAAAACCGGAGGAAGTAGGAAAAGCTGCGTCACCCCAGAGAGAAGTCCAACCCCGACAAGAGGTTTCCAATACTCCGAAGTTTTCCGAAAAGAGTGAACAAATCGCCCCGATGACTTTTCCGGGCGCCAGCGCAAACCGGGAAAGTGTTTCGAAACCTACAGAAAAATTGTTCGGCAAACTCAGGTTCGAACAAGACCCAGAACGTTCAGCGGTCGAAATCAAATCGGAAGAGCTATGGCTTGGCCGTGATCCCTCGTGCGATGTGGCATTTGAGGAGTCGGCGGTAATGGTTTCCCGCAAGCATGCTTGCATTCGCCGTTCAGGATCTGCCTTCCTGCTTGATGACAATGACAGTTTCAACGGCACTCTAGTAAATGAACAGCGTATTTCCTCAACTGTGCCGCTCTATGACGAGGACCGGGTCAGGCTGGGGCCCGGCGGGCCGGTTCTCGTAGTTGATTCAAGTGGATCAAAACAAAAGCCCGGAAAAGCTGCCGCCGGGCAAAGGTCTGTTGGCGCTAACCAACTTCCTGATTCGAAAGTTGACATGGACTACTCGGGAACGATGGTCTTTTCCATGCCGTCAGAGACAACCGGATCCACCGATCAAACGGAAAACCCCCGCCAGCTGCTCGTTCAGGTGGGATTTGGGGACAAAAACGTACTCACGGTTGGCAGAGACCCAAAGTGTGATATCACGCTTGATGGTTTGCAGATCTCGAGTACGCACGCGCGTCTTCGAAGGACCGCCGACAAGGTGATTGTTGAGGACGTAGCGTCAACTAATGGGGTTTTCGTAAATGGCGAAAGGGTCTCAAGAAAAGTTGTTGACGTATCGGACACAGTAAGAATCGGGGCTTTTGTATTAGAAATAGATGCGTTTGGCAATGTCTGTGTATTCGATACGCGTTCAAAGACACGGATTGATTCGGTAAATATCTCGAAAAGGGTTAAGAACCGAGCGGGCCCGGGAATGATCCAACTCCTTGATGACATCTCACTTTCAATTAACCCCAATGAATTTATCGGGTTACTTGGGCCTTCCGGAGCCGGTAAGTCGACGTTTATGGACGCGATTAACGGCATGCGTCCACCGACCGAAGGAACCGTACTTATAAACGGGTTAGATCTCTATGCGTTCCTTGATTCACTAAAACAGTCGATCGGATACGTCCCACAGGACGAGATACTCCACGAAGGGCTGACTGTGGAGAAGACACTCTACTATATTGCCAAACTTCGTCTCTCCCGCGATGTAACCGAAAATGAGATCGATAAGATCATCGATGAAGTTCTGGACGTTACTGACCTCGCAGAACGCAGGGGCGTGGCAATACAAGAGCTGTCGGGCGGCCAGCGGAAACGGGTGTCGATAGCGGTAGAGCTGATAACAAAGCCTTCCGTAATCTATCTTGATGAGCCTACTTCAGGACTCGACCCCGCCACAGAAGAAAAGATCATGCTTCTTTTCCGGCAGATAGCCGAATCCGGACGGACCGTGATACTAACCACGCATGCGATGGAGAACGTAAAGCTCTTCGACAAGATCGTTTTGCTGATGCGTGGAAAACTTGTCTTTTACGGGAAGCCTGAAGAGGCGCTGTCTCATTTTGGCGCGTCAAGCTTTAAAGACCTGTATGACAAGCTCGAGGAGCCGGTCGAGGAGGAATTGCAGAACTCGGGTGATGGACATCGCTTCGAAGTTACCGACAGGGTCGCGGCGAATTGGCGAAATAAATTTCAGAAGACGAAACAGTACCGGGAAAATATTCAGGAACCGCTGGTCGAAATATCAACCAGGGAGTTTTCCAGAACAGCGAAGCGGAGCCGGCTTGGTATTTTCGGGTCGATCAAACAGTGGCTTACGCTGACTTCGCGTTATTCGAGGGTGCTCCTGAAGGATAAGTTCAATCTATTCATACTCTTTGCTCAAGCGCCGGTTATCGCTGTTCTTGTTTTCTTTGTGATGGGCTCAGACCAGCCAAGAGATTTTGCATATTTTGCACTTTCGTTGTGCGCAATATGGTTTGGGACTTCTGTTGCGGCCAGGGAGATCGTTAGGGAGCGTAAGATCTACGAGAGGGAACGCATGGTAAACCTGGGGATTCTTCCGTACCTGGGCTCGAAATACACTGTTCTCGGACTTATTGTCGCCGTCCAGTGCCTTCTCCTCTTTATTCCTCTGAAGTTTTTTGACATTACAGGTCTGATGCCGATGCCCGGTTTTCTGGCGGGAATCCCACAGTTTATCGCCATGCTTCTTACTGCCGCAGTAGGTATCACACTCGGCGTCTTTGTATCGGCTATCGTGAAGACCTCAGAAACCGCTACGAGTCTTATTCCCCTGATTCTGATTCCGCAGATTATTTTTTCGGGATTAATCGGACTGCCTTCGGGTATTAATAAGGTAGTTGGCCTCTCGATGCCCGCAGCGTGGTCGTTTGACACAATGAAGCGTTTTTCGACTCTCGATACACTGGACGAGGAGGGTGCGTTGCCGAATGGTGAAACTGATGGCAAAGGGCTCTATAAGAGTGTTGAAGACGAAAATGATAAGATTATTACTGATGCGAAGCAGAGCATACGCGACTACGAGCGCGAACTCGAAAAAAGAATGGATGACGCGGACCGTAGGGCCAGAAATGGCGAGGGCGTTACTTTTCCAAAACTTCCGGATCGACCAAAGATAGGAAAGGCAAAACGAATTCCGGAAGATTTGAGTCCTTACATTACTTTTTTGCATCCTTGGATGCACGAGTTCCTGAACCCACTGGTTCTTATGTTGATGGCCTTTACGCTCTTTGTGGGTACGGTTCTGGTTCTAAAACTGCAGGATTTTATTTGATTTATGCAATCGATGTTAAAAAAAACGTTTGTTTTTGCTGTGATTCTCGGCCTTTTGGTGTTCGTTTCAAGCTGTGCCAGTTCAAAGGCCGGCGACAGCGACACCGGTGCAAATGAAAAGGATAATTCATCGAGGGAATATCCTCTTGCCCCGGCTGCCGTTGCTGAAACGGAAATTGAAGCCCTGGATGGAGAAGACTTCAAGATAAGTGACTTCAAAGGGAAAGTTGTGTTGATCAACCTCTGGGCAACATGGTGCGGTCCTTGTATTCATGAAATGCCTCACTTCAGAAGGCTCCAGGATGAATACGGCGACAAAGGCTTTGTGATGGTCGGTTTGAATTCCGATGAAGAATCCGAAGCGCAGGTAAGGGAGTTTGTTAAGCAGCAAAAACTCAATTATCTGATCGGCTGGTCGACTTCAGAGATCAATGAAGAGTTTATGAAGATCTCCAAACTACCGGGGATTCCTCAAAGCCTGCTGCTGAACCGTGAGGGTGAGATGACCGGGTTGTTTCGCGGCGGCGGGCCTAAAGTCATCAAGTCAATGGTGGAGAGAGTCGAAAAGATGATGGAGGAAGGCGATTAGCCGGACTCGAAATCGGGAACACCCGGCTCGACCAATATTGTCTTAAAACTCGCAAGACTCACAAGCCCGGGGGCGGCGCCCTTGGGCTTGTTTACGTATTTCCTTTCCGCATACCTTACGGCTGCTTTAGATTCGCTTTTCGCTTTGCTGAAGAATGCCGCCAACCTGGCCGCCTCGAGGATCGTTCTTTGGGGCACCTCTTCGCGTCCCTTTCGCTTGATGACAACGTGAGATCCGGGGTAGTCGGCAGCGTGGAGCCATATGTCCAAAGATCTTGCAATCCGAAACGTTAAATAGTCGTTGTCTTTTGATCTTTTTCCCACAAGAATCAACAGTCCGTCCGAGGAAACATAGTCCCTCGCGTATTTCGACACCTTGGTTTTCTTATTTAGTCCTTTTACCGGAGGCCGAATCTTTTTCTCGGGAAGGAATCGTCTGATAGAATCCCAATCCTCTTCTATGATCGCTTCCTTCAGTTTTTCGCGTAGTTCTTCCTCTTTCTTAATCTCCAGGTCTATTGCCGAAAGCCGGTTCGCGATCTCAATACGCGCGTTTTTTGATTTCGCATATTTCTTGAAGTAGGTTTCGGCGGCCTCAGGCAGGGAGAGGTTCTCGTCCAGTTCGATGGTGATTGTCTTCAGCTCGTCGTCAAAGTAGTCAGTAAGCTCAACTTTGTCGCCCTGTCTCTTGGCTGTGGCGATATTTGCGTTTAAAAGATCCCCCAGTCTCTTCCATTTTTCGGGATCTCCATGTTTCTCGAGGTCCCCGCCTAATTTCTTCTTAAGGTTTTTTTTCTTCTTGATCCTGCTCTTGACCGCGTTTTTCGCATTCCGAACCAAGGTGTCGCGGCTGTCTTTTCGGGATTTCTCCTCGAAATAACTATCCAGAGCTTCAGAAAGAGTTTCAAAGTTACCCTTCTCGAACGGCGGCTCCTGCCATTGATCAGTTTTTTCGGGCTTTATGGGTATTTGGTATGGCTCACCGATTGCCCAGCCCTTGGATTCTCTGAGCATTGAACGGATATTGCCCGCAGAATCAACGAGAAACAGATTTGAGGAACGCCCCGTAAGTTGAACTACAATCTCAAACGACTCTTCCACTCCAATCTCCGGCTCAGTAGTGAAACGCATTCTGACGATTCGCTCACCTTCGACTTTTTCGATTTCTGTTAGGACTGCATGGGTAAGATGTTTACGCAGGAGGTTCGCGAACGGTCCGGGCGCAAGGGAAGCGGAATTCAGCTCTTTTACGCGCCGCTTGATTAGATAAAGCCTGTGTTCCGATGGGCTTGCGGAAATGAATAAGTAAGCGCCATCCTCGCGTCGAAAATCGATAGCGAGCTTATCTTTGTCTAAGACAAAAATTTTGCCGAACTTCCGTCCGACAAGTTTGTCGCGGAGTTCGGCGGTTATTTCTTTAATTGTGGCTTCGTTCATTTTTCGATATCCGAAGCCGCAATTCTAGTAAATTCGGATCAGTTTCTAAAGCTCTCGGACAACAAGGGTGTTTGAAAAAATGTCGTGAATAGCCCGGCCGTCTTCCTCGAACATGCATGTAAGGAACCCGGCTCCGCCAAACGCCATTGAAAGCATATACACCGAAGCGCTTACGGCTGCTTGGTGAATCGTTGGGTATTCTTCACCGGACACATCGATCATCTCGATGGAGAATAGATGCATTCCGAAAGTCTTCCCAAAAAGCCCTACTGTCGTCGTCAGGTAGATAAAATTGACGATTGCAAAGGTGGCGAGAAATCCAAAGAGCCCGGCGATAGAAAACCAGTTTCCCCCAAGCAGGGTGAACGGCGCCAGAAGTATCATCGAGGCAAACGATGTGATGAGCATATCGAAAAGACCGGCATTGAACCTGTATGCAAACGGTGCTCGATCGTCGTCATATTCGACGTTGACCGCAGGCTCTGGTTTTGACTCTGCTTTCTCGATTACCTCTTCAAAGACCTTATTTTCAATCTCATGATCAGCTGACTCTTCCTCTACCTCATTTGTTCGAACAGTGACTTTTCCAAAGCTGGACGAGACTTTTGCGGGCTTGAATTCGGGGTCAAGCTCGCTTGTGTCGTAGAGATCTACATTCGGTTTGTAGTCCGGTGTTTTTGGAAAGTTAACCGAAGTTTTCTCGGGATTGGCGTCAGTTTCAGCTTCTGTTCTAAGACTCTTTTCCGGTTTACTCCTGGCCGGCTTTACTGCGGTAGCTGTCGCGGTCGCAGCTCCAACATAGTACTTGCTTCGGGAAGATTTGATCCGATCTAACGCATTCGAAAGCACGTCATTTTCTGAAGCGTCTTTTTTAGGTTCCTCCAGGATCTCAACCGAATCGAAAAACTCGTCTTCGGTCTTTCTTTTTCGCGCTGGGGACTTTGGAGCGGCAGATTCGTCCTTGGCGTCATTCTGAAGCTTTCGCTGACGCACGGCATTTTTTAATTGGGTGCGCCATTCCGGAACCGTGCCGTCCTTTGACTGGAACTCGACGAGTGTCCGGTTTGTCATCTTTGAATCGATTTCGGCCGTTGCCGATTTGATTTCCTGCTCGGTGATTATGGGGCTTGGCGGAGGGTTGAGTTTGATTTGGCTGGATGGTTTTGGCACGGTGCGTGATTCTCTCCTTTTTGGAATTGGCTTGGGGGCGGAATTAACGGTTAGTTTCTCAGACAACTCCTCTCTGACGGTGTCACCAACCATGGTTCCGCAGCTGGGACATATAGAAAGGGTGATCAGATGTTCTTTATTACAACCCGGACAGCACATAGTCTTAATTGGGTAGAATACAGTGAAAAAGAGATTTGGTTTAGAACGGATCCGGAAGAGATCCGCGGAAATGAAAAACTGAGAGGATATTATCAGAAGAAACTTTAAGTCGTCAACTGTAACCGAGTGCGAAATAAGAGATTAATCATTCTTTAACCGTTTGAAACTTATTATTCAGCTTCAAACAATAATCGAAGATAGCAGATTGTGTTGAGTTTAACGAGTTTATCCCTTTCTTTCTTGCTTCTTGCTTTCTTCTTTGACTTCTTGTTTTGGATGCTCCTCGGGAGGTACGAACGAAGGGACCTCAAAACCTTCAGCTTCTTCTGCGTCCTTACGGACAAGGTCGGCAATGTCACCAAGATCTATGAAGAAATCCGCGACATCTATGAGCCGCGGAGCCGTGTTCGAGCGAAAACCGGCGACCTCGACCCGGCAACCTTTGTAAGCCACAGCATTCAATGCATAGACGAAGTCCTCATCGCCGGATACCAAGACCGCCGTATCGTACTGACCGGCGAGACTTAACATGTCAACCGCGATTTCTACATCTAGGTTCGCTTTGCGAGTCCCATCGACAAACGTTTTCAATTCTTTTTGAACTACCCGAAATCCATTCCTACGCATCCACAGAAGGAACCCTTGTTGTCGCTCGGCACCCGCATCGACACCTGTGTAAAAAAACGCGCGAAGAAGCCTCCCGTCCCCAAGCAGGACTCTAAGCAGTTTGTTGTAATCGATATCGAGGTTATGAAACCTGGCGGCGTGAAATAGATTGTTTCCGTCAATAAACACAGCAACCCGACCTCTATGCCCGAATTGCCAGGTGGAACTGGTCTTATTATCAAAACGCATCGATATACTTCCTTCTCTTATATGTAAATCTGCAGTTCTAAAAGTCTGTTCATTGGAACAGCACGAAAACCCAGATTCTGTTTAATAGGTACTACTTTAAATAGGTCAAAAATAATAGTGAGGTTTTTAAGCTTTCAGGTCAAGCAGTTTTTTGCCGGTGGGAGCATAGTCGATCCAAAGGTTATAATGGGAGCATGTCAGACACTCCATCACGAAATAATTCGGACAAGATTTTGGAGATTGATGGGATTCCCGTGCGTTCGGAACAGGTTGAATTTGCGGAGGACGAGCTCATTAAATGTTCAGATTGCGGACGCAGTACGCCTCCAAATCGTCTCGATTGTCTCTACTGCGGAGCGGAAATCTCCGGTAACGATACAGATAAGAAACTAAAGCCCGTTTTACGGCCCCCGGAAGAAGGCAATGAAGGGTTTTCGATAGTCGCCACCGACGCCTCCGGATGGAATAGCGATTTGATTCACCTTGCCGCGGGAATGACGAGATTGGCAGAAGAAGACATCAGAGCACTGACGTCAACCGGATCACCGATTCCTATCGGCTACGGCGGTTCAGAGAAAGCGGTTGCCCTTGCTGCGGATAGGCTTCGTGAAGCAGGGCTGAAAGTGAAGATCATAAGGGATTCGGAGTTTGTGGATACAAGTGCCCATTCACGGCTGCGGGGACTTTCTTTTGATGAGGGCAAAAAGCTGGTCTTGATTCATTTTAACAATGACAAGGTCACCGTCTTGGGCCCGGATGATATTTCACTAATCGTTGTTGGACTCGTTCTTGAAAACCGTTTCGAAGCCAGTGAAAAACACAAGAGAAAAGGCCTCGACAAAGTTTTGAATTCGACCGAGGTAAGCGCTGATGAGGTCTACATCGATTTTTATACCCGGGACTCCTCGCAAGCTTTTCGGATCCAGGCATCCGGTTTCGATTTTTCCTTTCTTGGTGAACGGAAAGAGCTATTGGCCGTAGGAAATCTAGAAAAGACGATAGACGCGATCCGTAAATTCGCGACAAATGCGGTTTTTGACAACAACTATCGTGGGATTCACAGCAAACTCGACCTGATTTGGAAAATAGAACACCGCGAAGATACGAAGAGTATTAAAAGAAGTGGTTTCGGGTCATTCGAAAAGAAACGGGTGGTAACAAGTTCAAATTTAGATCAATTTAATAAGTATTCGAAGCTTCAATGGATGATCCGGTGCGGTGAGGACAAATAACAAGCATGGCTGCAAGAATGCGTAAACGAAAGCCCGAAAACCCACGGAAAACCGCGAAGCCGAGCGCGGATCGGGAGACCCGTTTGATTTATGGAGTCATGCCCGTGCTGGAGTCTTTGCGTGCCGGTGGGGGCAAGATGCGCAAAATCGTCATGTCTGAAGGACGGCGAGATTCGCGGTCCGGTGAAATTGACAAGATCGCTCGGAAATGTGGAGTTCCGGTTATCCGCATATCCCGCAAAGAGTTTGATGCGTTGTTCGAGCGGGAGGTTAATCATCAGGGAGTTGCTGCATACGTAAAAACTGTGCAGTTCAAATCCGCAGAGTCGATTCTGGAGAAAGCGGAGGATAACGATACCGCACTGTTCCTGGTTATTGACGGAATCGAAGATCCCAGAAATCTTGGAGCGATTTTGAGGACGGCGGAATGTGCCGGAGTAGATGGAGTATTCATACCCGAGCGTAGGAATGCGGGTATCACGGACACCGCGGTGAAGACCTCGGCCGGTGCTTCGGAAATACTCGATATCGCGAAGGTTAAGAATCAGAATCGTTTGATCGATGAATTGAAGTCCAGAGATGTTTGGGTTGTCGGGGCTTCCGGTGATTCCGAGACTGTTTACAGCGATTGGGATTTTGATCAAAAAACGGCAATTGTAGTGGGGCGCGAAGGGAAAGGGCTCCATCGTCTAACCGCAGAGAAATGTGATATTTTGGTAGGCATTCCGATGTTAGGGAATATTGATTCGTTGAATGTCTCGGTTGCGGCGGGTGTCCTTTTGTACGAGGTCGTCAGACAGCGGGGAACAAAATAGGAAAACTTATGTTTTGTCCGAAATGCGGAACCAAGAATCCTGAGGACGGCAAGTACTGCAGAAAATGCGGTACTGACCTCAGTGGTGTCAGCAGCGCGCTTGCAGGTAAACACGATTACGTGTCCGAGAAATCCCATCGCAAGAAAAAAAAGCATACTTGGGAAAGTGCTATGGGAAAGCTCTTCACCGGACTCGCATTCCTCGGTATTGCCATTATCTTGGGTGTTACGGGAGTTGCAGGCGGACAATTCTGGTGGTTCTGGATGCTTATCCCCGCCTTTTCGATTTTGGGGACAGGGGTTGCGGAGGTCATTCAACTCAATCAATCGAAATCAGAGGCCGCAATATCGTCCGGCGACGAGCGTTCGATTGAAGGTTCAGCGCAGGAACAAGGTTCGTTGCCCGCCGCAGGCGCGGAATTTGCTGTAGGGCAAAAACCTGAGATGTACGAAACCGGTGATCTCGTGCCCCCCAGCGTAACTGAAGGTACGACGCGTTTGCTGGAGAAGGATCAGGAAAACGAGACGATGACGCTTCCGAAACCCGACTAGTTATCTGAATTTCGAAAGGAGTCCTCCGGATAGACGGTCGAGTATTTCGAAATACCTTGTCGGAAAGAACCTTTGGACCGCACTGATCTGCATCGCGTCAGAACCGATCAAGACTCTAGGCTGCTTCCTCATCACACCTTTTACAATTATGTCGGCGGCCTTTTCGGGGGTGGTCTGTGCTATCTTCCGAAAGATCTCAGGAGCTCGTTCCTTGTCTTCCTCCGGAGCATCTTCGCCTTTCTTTGCATCCTGGGCGATGTTAGTTCTCACTCCCCCGGGGTGCACGCATGTCACGTAAATGTCAGTATCCTCGAGCTCATGCCGCAAGCTCTCGGTAAATCCCCTGACGGCAAACTTGCTCGCGCAATAAGTCGATTGGCCCGGCGGAGAAATAATTCCAAAAACACTGGAAATGTTGGTTATGTGACCAAAACCCTGTTTTTGGAAAAGTTCCAGAAAGATTTTCGATCCGTAAACCGTACCCCAGAAGTTTATACCCATCAGCCATTCCATATCCTCAAACGAAACCTCGCTAGTTCTGCCGACCAGTCCCACGCCGGCATTGTTGAAAATATGAGTCGCCGTACCGAATGTTTCTAAGGCAAGGTCACGAACGCCTTCTACATCCCTGAGTTTCGAGACATCTCCGGAGACCCCGACGGTCTTGGTGTTACTGGCTTCTAAAGACTTGAGGACGTCATCCAGGCGCGTAGCGTCGATGTCGCTGAGAACAAGACCTCTGATGCCTGCTTTTGCAGTCCTATGGGCCAGCGCTTTTCCGATTCCCGATCCTGCGCCGGTGATAACCACGATGCTGTCTTGATCTAAGGACATATCCCTATTTTGCGTACTGCGCAGTTCCAATATTTCCAACCGCATCAAAAACCCGGAGCGCAATAACGAAATTTCCGGTGTCCCCAACCTTGGCATTTACCGTATAGGATTCTGATTTTCCATCAGCGATGCCATCGTCCGGCCTAAGGGAATACCATCTACCGCCGTTGACGTTATACTCTGCGCGCTTTATGTAACTGGATGTCTCGTTCGCCTTAAATCTAACGGTCACATTTCCTGCCGTTACAGACGGGGCGCCCTCAATTGCGACCTTCGGCGGCGAATTGTCAATATCGAAGAATTCGCTGACCCGTTCGCCTGAGAGTCCGCTTGAGGTTTGATCGACCTTTGAATCGTACGCGACTACTTTTGCGACGTACCGGCCATCTTCAAGACTAAGGCCATCAAGTGTAATGAACTGCTCAGAAAGAAGTCCGCCAATCGGTCTGTATTTCGAATCCCCGGCTTTCTTGATCAATACGCGGTAAACGAGTGTGTCTTTGTTCCGGTCAGATGCCTTCCATTGGATTGATCTCGCTCCTGCCTGAAAGACCCGCCGCGGCGGCACCGGTGCAATTGCGAGCCCAAAGTCGCCCGGGTTTAGACCGAGTGTCTTGATATTGGGATCAACGACCACTTCCGGATTAGGCGCCAGCCCAACGTTTGGAGGAAGGATTTCGATTGAGAGTACTTCCGGTGCAATATTCAGAGCTGCAAACGAAACGGTCGCCTCCGAAATGCTGCTCGTAGAATCCGAGGATACCCTCGCCCTCCACTGCAGGAATCTCGCCGGTGGGCTTTGAATCGAACCATTTGCGCCCGGTGCGTTCCAGTCCGACCACGTTTCGCCGGGCTTGGCTGAGTTGCCGGATCTGGTTTCGATTGCAACCCTACCCCCACTTTCAGGCCAAATCCGGCCCCACTTCGCGGTTGACTTGGCATCCAGAACTGGTGATTCATAGATACCCTCCGCGTTTCGACCGTTTCCGAATCTGAAGACATTCCCCTTGTTAGAGGTAGTCGCGACTATTCCGTTTTGCGAGGCAAGCAGGTTTGAGATTTGCTCTTCTTCTGTTTGCAAAAGCAACGATTCGCGAGCGGTATCGGAGATCCGAAAGATCCTGCCCCGGTCAGAGGTGCCAACAAAAACACCGCCGCCTTTCGGGTCCGCGACGATGGAGAATGCCGGAACCTTCTCGGAATTCCAAATGATGTCCACGGTGCCGTCCGGCAACACTCGATATACCACGGACTTTGAGGATGATGTGTCGTATCTGCTTTTTCCGGGAACCGGTGGCGCCGGCGGAACCGCTGGATCCGGAACTTTTACGGAGACCGTGTTGTCCGGTGATGCGTTTGGATCAACAGGGTCGGGAGTCTTGGTCGAAACAGATTCGCTTAATGCTAATGCATACACAGAACCGTCAGGTCCAACCGATACTTCGTGGATCTCCCGTAGACTGGAATCGAGGATCGCGAACGCCTTTTTGTCGCCGGCGATACGAAGGACGAGCCCTGAAGAATCCGTTCCTGCGAAGAGGTTTCCCTTTGAATCCGTATCGAGAGAAATGATGTGAGTTTCACGCGAATCATAGAACAACGCCGCGGCAGGCGTTTCGCCCGCCTTTGAAACCTTGTAAATTCGTCCGGTCTCTCCTGTGCCTACAAACAATCCGCCGTCTGCGGCCACTGCCAATGACCATATGTATTTTGTTTTTGGCTCAAAATATACGGAGGAGGAGCCATCGGGAGAGATCTTGTATACCTTTCCGTCCGGGGAGGTGGCAGCGTAGACGCTGTCGTCAGCGCCTACTGCTACCGCTGAAACATTGATTTCTTCGCTGTCGAATAGCAGAGCGCCTTTTCCGTTGCCGTCAACACGAAACAAACGGCCGTTGCTTCCGGTACCAAGAAAAATATTTCCTGATTTATCAGCAGCGGCTGACCAAACAAACTGTTCACCAGTTACATATTTGCCGGAGATACCGGGTGCGGCAAAGATCCGGCCCGTGTCGTCAACAGCAACACCCTTTGAATCTCCCTTGAGCACGGCCTCCCGGGAATTGGTGGTCCAAAACAGGGTCTGAGCGGAAACCGTCGAACACACGAGAAATAAAGAAAACAAAGAAACGGGCAAAATAAATCTTTTCATGTATTTAGAGCTCGAAAAACGAATTTTCTAAAAAATACACGAATCCCACAGAACGGGCTACATCGCCTTTGATTTTTTTGGCTTTGTGTTTTCGATTCCAAAAGTCTCGAGCTAAAGGTCCGCTTTCGGTTTGAGGAACTTCAGCGCCGGTTCCAGTTCGATCGAACCGCCTGTAATCAGCCGCGCCGATCGTTCCCTCGTGAGATAGGCCCAGAACCATTCCGCGACAACCGTTAACCGATTCTTAAATCCAACAAGCAGCAGCACGTGAACGAATAACCATGCAAGCCAGGCAATGAAACCCGTAAGTTTCAATCTTCCCGCCTCAACTATCGCTTTGCTTCGCCCTATCGTGGCCATCGAACCCTTGTCATGATATTCGAATTCGCCCCGTTCTTTTCCTTCGAGATCGTTTCTTATGTTCCGGGCAGCGGTGTCAGCCATTTGTATGGCGGCCGGCGCTACGCCCGGCACCAGACTTCCATCTGATTGCTCAAACCTCGCCATGTCACCGATAACGAAAACGTTTTCACTCCCCGGCACAGAGAGATCACGGTTTACTGTAACTCTCCCGGCACTGTCCACTTCGTCCTGAAGTTGAGCGCCGAGAGGGGAAGCCGATACTCCGGTCGCCCAAACGGCGACACTGGTATCGATCCATTCTTCTCCCGCTTTTACCTTTCCGGGCGCGATTTCGTTTACAAAGCTGTTAAGCAGTACCTCCACTCCAAGGTCTTCGAGATCTTGTTTCGCGCGTGCCGACAGGTCTTCAGAAAATGTATTTAGAACACGATCGCCTCCTTCGATGAGGATCACGCGCGCCTGACCGGTATCGATCGCTTTAAAGTCATTTGCCAGTGCGACCCGGGCGATGCCCGCAATGGCGCCGGCCAACTCAACACCCGTCGGGCCTGCTCCGATGACAACAAAATTTAGCGGCTCATGGGTGCCCGTTAAGATTGCCTCTCGTTCGGCAACTTCGAATGCCAGGAGAACCCTTCTTCGTATTTCAATTGCGTCTTCGACCGTCTTTAGACCGGGTGCCGACACTTCCCAGTCGTCATTCCCAAAATAGGAATGTCTCGCGCCGGCCGCAACGATCAGATAGTCATAGTTAATCTCGTCTCCGTCACGCAAAAATAACGTGTTTGCCTCAGCGTCAATCGTCTTTACCTCCCCCAATACGACCTCGACGTTCTTGGAGCGAGATAGTATTCGCCTGATTGGAGAAGCGATCTCACCGGGCGAAAGCACGGCTGTGGCAACCTGATAGAGAAGTGGTTGGAATGTATGGTGGTTCTTTTTGTCAATTAATTTCACGTCGACATCAAGACCCGTTAGGCGCTTGGCTGCCTTAAGTCCGCCAAACCCGCCGCCGATAATCACAACTTCTTTCCGATCTGTCATAGTCCGACCTCCGGCTTTCAATACAAATTACGATGACCTTCTGTGAAAAGTTTCACAAGCAGTTTAGTATATTATCCTGAACTAACCGTACTAATTGCCTATGTACTTCGAATAGAGGCTTTTCGCCACCACCGGATCATCCGTCCCCTGGATTATCGCACGCGCATCGCGGAAGACCGTTAGCTCGAAGTCATCGACGGCAAGCCTTAGGAGAAACTCGTTGACCGTTGTTTTCCCCAAAGGAGCAAGCCGTTTTTCGAGGGCATTGAGGTCCAGGGGACTCGATTCCTGCGGCTGGATCTGAATGGAGTTCCTTCCGCAGAGTGAAGACACCAGATCAACGGCTTCCGCTTTCAGAAATTCAAAGTGTTTTTTGTCACATGTGGCGCAACCGATATTCGGTTTTGAAAGCTTTATTGATCGCCAGTCAGATCGCCAGATATCAATCTGGAGGAGCGAGCCATGCAGCTCGTCCCGCTTCAATGTTAGTAACTTGATCGCTTCTGTAACCTGGATCGCAGAAATTGAGTTGATGATGGGTTGTATCACTCCGGCAGTTTCGCAGGTCGGCGAAGTCCCGGCCGCGGGTACTTCTTCGAAGATACATCTCAAACACGGAGTTTCTCCCGGAATGATCGTCATTGAAGTGCCGTAAGAGGATACAGCGGCGCCATAGATCCAGGGTTTGTTTAGTTTTACGCAAGCATCATTTATCAGGTACCGGACCTGAAAATTATCTGTTCCATCGATGACGAGGTCTACATCGGCGACCAGTTCCTCGATATTAGAGTTATTGACATCGTTCACCCGTGCGTCGATCTCAATTGTTGAATTGACAGCAGAGAGGCGGTTTTTTGCGGCGATCGCTTTAGGTATTCGGTCTTCCGCATCCTCTTCGGTAAAAAGAGCTTGACGTTGCAGATTCGAAAACTCTACGAAATCCCGATCAATAATCCGCAGAAAACCTACTCCGGCACGTGCAAGTGACTCTGCATGAGCAGCGCCAAGTGCACCACAGCCCACTAAGAGAACCCTCGATTTCAGAAGGTTTGCCTGACCTTCTTCACCGATGCCGGGGAACAGAATTTGTCGACTGTAGCGTTCGTCCATCAAGGGACGAGAATAGCACAATTCAGACCGCGATTAATCGAGAATGAAGTCTATGAATTGTCGGATAGCTAGTGATTGCTTTGATTGCGGGAATGGAGATGCTGATTCATGTTTGAATCGATCCACAGACTTGGTGAACTGTTCTGCCTTAATCCTGCTTCGTTCCGCGTCGAGATGAGCTTTTTCTTTTTGACGTGAATATTCCAGCCCCCCTTTTCTAATGAACTCGATCACGAGTGGAAGTTCCTCCGCGTCAAACCATACACCGTGCCCTTTACAAGTATCGATGATCACACCTGAGACCTTCGCGAAGTTATTTCGATTCATTAAATGTCCGCAAATCGGGCAGGGAACATATTGGATCTTGGCTTTTTTGGGGTGAGTTAGGATCTCTTCCAACTTTTTCAGAACCGCAGACTGGTTTTCACGGTTGGCGCAAATGACCTCAAACGTATCGATATCTACCCAGATGCCTTCACATCGTTCGCATTCATCCAACTGTATCCCATCGATATCAAGAGTTTGGAGACCCGTCTTACAGCGAGGGCAGTTTCCGGCTTTGTTATCACTGACATTTGGTCTTACTGCGTTTGAGCCACAAAGCGCACAGAACTTGCTGCCTTGGAAGATAGTGCCATAGCAGGAAGGGCACGACATTGTCTTCAGTCGCGTGTTGCAATGGGAACATTTGCTGGACTTATCCGCCACACCGGCGCCGCAATTCGGACAGTTCAATGCTTCAACTTTCATCTCTTTAGGGTTGGAAAGGTCACGGTAGGGGCCTTTCGTCAATCGAATGGTATGTTTTTGGTGACGTTTGCAGGGACTTTCTGACCCGTCCAGATTTCGATTTGCAAAACGCCTTGCCTGATGAGCATAGGCAGGCCGCCTATTGCTCTTACACCCGCCTTTTCAGCTTCCCGCAAAAAAAGCGTGCTTCTAGGATTATAAACCAAATCGTAGGCGAGTTGGAAGTTTTTGAGTTGATCCGCTTTTGCCGGAGTTGAGTTTTTCAGCTTTCCGGCACTTCCCAGCGGAGTGGCATTTACTGCAATTGAAAAGCCTTCTGACTGCTTTTCGAAAGCTTCAAGACTCCTTGATTCGCATCCGAATTGAATCGCCAAGGACTTGCCGGCCGCTTTGTTTCTTGTAAATACCGTAACCGCTGCACCGGCGTCCCGCAGCGCATACACGCATGCTTTTGCTGCTCCGCCGGAACCGAAAACCGCCACGCGCTTGTTCTTGGGGCTTCCAATCGCTTCGAGCATTGGCCTGATGAAGCCTTCCGCATCGGTATTGAACCCTACGAGACTTTCACCCACAACACACACCGTATTTACAGCGCCGATCGCTTCAGCGACGGGATCGAGAAAATCCAACGAGTCCACGATTCTCTCTTTAAATGGAATCGTTACGGCGAATCCTTTTATATTGAGATCTATCTCACGAGTGGAAGGTTTTACCATTCTTTTGACGAATGTCTCGAGTTCATCGCACTCGAACGGTATGTAAACAGCATCCAGCCCCATTTGCCGGTAAATCGCATTATGAAGCTTGGGAGACTGAGACCTTGAAAGGGAATTGCCAACGAGACCATAGACGTCAGTGTTTGACGTTATCTCTCTTATTCTGTAGACCTCTGTAAGTTTCCGATAACTCAATTGACCGGGGGCGGTGCTCATATCATCCCGAAGGGAAGCGTAAACGACCGGAATCTCAAAAACCGGGGCAAGAACCCTGGTCCACATTCCTCTTTGGCCCATCGAAATCGGAATGATCCCTTCTTCATTTCCCAGTTTCATCAAAGAAATAGCATCGAACGGCTCCTTGGACGCCACGGCAAGCTTCACTAGATCCGCTTCGTTTCCTCTCCCAAAAATCTCGTTCAATGGCGGCAGTGCGTCCAGAGGTTCAAGAAAGTGCTTCGACGTGATCAGTTTGGTTGAGGAATCAGGTTTGGTTTCCTTTGAGAACTCGCTTTCCTGATCCCAAAACGCCGGTGCGCCGCAGATTTCCCAGAATCTTCGGCGTTCTAGATCTTCTATTTCCCTGAATCCTCCCTCGCTCTTGGGCCGGAAAGTAAACACAAATTGTTTGTCGGGATACTCTGCGAGGAGCCTTGAAGGAGCGGATTCTGTTCCGCTCCTCAGGTTAAGTTCTTCTTGATCGAGGGCATCAAACCTGATCTCGATTAAATCGGCACTTCCCGGAGTACATTCCACCAACTCAAATAAGTCGGCCAGGTTTTTCGCGTTTAGAGAAACGCAGACTTTCAAGCCCATTTGTTTGATTATTTGTCCTTAATAAAACCCCAAAAAGCGAAGAAAATCAGCACCATCAAGGAAATCGCCGTGGCAACGACGACAAGAGTGTTACCGCTTTGTTTTACGCCGATTGCAGTCACCGCCCATGCAAGCGGAAAAACATAGGCCATCGAGTTGATCCTAAAACGTACTATTACTCCTATTGCGGTTATGACAGCGACCGCGCATACCCCGAACGCAGCAGAGGACGCCGCAAAAGTAAATCCCCCGTAAACCAACGCGACTGCCAGATTAAGAAATGTTGCCGCAGTCACCCAACCGAAATAGAAACTTAGTGGGGCTTTAACAAGGCACACGTCCTCAGTCGACGCGGCCCCTGCAATTCTCTGGCAGATAAATGAGAGGCAGATCAAAAGAAAAACGATCACGAGCAGGCTTAGGGGTACAAGCTCGTAGTGCCACGCGAAAAGCCATCCTATATTCAATGCCGAAAGGAAGAGGTACGGCACCCGGATTCCACTTATTAACTCGCTTTCTCTTTGTGAGGGTAGCGCCTGGTAAATGCTAAACGCGATCAAACCAAAATAGATCAGACCCCAAATCGCAAACGCATATCCCGAAGGTGTAATAACAGTAGAGTACCTGTCCGAAATCTGATTCGGAAGTGTGCCGTTGATAAATCCTTCCGCCGCCAGGTAGTTGGCGAGAAGGACCAGTATTGTGGCGAGCGTTACCGCAAATTGTTGAATTCTCTTGTCCATACAATGCTCTCGTCTGGGCTTTCAGTAATTGTATGTCTATATATTTACACTAAGTGGTTGAGTTACAAAGCATGACGTTACGATCACTGTGGCGATAGTAGTTTTTCGCGTTGGAATTCCGGACTGATCGGTCGGTTTACCGTCTAAATGTGATTCCGTGACTATTGAAACCGTTTAAGCGGCCCAAAAGCAGTCAAAATGAGAAGAAATTGATGAATTCGTCTAAATCGTTTACGATTTCGTATGGATTTTGCGGAAAACGTATCCTTTGGTTGCTGAATCTTAGTTTCTGACACCGTGAAATCACGGTAGAACTGATATTTCAATGGTTTTGGTAAGTCTGGCATCCATATTGCATGTTTAATGGCCGGACACAAGAAATTCTTTCCTGTGTCATGATTTAGAGGAAAGTACCTTAGAAATGAAACTACTTCTTAATAAAATACTTGTAGCGACGGCCTTCACACTCTGTTTAGCGATTGGCGCTATGGCTCAGAGCGGCCCTAAAAAACCGCCTCCGAAGCCGAAGCCGCCCGTAATCAAGCCGAAGCCAAAGCCAAAGCCTAAGCCTGAATCCACGGGGATGAACTACGATGTAGGACTCGCTGTGAATCCGGCTAAATACTAAGAATAAGAGCTGCTCCTCTCTGATGGGCAGCTTTTTTCATTCCAACTCTCCTTCCAAGACCTTCTCTCCGTATTGAATCTACCAATGTGTGACTGCGATGTTTGCCATTCCTATATCTAGAATTCAATTAGTTCGTTTCGTTGCGGGAGTGGTTCTGACGGGCCTTTTAGCGACAGCGACTTTCGGACAGGACCCGAAGAAAACCCCTCCACCCAAGCAGGGCAAGCCTCCCGTGATTAGACCGGGGAAGAAGGACTCAAAGAAAAACAAGAAAGATAAAAAGAAAAACAAGAAGAATAAAAAGAACGGAGAGGTTCGTGGATTCATGAAGGGCCCGCTCTGGTAAAGCACAAAAAAATCGTTTGAAAAAACAAGGCTGTCTCAAGAACCTTCAGGTTGAGACAGCCTCTGGATTGTCAGCTTAGCTCTCGCCTAGTTGAAATTGTATATAATTACGCCCCTAACTTTTACCTTTACGTTGCTCACGTAGGTTGAACTGAACAGTGATTGCCGTGCTGCGGAGACCGCGGCTTTTCTCAGCAGCGGCTTACCGTTTAGAGCGCTCGCTGAGATTACGCGACCGTTTTCATCGATCAAAACCTTCACTTTGACGGTCCCTTTTGCCCCCATTGTTCGCATCAAAGCAGTGACTTTGGGCTTCACAAGCCGAATAGCCTTTCCGTTTACAACACCAATGGACTGCGGCGGAATGTCTTTCTTTTTAATCTGCGGGGGCGGCGCAACCTTTCGCTTCTTAACCACGACAGGCTGCTTTTCTGTCTTTGTGACCGTAGATGCGACCGGCGTAAATGGCTTTCCACCGTTTCCCGTTCCGCGTTTGACCGAAGAGACACCCGCTCCCTGGATTCCGTCACTGTCCTTTGTTGAAAGGACGAAACCGCCAGGAGGACGTGCCTTGTATTTGTTCTTTACTGTCGAAACGCTCTTCGGTGCGGCTTTCGGTGTTTCATCAAGGCGACGAATAACCATTACCCTGGAAGGCAGTTTTGATTTCGTTTCTGCTGAGGGAGCTTTCTTTGAATCTGTATTTTCCGGTGGCAAAGGCGCGCTGTCGGGAATTGGTGCGGGAGCGATAAGACGCGAAAGTTCAATGCTTTCCGACCCCATCGCAAGGTTCGTAGAAAAAATACTGAATATCAGGGCACATACTACGAATGCGCTCATTACTGATCCCGTCCCCACGAGGATTTTCCGCATCCTCCACGCTTGTTTTCGGTTATCTGCCGTCTCAATAAATCGGTCTAACATCATTCCTCCGTTTTCGGTGCCAATCGAACACGAGGATCGTGATTCTTATACTTAGACAAACTTATTGGGAAAATGTTCCCGGGCGGGATAATTCAGTTAAACTTTTACAGGCACACCGGAAATCTCTTCGACAACCCGGTCCGCTGATTCGAGCGCTCCTTCCATACCGGGCATCTTGATCGCTGTATGCTCTCCGGCGAAATGTAAACGTCCTGCAGGTTTGTGCATAAGGTCTTGAAACCGGTTGAGTTGGCCAACTTTGTAATGGAAATATGCTCCCCGAGCGAAAGGGTCCAGGGTCCACGAATGTGAATGCGTCTTTTCGATCGAGTCCTTCATAAACGGGAGAATCTTTACAAACTCGGCAGCTGCATACCGTCTTCGTTCGACGTCCGGCATCGATTCAAGTACCTTGCTGCCGTCACCTTCCGCCCAGGCTGTAAACAGGGCTTTTTCATCGCCGAGACGACCGGTAGATGAGAAGATTCGTTCCAGAGGCGTATCGGTCCAAACACTTGAGCCCAATGACCTTTTGTCCCATTCAGCGTATTTTGCCTGAAAAAACACCTTTGTGGACCGTGTGTAGGCAACTTCGTTAATCGCGGATGATTTACCGAAACTAAGCCCCGGGGTCACCGATATCCCCTGCAAGACCGAAAACGGAAGCGAACACACAACCCTATCGGCGACAATCGTCTTAAGCTCGCCCTTTGGTCCGATGTAACGTATCTTAACGTCCCTGGTATTCTGAGAAATGGACTCAACCCTTGAGTTAAGGCTAATTCGCGCACCGGCTTCTGTTGCGGCTTCTCCAAGCGCATTTACGAATGAATCGTTGCCGCCTTTGAGCCTCAACGGAACCGTTCCGGCGCTCCTCCTTCTCTCAACATCCTGCATTACACCGCCCGCTGAAACAGTATCGATCGAATTATAGTTGAGCGAGATATCGATAAGTCGAATCGCTCGTTTCGAGACCCCGTTCTTTGACAGTGCCTTCGCGAGCGACATGCGATCAAGCTCCTCCAACGTTGTCTTACCCCTCCTCAGGTCGTTTCCAATGAGCCTCAACTGTCTTCCCAATAGAGTCTGCGGCAGCATTCGTGCCTCTTCACGATTCAACCTGTAAGGATGTTTTTGAATTATCGCTCCTTTTCGGTAAAAACGGCCCTTCATATATGCAT
>JABDKD010000147.1 GCA_013003215.1 Pyrinomonadaceae bacterium
ATCCAACGATTTCCCTTGATTCCTTCGTTTCTTAGAATCATCGGCGTGCTGTCCAGATCCTCAACAACAACATCGACATTTCCGTCATTGTCGATATCGCCAAACGCAGCACCCCGTGAAACCCTCGGCTCAGACAACGCTTCACCGGCTTGTTTGGTTGCGTCACAGAACGTGCCGTCACCCTTATTCATGTGCATGAGTTTTCCCTGACGGTATTTTGATCCCGAAACTATCTCGTCCATCTGGGGATAGACGTGGCCATTCACAACGAATAGATCCAGCCACGTATCGTTGTCAAAATCTACAAACCCGGTACCCCATCCAACATATGGCCTCGATACATTTGCCACTTTGGCACTAAAAGAAACGTCAGAAAAATCGTACTCGCCGTTGTTTTTATAGAGAGTATTGAACTCGTCGGCAAAATTCGTTACATAAATCGCAAACTTTCCGGTGTGCAGGTAATCGCCGATCGCAACACCCATCGAACCCTGCTCTGAACCATCTCCGTTAACACCGGTGCCGGACAAGAGACCTATTTCTTCGAATGGCCCTTTCGCATTGAATTGATAAAAAAAGTTTGGTGTCGAATCGTTCGCAAGGTAAACATCCTGTTTGCCGGAGTCCGTAAAATCCGCAAAAACCGGCTGCATCCCGTAATATCCATCGGGATCAACCATTCCAAGTTTCTCGGTAATGTCGGTAAATGTTCCGTCTCCGTTATTCTTGAAAACGCTGTCCTTAGCTCCTTTCAAACCCCTTGGACCGCACTGGACGTCTACGCCGCGGAACTTACACGTTGGAAGAGATCCGAATCCGGGAAGATCATTGAGATCAAAATCCACGTAGTTTGCGACAACAATATCGTGAAGACCGTCACCATCGAGATCCCCGAACGCAGCACCCGCGGACCAACGTTCGTCACCCACACCGGCTTTTTCGGTTACATCCGAAAACGTACCGTTACCGTTATTCTTGTACAGCACGTTCTTGCCAAGAGCTGTGATGTACATATCCGGGTAACCATCGTTGTTAAAATCACCTACTGCGCCGCCCATCGCATAGCCCGGATAACCCACACCGGCCTTGTCGGTAACATCCGAAAAAGTACCATTTCGATTGTTCCTGTAGAGAAGGCTCTTGGATTTCTGTTTCTTGAGCGCCATTTCAACGGTGGGCGCATTCGTAAAATAGACATCGATCCAGCCATCCCGGTCGTAATCAATCAAAACCACTCCGCCGCTCATCGATTCGACGATGTACTTTTTTTCAGGTGCAGATGTGTGAACAAACTTGATCCCCGAGCTCTTATAGATATCGGTGAGCTTTGGTATCGACCGCTCTTTGCAGGCGATATCCTGTGCCAGAACTGACTGGACAACCAGAAAGGACAAAACAATTGTTGCTGAGATAAATCTTATTACTGTCATTTTCACTCTACGTGCCCGACTGGTTGCTATCTCCGCCCATCGGCATCGGACCGCTGTTTTTTCTCTTCTCTTCCTTTAGCTTCTTGTAGATTTCAAGTTCACGATCAGCGTCCGCTTTTCGTTTTAACTTTCGATACGCAATGCTCAGTTGATAATGAACATAATCTTTTGTCGCGTCCGCCGTTACTGCCCGCTCCAGTTGATCGACCGCTTTCTGGAGTTCTCCCCTCTCAAGGTAGATCTTTCCCAGCTGGTAATGAGCATCGGCATAGTCCGAACGAATAAGAATCGCTTCCTCCAGAATCCTGATGGTTCTTTCGGGTTCTATCTTCCTCTCTATCAAAGTCAACGCCAGATGATATTTCGATAGCGGATCGGAGGGACTGATTTCCAGCTCCCGGCTAAAATACCTCTCCGCATCAGCGTATCGATTGAGCCGGATCAGGCATTGACCGATGAAGTAGTTTGCTTTCGGAGTATTCGGTGCAAGGGACAAGACCTGGCTGAATTCCGCGACCGCTCTTTCGAAATCGCCCAACGCCATAAACCCTTGCGCAATATTGAATAGCGCCGCGGGATTGCGCTGGGTGCTCAAAGCCACCTTGTTGAAAACTTCGGAAGCCTCCTTGTTGCTTTCGAGCTGAATCAGGGACATTCCATAAAAATACGAAAGTTCAGCATCGGCATAGAGAGCTTCATTCATAGGGGACAAGGCCGCGACGGTTCCGGAATAATCTTTCGCAAAATAACTGCTCACCCCAAGCATTTTTCGTATCAACGCATCTTGAGGATTAGATTTCAGGTGTCGTCCAAGGTGCTTTACCGCAGCCTCGTGTTCACCCGCCTGAAACGCAACGATACCCAGGTTCCGACCAAGGTTCGGAAAGTCGGGTTTCCATTCATAGGCATCCGAGAAATGAGCAAGCGCTGCTTTGAAACGACGGCCTTGTGTAGCTATCACTCCCAAATTATTAAAGCCCTGAGCAGTCACATCCGACAAAAAGAACTTCAGCTTTTTAAGCTGCTCAATCCGCTCCGGTTTTAGATTGACGTCAACCTTCGAAACCACTGAATTTTCATCGACGGATTCCAAACTGGTCTCTCCGGCAACCTGGCCAAGGATTCTATTGATCTCGCTTCGCGATGAATCAAGAGCTTTTTTCTGAAGCTCGCCTGCAATTTTTAGTTCATTGCGGGCTTCTTCCTTCTTACCGGTTCGTAGAAGCACCCTCCCAAGCAGGAAATGCGTCCTGCGGGCTTGGGTGTTTTTCCCGCCTTTTGCTTCGAGTTCGACGGCTTTTCGAAGATTCGCTTCCGCGTTTACAAGGTCTCCCATGTCGACCTGGGATTGTCCCAAAAATAGATAAGCCTCCCCGCTGTTCGGGTTTATCCGGATCGCTTTCGTCAGCAATGGAATCGCTTTTTCCGGTTGTTTCAAAGAAGCGGCGACAACACCTGAGAAAAACAGCGCGTAAAAATCATTGGGCCTGATCTTCAGTTCGCGGCCAAACGCTGCGGCAGCCTCGGGAAAGCGTTCACTTCCAAAGTGCTGCATCAGCAAATACCCGATGAATGTATTGACCCTCGCCTTTCCGGGCTCCAACGCCAACGCCTTTTTAAGTTCCTTTTCTGCCTCAGCTGGATAGTTGGTTCTTTCGTAGAACTTTGCGATAAGAATTCGAAGATCCGCCGAATCCCGACCCACGAGTTTAACCAGCTCCGCAAAATGCTTCTTGGCGAGATCAAGCTTTTTGAGGCTTAGGTACGTGAAACCAAGAGCCCTGCCGAGCTCGAATTCCGGGTTGGACTTAAATGAGTTCTCTAGTTGGGGAAGCGCCAGCTCGTATTCTTCCTTCGCGTAATAGATATTTCCAAGAATGTAATTCGCTCCCTTATGTTCAGGATCGAGCGCGGTCGCTACTTTTGCTTGCGCTAAGGCGTCGTCAAAGCGGTTCTGGCGCATATAGGCTACTGCCAGATTTGTCCTGTTGTCAGCGCCTTCGGCAAACTTGACTGCCTTTTCAAAGATACTCGAAGCATCCGCAAATCGACCTTCCTCGATCGCAATCAATCCCGATCTCCGCAGAGCGATCGCCAGCAGTGCTTCATTTTCGAGGGCCGCCCGCCCAAAATCACCGGCAATCTGATACTTTTCCGCGGCAGAAAGATGCTCCAGAAGTCGATCCCTTTGTTGAGTTGAATCAGTTGTGGATTCTTTGTCTTTTCCAGCTAATACCGCTTCCTGGGCGTTGGCGCTAAAAGCGAAGAAACATACAACAAAAATCAGTATTCTTCCCTTCATAAAGCTGAAAAATCTCATAGAAAACGGGGCGTTTTGCGGTTAAGAAATTATATCACAACAAAAAAATGGCAAGGAAACAGTTGCATTACGCAAACACTTCCTTGCCACCTGACTAATCAAACAAGTTCTAGAAGTAGAACTTCAATGCATACTGAATTTCTCGACCGCCTCTGGTAGAGTTTGCGACTCCGAAATTCGCCGTACGAGCGTTAGGGCCGAACGAACCATCCTGCTGCTGAACAGCTGTAATCACGTTGTTTGTCGGACTACATGGATTGTTCAACGGATCGTTTCCGCACTGAACCTGACCGTTGTAGTAGGTAATCGGCAAGTTACCGCCAAACTGAGGTGTGTTGAATGCGTTGAACATCTCGAAGCGCAGTTGGATTCTTGCGCCCTCACCAAAGAAGCTCTTTGTCAGCCAGCTTGGCGAGAAGTTCTTAAAGATCGAGAAATCGATGTTCTTCGTCGGAGGACCACCACACGTCGTTTTGCGCGTTTGCTGCTCACCTATTCTGTATCCAACCAGCGTGAAGGCATTCGGATTGATGAACGCTTCTTTCGAACCGCTGATGCTGCAGGAAGCACCTTCAACACGGATCGGACGTTGGTTGGCAACACCTGTTCCAAATCCATCGATACCACCCGAGAAGGTTCGGCTTTCCAAATCGTTCGGATCCGGCGTTCCGAGATTCGGAGCCAGGTACGAAAGACCGGTAGCGTTGAGGTTCGGCGTCAATGAGTTGCCGCTTTCGACACGCACGATTGCCGCTGTCTCCCAGCCGCCCAAAAGGGCTCTTACCCAACCGTTCGATTCTCTGAATGACGGCAGATTGTAAATCAGGTTAGCTACGAAAATATGCGGCCTATTGATATCCGACTCAGCGAAATCAAGTGACCGATTGTTCCTGTCGAGAACCGCAAAGTTACTCGACCCACCGCTTGAGTCGTTCAAACCAAAGTCAGCTTTACCCTTCGAAGCGGTATACGCCATTTGGAGTTGCGACTTCGAGGTAAACCTTGTCCTGAACAGCACCTGGAGCGAGTCATAATCGGCTCTCCCGTTTCGTTCGAATTGATATATCGAACCATAGTTGCTGTATGGTCTGAATGAGTTCACATCGTTGGCATTAGTCGAGAATGCTGCCGCGGAACGGTTCGTTTCAATAACCTGGTTAACGTCGTTATGAGTTAGCTGTTTTCTGGCACGGTTTCCTACGTATCCAACTTCAATTACCGTGTCTTCCCACAGCTGCCTTCCAACAGAGAAGTTGAACTGCAGTGAATACGGTACAGCGGCTTCCGGGCTCAAACCGAATCTCGGCGACCCGTTTGAAGCTGCTGTTAGACCCGCAAACTGTGTACCGTCCAAAAGGCGCTCACCGGCTATAAACGTTGTAAACGGCGAGTTTTGTGTTAGCGCCGCGAAGTAGGGACTTGTTCGCTCTCTTAAGAAGAACTGTCCGAAACCGGCTCTAATCGCCATCTTGCCGTCTGAGAAGACATCCCACGCAAATCCAAGGCGCGGCGCGAAGTTCATGTAGCTGTTTTCGCGAAGCGATCGGTTTGAGAATTCAATCGGAGTGCTCGCGCCCGGGATTCCCGAGCAAGGATTGGTGCCTCGAGGAACTACAAGACCGTTACACGGATCCGTCGCAGGCCTTGTCGGGTCGTAGGCGTCCGGCGAAAATCCGCTGATCCTGTCGCGCGCGTCTGTCGGCTCAAAGAAGACCGAGTACCGGGCGCCCAATTCCAATGTAATGTTCGGCCTGATCTTCCAGGAGTCTCCGATATAGGCCTCGAAGTTCGTGTATCTGTTTTGACCGACTGCCATCGTGTTGGTCTCATCAAAACCAAAGAACGTGTTGTCCGTAAGCAGATCCTGCAACATTCCGTTGCCCCAGTTCCCGGAATGGTTTCCACCGCCGGCTCCGCAACAGCTTGCAGGGCCAAAGAAGTGAACAGATTCGTTGTTCGGACCCGAGTCCTCATCCTTTGCTGCCTTGTCGAAAAGAACACCGGCCTTGATTGTATGGTTACCCATGACTCTCGAATAATCGTTTCTTACCGAATAGATATCGAGAGAGTTTCTGAACGGAGCTTGCGTCCAAAGGTCGGAACCGGAACTTGAATAGAAAGGCGCGATACCGCCCCAGAATACCGGGTGCGGCCTGTTAACGCCGTTAACCTTTTCGGAATCGGGGAAGAAACCGGGGATCGCAGCGTTAATCTCTGCGTTCAAGTCACCACCCGCGCCCGGATCAACATTGATGCGGTTACCGGAATAAGAGAAGGATACTTCGTTGATCGCATTCGATCCCAGCGTCGTCGTAAGTTTCAATGCGAGTTGCTTGGAAGGCTGAGCCCAGGAACTCTCAACCGTTGGGAACGCGTCGTCACCCCAGAGATTGCCTGTAAGAATCGGTGTTGCGTTTGTCCAGTCGTCTTGAGTGTAACGGCCAAAAATCTTGTTGTTGTCGTTCAGGTTTCCATCGATCCGGATATTTGACTCGCGGAAATCAATCGGTGAATTCGCCGACTGCGCCCAGTTGTTACATCCGTTCGGATTCGCAACGTTCGGTGTCGGAAGCAGCTGAACGAGTGTAAGTCCGGCTTGACTCAGGCTTGCCTGAGGAATGATCTGCGTAGCAAAACCTGGATGCGCAGGATTCTGAATCGGGTCAGGGGAACACCTCTGACCGTTCGAAGCGAATCTCGGGTTGCTAAAGTCACCGCCGCGTTCCGCCAAAGTTGGAACGCTTCCAAACCTTGACTGACCTCGAATCTCCTTGTTCCATTCCTGCGAAAAGAAGAAGAACACCTTGTCTTTTACTATCGGTCCGCCGAGTGAACCGCCAAAATCGTTTCTGCGCAACGCGTTTTTACCGGTTCCGTTCAAGTTGGCAAAATAGTCTGCGGAGTTCAGGGCGTCATTTCGTCCAAAATAGAAAAGGCTGCCGTGAAATTCGTTGCTTCCACCACGGGTGATGATCGATACAAC
>JABDKD010000209.1 GCA_013003215.1 Pyrinomonadaceae bacterium
GTTGTAGAGCTTCACCATCCTTCGAGTTATGTGATGCGACTCTTCAACAGCTCGGATGATCCGCACCGCGATCGACTGCCCGTTCCAAAACCGCTGCAGGCCTTCTGAAAGCGACTGAGCAGCCGAACGGTGTCCTCCGCCGGTGTCGGATGAAATGATGAGGATTTTTGGATCTGGTTTTTCCATCCGCTGGCTAAGCTTTTACCGGAATTCCGCCTTCCTGCGGAAGATTTTGACCAAGTTTCTTACTGGCTTTCTTCATCTCGCGCTCCAGCTTCTTGATCTGGACGAGATGCTTCGAATTGAAAGGTAATGAAGGATAGTAACAGTTTGACTCGTGCGTACAGAAACAACCGTCCTGAGCTTTCTTGCGCCTGGCTTCCATCGCAGGCGAAGCCCACGCCTTTTGGAAGTCCCAGTCAAAATCTCTCAGATTCCCCGTTGAATCGAGGTTTTCACATGAAGAGATCGTTCCTTCGTCGTAGATCACGGCACCCGCAGAACCCGCGTAGCAGGTAAGCTGAGCTTCGCCGGTTTCTTTGGTCTTCGCGATCAGATCGTGCATATAGATGTCGACTGCCGCTTTGAAGAATCCGGATTTTCCACCGTAATTGTTCTTGATCGCTGCGTTCTTAACGTCTTCCAGGATCATATGCGAGAGCTCAGCATAACGTTCGTGGTCAAACTCGAGCTCTTTCGGATCGTTGGATGGAGGCCGTATGTAATTGATATTGATCTTATCGGGCTTGAGTTCGTATTTCAGAAAGTCATACCACTCAAAGATTGTGTCTTCATTAGAATGCATCACGCAGGTACAGGTCTGGACATCCAGATTTGGATACTCCTTCTTCATTTCCTGCAGTTCGCGGGCTGTATGGATCGCCTTATCCCAGCTACCCGGCTTCTGACGGATCTTCTCGTGGGCTTCCTTCATGCCGTCGATACCGAGAGCGACGGTCACATGCAGGTCCGGATTCTCTTCAAGGATCCTTGTTACGTCCGGGAAGATCCGCGGGTGAATCTGACCGTTCGACATTATGTAGACAGACTCGAGGCTGTTGTTCCTGTAAAAACTGTTGCAGATCTCAGGAAGATCCTTTCTCGTAAACGGTTCCCCGCCGGCGAGAACTAAAACTCCCAGATTTCCACCCAGCGTTTCCGAAATCTGCTCAATTTCCGCGGTCTTCATTTGAAGTTTCTTGCGGGAACGATCATTAAGTTCATCGGTGAAAAAACAGTGCGTACACCGCATGTCGCACACCGAGGTTACGAGGATATTTAGGAAAACCGGCGAAATCGTCTGACCGACCGCCATTTTCGCGTATCTCTTAAAAATTTCTTTGGTAGTAAAATCCATACTAAAGCCCTTAAATACAGTGCCTTGCAAAGGCGTGAATAAACTATGACTGCAATCTGTAATGATATCTCATTGGACGCACCTCAGCAACAATTCGCATAGCGATTTCTATGGCCGTAAACCCTATTCTCCCTAGGGTGTTCGGAGAATCCCAATTCCCTTATTAGAACGTCCCCATGCCTCCTTCGTCAGATTCATATAAAATGGTGTCATGTTTCGACGAGTCTATTTGGACAACGCCGCCACAACTCCCGTGGATGAGGCAGTTTTTGAGTCAATGCGCCCGTTTCTCACTGAGAAATTCGGCAATCCTTCGAGCATCCACTTTTTTGGACAGGAAGCACGAGGCGCGGTCGATCAAGCCCGTCACCAGGCTGCCTCGATTCTGAATGCCGATCCGAAGGAAGTGGTTTTTACTTCGGGCGGGACGGAAAGTAACAACCTGGCTATAAAGGGGCTCGCAGCCAAACAGGCCCCGGACGGCGGTCACATAATAACTTCAAAACTTGAGCATCCGGCAGTCATCTCGGTATGTGAAGACCTTGCGGGAAAGGGGTACGAGATCACGGTGGTTGAGGCAGGACCGCAAGGTGTTGTTTCGGCTGCGGAAGTCGCGGGGGCCGTGCGCGAAGATACCTTCCTTATTACGGTCATGACCGCCAACAACGAAATCGGAACGATACAGCCGGTCAAACAAATCGGCCGCCTGGTTGCGGACATTCGAAGCAAGGGGCGGAAGATCTGGTTTCATACGGACGCGGTTCAGGCAATTGGCAAGATCCCGGTAGACGTAAACGAGATCGGCTGCGATCTCCTTTCATTCTCGGGCCACAAGATCTACGGACCTAAGGGTGTCGGCGGGCTCTTTGTGCGCCGAGGGGTTCGCATAGCCGCGCAGAGTCTTGGCGGACACCAGGAACGTGAAACCCGCGGCGGAACTGAAGCCGTCGCCAATATAGTCGCGCTTGGAAAGGCCTGCGAGATTGCCGAAGAAGGTTTTCTTTCAGCGTCCAAATCGACCGCGGCGATACGAAGGGGATTTGAGGACTTCGTGCTTTCAGAAATAGAGGGCACAAAACTCAACGGCTGTCCGGAAAGACGGCTACCAAACATTTCGAATATCGCTTTTCAGGGGGTCGAGGGTGAGGGCCTTTTGATAAATCTGGACATGCAGGGAGTCGCGGTTTCAACCGGTTCGGCGTGCTCATCGGGAAGCATCGATCCGTCGCCTGTGATCCTGGCCCTGGGGGTTCCTGAAGACCTTGCGCGAGGGTCGGTCAGATTCAGTTTTGGGAAGTTCAATTCCGCAGATGATCTTGATTATTTGAAAGAGGTGGTACCGCGGGCGGTTGAGAACCTTCGTAAACTGTCTCCAGGCTATCAATCCGCCCCCGGCTCTTAAGTGCGGTGTGAGGTGGTTCCACTTAAGAAGATTGCGCGTTCCCAAAGGACTTGGCCCGTCATTGCCTTTCGCCCAGTGGGAAGCTCCCCGCGCAATAACAACAACATAGTGAAGGAGATGTCCGTAACGGCAAATTCAACGGGCTGAAACAGAATCTATGTTGTTGCCGATGATGTTTTGTATTCTATTCAGCCTTCCCCGCCGCGTCTTTAATTTCGATTAAAAATTCTTAAATCACTGCGAAAACTGGGTTTTTCGAATTTTTTAGCGATATACTCATTGGCATACGAACGAATTGGGATCAGTTTCCCAGGAGAGAAGGATGCGGAAACCTATCGACATAGCAATACTTCGCGGACCGCAGTTTTATGCGTTCAGCGATTGCTATCTGGATACCGTCGAACGTCGGCTGTTCAAGAAGAAGAAACGCCTTGATGTGACGCCCAGGGCCCTCGAAGTGCTTCAGGTGCTGATCGAGAACGCCGGCGAGGTAGTGTCAAAAGACGAACTGCTCGAGCAGATCTGGGGAGAGAGCTTTGTCGAAGAAAGCAACCTTGCGGTACAGGTGTCGACGCTCCGCCGGATACTAGGGGCCACCAAGGATGAGCCATATATCGTTGCGGAATCAGGGGTTGGGTACAGGTTCGTTTCGAAGGTCAAGATGGTCAACGATGATGAATGGGCCGACATTATCGAAAACGAACTATCGCAGAAAAAAGACGGTAAGCAGCAATTCACCTCGATCGCGATAATGCCTTTGATCAACGAGGAGAGCGACGAAGACATCGAATACCTGGCTGACGGGATCACTGAGAGTCTTATCAACTCCTTGTCTCGCGCGCCGGAATTACGCGTCGTCGCAAGAAATACTGTCTTTCAATTCAAAGATAAAGAGATTGATATCAAGAAACTGGGGCGGCGTCTGCGGGTCGCGACGATCCTTACCGGTCGCATTCGGATGGTGCGGGACAACCTGGTTATCGGTGTTGAACTGACAAAGGTTGCGGACGGCTCACAGATCTGGGGTACTCAGATCAATGAACCATTCGATGACATTTTCGAAGTACAGGATCGGATCTCAAGGGAGATAAGTTCTGAACTTCGTCTTCAAATTGACGGGTTGTCTAAACGAAAAGAAGATGATCACCTTGTAGATTTTGAATCGTATCGTCAAACACTTAAGGGGCGACACTATTTGCGTAAGGGTGGCGCTGATAACATTCTCAAATCGATAGAGTGTTTTCAACAGTCTTTATCGATAGACCCCACCCAAAAAGATGTGTATTTGGATTTGGCAAACTGCCAAATCTTAAAGCATGCGTACGACATGATTTCGGTTCCTGAGTTCGTCACCGAAACCAAGAGGCTACTTGAACGAGCCCAATCCCTTTCTGGAAACCATGCTGGCGTATTGTGCCTAAAGGGTCGAATCGCAATGAACATTGAATGGGACTTCAACGCTGCACTGAAGAGATTTCGAGAATCGCTCGAAATCGAACCAAATAACGTCTCGTGCATGTGCAGTTACGCAAGTCTATTAACGAACCTCGGTAAATTCTCTGAAGCGATGACGATTTCACGAAAGATCCTACGGCTTGATCCCGTATCAGTGAAGAACCAGCGCGCTGTTGCCCGCGTACTTTATCGTTCCGAACAATTTGAAGCTGCACGGTTGGTTCTTGAGGAAGCCCTTGAACTCGACCCATCAAATTACGACACGCTAATGATACTTTCGGCGGTTAATACTGAACTCAAGAGATTTGCGGTAGCTAGAAAAAACATTGCAGCCGCGAGTGAGATCTTTGAAGGCCAGGAGACATTCGCCGTTAGAGGATATTTGCAGGCACGCGCTGGAAATCGAAGAAAAGCTAAAGAACAATTAGCAATTCTCCGAAAGAACTACGTGATTATCCCGAACATATATTTGGCTTACGTATACTCTGCTTTAGAAGAAACTGACAAGGCAATGAGATATCTGGAAACTAGCATCGAAAAGAAAGAGATGAATGCAGTTTCAATAAGGACTAATCCAATGTTAGCAAACCTGCGACAGGACCCACATTTCGCTTCGTTGCTTACGTCGATAGGCCTTTAATGAAACCGAATTCCATATACGAAAAGGCCACCTTGTAGGTGGCCTTTGTGGTTTTACGGTGAATAACCGGTACGAGGGGTGAATGTTACCCGGTTACAATGATTCCGCAATTCGTTTGAACTTCGCCTTTGCCAAATACTGAGTCTACAATCGTTTTCCCGAAAATTGTTGTAAGTCCAGTAACGATGATACCCCGGTCAACTCGTGTAGTATTCTTGTCAGTTCTTTCGGTGCACTGTGTGCTTCCACCAGTGAAATCGCTCATAACCAAACCAGCTCTTGCACTCGAAGCACCCATCATTATTACGCCTAATACAACCAACGTTCCTGTCATTCTCTTTATTGTTTTCATGTTCTCCTCCATGTCTATCAAAAAGTAATTTCTGCGTCGTCTTGCCCTAGTACCTTTCAATTGCCGTGCCATTCGGTTCCGTTCTTCATAACTGTTGTAATTAAAAGGTTTCACGCCATATATCGCTTCCTTGTCACACCCCTTCAAAATCAAAAAAAATGTGTGCCGTTTGTTACACAAATTTGTCTCTATAAATGTAATCTATTGCAAAACAAAGAGTTATGGCTTTCGAGTTTGTGTATCGGAGGTATACACTGTATACGATCT
>JABDKD010000226.1 GCA_013003215.1 Pyrinomonadaceae bacterium
GCTGTCCCGCACCGAACCGTCAGACATCACTTTTCCGCTCTTGTTACCCGCGCTTCCACGGATCTCGCCATTGCTTTCAATAGAACCAATCGTATTTCCTGAGGCGTTTCTGACATCGCCATTCGACTTAAAATAGCCGATCGTGTTCCCGGAAGAGTTTCGTACGGATCCATCGGACTTAAGTGATCCGATCGTATTTCCACTGCTGTTTCGAAAGTCCCCCTCATTGGCCAACGCAAATCCAGATACTGCAAGCACCAACAAAGCCACAAAAACTAATCGCATAATTTAATCTCCAGATGCAGGGTTCCCAGATAGTTGACGTGAGTTTCCAGGGAATTTTGCAGAAAAGTGCGTTAGCCACGAAATACACGAAACAACACGAAGAGCGGGTAATCAATTCGGAAAATCTCCAACCTTTAGTGAGATGAAGGATTGGGTTTCCATTCTCCCGTTATCCGTTACTAGCCCCGGTCACACGGGAAGCCACACGCTACCGCGTGCGGTTTTGATTGCCTGCGGCTACCGCCGCCGGTTCAGATCAGTTCTCAGTTTTTAGTCACCAGAACTGGTGGCCTTTTGAGCGTCTGCGAATTGCGGAAGCCCTTCGAGGACCCTCAAAGCGAGCTTCACTTTGCCGAACGGAGCAGAGACCTGTACCCCCTGAATAGACTCCCTTATCTCCTCAAGCGACTCCCGGGCAATCGTGAGACCTTCTTCGCGCGCAAATTCCTTACCTTTGTCCGACGCAACTCGCATTCGGTCAAGGATTTCCTGAGTAACCCTTACCCCGGGTACCTCGTTGTGAAGGAAATCAGCGTTCCTGAAACTCACGAGCGGCCAGATTCCCGCGATAATCGGGATACGAACATGTTCGATCCTTTCCAGGAACTCGCGAAGCTGCTCTATATCGAAAACCGGCTGGGTAATCGCGTATTCGGCCCCCGCCTCGACTTTCCATTCGAATCTCTTGATCTCTTCCTCGAGATTCATCGCACCCGGATTGACCCCGACACCGATCGAAAACGCGGTTGGTTCGCCGATCGGGTTGTTTCCGAGATCGAGACCATGGTTCAGTTTGCTTACCATGTTGGTAAGACCGATCGAGTCGATATCAAAAACTGCCGTTGCATCGGGGTAGGGACCCATTTTCGGAGGGTCACCGGTAATGATCAGCAGATTGTGCAAACCAAGGGCCGCGGCTCCGAGCAGATCCGACATCATTCCAAGAAGATTTCGGTCGCGGCAGCAGTAATGAAGCACGGATTCGATTCCGACCTTCTCTTCAACCAGCACCGCCGTAGCCTGGGCGGACATGCGGGTCTGGGCTCTCGGGCCGTCCGGGATGTTCACAGCGTCGACCCCCGCCTCTTTCAGAAGCCCAATCGATCTCAGGGTTCGCTTAGCGGAGACCCCCCTCGGAGGCAAGACCTCGACCGAAGTTACGAATTCGCCTTTGGCAACTTTTCGCGACCAATTTGAACGATCTAAAGGGCTTACCGGTTCGACTTCGACTGTCTCTTTCACCTTTTTACTGACGACCGGTGCTTTTACCGTGACTTTGGTCTGCCGAGGACTCAGTGACCTCACCGAGGCCGACATTAGTTTGATGTGATTCGGGGTGGTTCCGCAGCACCCTCCAATGAAACGTGCGCCGGCCTGTATAAACCGTCTTGCGAATTCGGACATGTATTCGGGCGAACACATGTAAAACTGCCGGCCCTGAACGTCTCTCGGGAGCCCGGCGTTGGGCTGTGCCGACAACTTCTTGTCTGTCAGTTCGCGCATCTTTTCAAGCTCGGTGAGAATGTGGTTAGGGCCGACCCCGCAATTCAGGCCGATTACGTCAGCGCCCCATTCATCCAGTCGCTTTGTAAAAATGTCGGACGTAGCACCAAAAACCGTCTTGTAGTCGGTCTGAATCTGGATTTGAGCAACGATGGGCAGGTCACAGGTCTCTTTGATCGCTTTGATCGCCTGTTGGATCTCCGAAAGGTCAGCAAAGGTCTCAAGGATGAAAAGGTCGACACCACCTTCCAGAAGCCCGGCTATCTGCTCCTTAAACATTTCCTTGGCCTCATCAAGAGAAGTCGGACCATAGGGCTCGATTCGCAAATCAAGCGGGCCGATCGCTCCGGCAACGAATGCCGATTCGCCGGCCGCCCTGTTTGCGATCTTTGCGGCGGAAACGTTTATCTCGTGGAGTTTATCGTCAAGGCCATGATGCTGAAGCTTGTGCCTGGTCGCACCGAACGTGTTGGTTTCGATGACATCCGCACCTGCCGCAACATATTCCTCGTGAACTTCGCGTACCAGGTCGGGGGCTATGAGGTTAAGCTCGTCATAGCTCTTATTTATGTATATGCCTTTGTCGTAGAAACGTGTTCCCACCGCGCCGTCAAAAACATACACGCTGTCGTTTTCAAGGATTTCGCGAAAATCTTTCATAATTGGTAATGAAAAAAGCCCCGTGCTAAACAACACAAGGCTTTTTGATACCGTTTTGAGCTGTTTAGCAGTTTATTTTACGTGGTCGCAAGTTGCCGTAACTCACCACGAGTCGAAATAAGATAATGCGCTTTGCGCTCCTGTGTGTCAAGTAACTTTCGGACCTAATCCGGCCGCGGAAAACTTAGCCAGTGATTTTCGTCATTATCGGCAAAACCTAATTCGCAATCGAGAGGCCCCTGTCTTCGGCGGTGCTTTGCATTACTTTTCCTGCGCCACCCATAAGCTTCCCGAAAAACGAGTAACGTGCTTTATTTCCTTTTATCTGGAGAATATAGGTATCGAAGTTGCTGGCATCCAAACAGCCATTTCCTCGACCTTGAAGAATCAACTTGTACTCAGTATCTGCATCAATACCATTCTCGAGAAATCCTGTGGCCGACTGAACCCTGTATTTGAGCCTCAATTCCTTATAGAGAACGACCATTCCCCTCTCTTTTTTGAGCGGATCCTGATCAACACCAAAAGTCTCAATTTTTTTCGGACGCCACAGGTTTAGAGCCGCTTTCCGGGCTTTGTCGTCAGTAAATTCGAGCTTGAAGACGTTTCCCTGGAGAGATCCGGTTACGGAAAACGACTCACCAAGCGGGTCAATACCTTTAATAGTTTCGGGATAGCCGGCATCGGTAAAGAGTGTTGAGGAAGCCAAGCCAATGTCACTTAAAACGTTGATCTCGAATTCCTTCAACTCGGACTCATACTCAAAGTGGTCACCCGGTTCCGCACAACAGGCGCAAGCCAGGACGTTATAAGGAAAGAAAAAGACGGTCAGCAATAATGCGGTCAACAGTTTCTTAAACATATTTTAATTCTCAATCCTACTTTCTTTGACATCGTGAGCAGAAGTAGCTTGATCTGCTCCCTTGAATGATTCTGCGAATCGGTGCTTCACATCGCCTGCAGGGAAGCCCTTCGCGGTCGTAAACGTACCATTCTCCCTCGTAATCACCACCGAAATAGCGGCTATCCAGATTCAGAGGATCGATTTCCATTCCTGCGCCGAAATCGAGTGAGTCGCTCAAAACTTTGATAATACTAGCATGCAAGCGGTTGGCTTTAATTGTTGAGATCTCGCAAGACGGTTTTAGAGGGTGGACACGCGAAAGATAGAGAGCCTCTGAAGCATAGATATTTCCCAGCCCGCAAACCTTGGTCTGGTCAAGTAAGAACTCCTTGATTTTCCGTCTCGAAGATTTCAGCACTTTTGCCAGGTATGGTCTTGAGAAGTCGCTCGAAAAAGGTTCAGGTGCGAGCTTATTTAGCTCGGGTGCGTGCCCCAGTTCGTCAGACTCGACGATATTCATATAACCAAAGTGGCGCTGATCGCTAAAAACAAGACGATCATCGTTATCCAAAATGAATTCAGCGTGGGTAAACTTTGGATTCTCATGACGCGGTTGAAGTACCTGGAAGGTACCGCTCATTCGAAGATGGGTTATCAGTGTTTTTCCACCCGAAAGCTCGAAAAGAATGTGTTTGCCGCGGCGTGTAATCGCGATGATGTCGCGCTGATGGAAGGTTCTTTCAAATTTTTGAGGTGAAACTCCCGGGGCAAGCTTCTCGCGGTACAGGGCCCCGGACCTTATGCTTCGCCCTTTTAAGAGCTGGGCGAGCCCTTGTACGACCAGTTCTACTTCAGGCAGCTCCGGCATTCTAAAATACTCCTGTGATTCGTATTCCCTCGATCCCGTGTTCTAAGAACTTAAAGAGCCTGGAATTGGGGAAGTACCTGCTTAATATGACGAAGAACAGCGATGCGGGCGCAAAGAGTAAGACCACTATCGACGCTACCTGATACTCGCGAGGATCTGAGTGGGTCCTGATTGCCAGCCAGATCATTCCCGCTACCGGCGCGGAAATGAGCAATATCGCAATAGGGCGCAAGGTAAGCGCCAGCCAATTTCGTCGAACGTAGAACCGCCTCAGGTCCTCGATGTGGAAGATTCCAAAAGCGCAGGCCACAAGTATTCCCCAGACGGGATGGTGCCAAAGAAATATGACCCCGATCGCCGCCAAGAGGCCAAAGGCAATCCCGCCAATCGTGCCAAAAAGGATGATCAGACAGAAGTCCCTGATTGTTTCGTAGATCTTCCGGATAAATCCCGCCTCTTCAACAAGACACCGGCACCGCTAAATAGCCCTCTAAATGTCGATCCCAGCTCTGTGTCATTCCAAACCATCCTCAACGGTACCAAAAACCCAGCAAGCGTTGAGCATTCGACCGTCGACGCGATCGCAAGGAGCATATCAAGGCCCTCGTATCGCGGATCCTAAGTGAACATCACCACATAACCGCCAACCCTACATACGACCATCGAATAGATCAGCCACTAGACGGCACTGCCGGGCCAGGTAAGATCGTTTGATCGAAGCAGTCTTCTCAGGACTAACCAGACAAGCAGTGTTCCTGCCAATACCAAAGCGATTATGGCGTAGTGCCGAATGAAGAGGACTCCGAATGCGGTTAAAACCCCTGTCAATGCCCCGATTACGACGCCGCAAATCAACATTGCCGTGGTATTTTCGAGCCGTGAAAGCACTTAGACGATCGTGTAGTCGGTTAACGAGGTCTTGTCGCCGAGTACCGAACCGGCTGACACGGTGACATTCTGCCCCACATAGCAACCTTTGGCGACGATTGAGTCTTGGACCTTTGCTGAGTTGGAGATTCTGGAATGAGGCCATATCACGCTGTTCTTGACCTCAGCACGTTCTTCGATGTGAACTCCTTCTCCGATCACGGAGTTTTCGATTACCGCTCCCGGTTTGATTACGCAGTTTTCGCCAAATACCGACTGTTCGTCTATCGTAGCGCGGGTGGCTATCTCGATCGATTCAGGGCGTTTTCCAAGATGGAAACGGCGGATTTTACCAGCCAGAAAGTCGCTGTGGGCAGACAAATATTTATTTGGCGTGCCGATGTCACACCAATAAGCGTCGTCGAGTTTAAAGGACCCAAAGTGCATTCCGTTTTCCAGAATTTTAGGGAATACATCGTATTCAAAAGACGTATTCGTATCTTCCTCAATTAAATCCAACACTTTAGGTTCTAAGACATAAATACCTGCATTTATGAGGTTTACATCTGATTCATCTATATCTTCAGGCTTTGGCTTTTCGCGGAATGCCGTGACCTTCCCGGATTCATCCGAGTCTACCGCGCCATACGCCGAGGGATCTTCAACTCGCTTCAGGCAGATTGTCGCGTCGGCTTTTGAGGCGTAATGGCTTTCAACAAGGTCTTTGACGACAAGGTCAGTAAGAATGTCCCCGTTAAGGACAATCGTTGGCTCTTCTGAATCACCGACTGCGTATTTATAAGCTCCCCCCGTCCCCATCGGATTGGGTTCAGTGACGTAGCTCAGATCGACGCCGTATTCTGACCCGTCCCCCAGAAGATGTTGGATCTTATTGGGCTGATAATTCAACGACAAAACGATGTCAGTGATTCCCGCTCTTCGAAGAATCTCGATTTGAAACAGCAGAAAGGGCCGATTGATAACCGGAACGATTGGCTTTGGCGTGTAAACAGTAAGTGGTCGTAGCCTTGTACCTTTTCCTCCGGCCAGAATTAGTGCTTTCATAAAGAGAAATATTCTTATTTCGGAGAGACCTTTTGTCAAACTGACTTTTCACACCAAACCCCAGTAATCTACTTGTGTTAAACAATGTTGAAAAACATTGACACCTGTTTAGCAAAGTGCTAATTTTAATCCTAGGGTTCCGTGCATTCGGCACCTTCAAGGTTCTTTCTCCCTGCAACGCCTCTAAAATCGATCGCGGACGATTCACACAGGCCGGTTAGAACGGCACCCGACCAATTCATAATGAGTTTCAATATAGCCAAAGCCAAGCGGAATGCCGAACGGTATTTAACGCAAGGTAAGATTCAAGCAGCGATAGGCGAGTATAGCCAGATCGTAGAGCACGATCCCAAGGATATAAATACCCAGAACATGCTGGGCGACCTATACGTGAAATCCAAGAACAGTTCTGAGGCGGTGAAGTGCTATCAGCGCGTTGCTGACTTTTACAATGCTCAGGGGTTCGCAAAGAAAGCTATCGCGGTCTACAACAAGATTTACCGGATCGAGCCCGATTCGATCGAGGTGTCTTCTAAACTGGCAGATTTATACCGCACCCGGGGGTCGTTGGCAGAGGCAAGAAAGCATTATGAGTCGCTGGCAGAGCATTATGATTCCAAAGGCCAGCGAGTAGAAGCATTGGCAATGTGGGAGAACATTGCGGAGCTAGATCCCCACAACGCAGAAATCTACGTGAAAATCGCCGAGTCTTACTGGCGTGACAACCGGGAAGGTGAGGCCGCTGAGGCATTCGTCAAGGCCGGGGAACGGCTTGCGGCAACAAACAACAATGAATCCGCGGTTGCAGCTTTCTCCAGAGCGCTGGAAATAGCACCGATGGACGTATCCGCGATCGAAGGGCTTGTAAAGTCTCAGATCGAGCTCGGATACCCGGAGGAGGCTGCGAAATCGCTTGAAAGGCGAATTGAAAGCGATCCTTATGACCGCGTAACGAACTTCCTTTTGGTCGATTGTTACTACGATATGGACGATCCGGGTTCCGCAGAGTCGGTCATTGTAAAGATGGTCGAACGGGATCCCTCTAACTATCGAAAGTTCCTGGAGCTAGTCCAGGTGTATTTCAATGCTGATGATCTGGATTCGGCGGTTAGATGTCTCTCGATGATTACCGAGCACATGCTCGTTGGCGGGGAACACGAAGAATTACTCGAACAGCTCGAAGAAGTGCTTGCACGCAACCCGGAGCACATCGCCGCACTCCGCTTGCTCGCCCGCTACCATAGCTGGTTAAAGGATGAAATCGAACTCAAGTCCGCACTCGAGAGGGTTGTTGATTCCGCAAGGCATGCGGAGCAAGAAGAAGACGAAATCTATGGCCTTTCCCAGTTGGCAATCCTCACCCCGCATGACAGGCAGATCATAGAACGACTGGCTGAGTTAAAGGGAGAATCCGCGGAAAGTATCGTAGAAGCGGCGCAAAACAATGAAAATCCTGCAGTCCCGGATTTCGAGTCTTATGCACCTCTTAGCGATGACAGCGACGGCGATGACAATGGATTTGAGACAGTAAACCGCGCGGATGAGGCAGGAGAGTTGGAGTCTGCAACCGAAACAGGGTTTGCCTTCGAGGGAGCCGGAGGGCAACAAATTGAATCAACGGAAGAGACCTTGACCGCTGAAATCGTAGACGAATCCTCAGATGAGACGTCAGATGTTCACGAGTCCGATATCAGGGTCGACGATGCCGGCAACGAGCCTCTTAAAAAATCGGCAGATTCAAAAGAACAGGCTGAGACCCTGGTTTCGCCTAGTGCCGAATTGAGTGCGGCGGATGAAATGCGGCTTGATGAAGAGATTGAAAGCATCAAGTTTTATCTCGAACAGGGGTATAACGGACTAGCAGGCAAGTCTCTTGGCGAATTGCTATCAGAATTCGGTGACAGGCCCGAAATTGTTGAGTTGAAGAATCAACTCGACGCCTTGGAAGGCAAGGCGGTTTCGAATGGACAGCCTGCCCAATCACAAGAGCCGCAGCCGGATGCCGTCGAGACAAACGTTCAGGAAAGCGTTGATGAGCAGCAAGCCGTAGTTGTCCATACCGAGGCCGACGAAGAGGCTGCTGAGCCGATAGTTGACAGCGAATTAGTATCTGTTGAAGAGGTTCGAGTAAGCGGAGCGCCTGAAGAACCTCAATCGGATTCCCAAAGTGATCATACGGAAATGGCTGAGGATACCGGTTATTCAGACGAGTTCGTCGGTAATGAATCAAACGAAAACTCATCATCTGAAGTCAATCAGGAAGCGAAACCTGACGAAAGAGACCTTTCCAACTCGTTTGAGAACCTCCGCGAAGAGTTGGGACTAGAGGAATCTGAGCCCGTCGAAGAGGACGATTACGACAACCATTACCAACATGCCGTGGTGTACCAGGAAATGGGAATGGTCGAAGAGGCGATACGTGAGTTTCAGGACGCGGTGAATTCTGTCTCACCGGATGACGAAACTCACCGCTTTCTCAACTGCTGCACTCTCCTCGGTCACTGTTTTCTTGAGAAAGGAATGCCAAATCTCGCGATCACTTGGTTTGCAAGGGCTTTCGAAACGCCGAACCTTTCAAATGACGAGCTAAGCGGCCTGAGTTACGAACTTGCCAACGCTTACGAACTAAACGGAGACATCGACAAATCGATCGTTGAGTTCGAAAAGATCTACGGGATGGATGTTGATTTCCGCGATGTTGGCGAAAGGCTCCAAAAGCTAAGAGAAATGGCACCGACCTCCGCATAGATTAATCGACAGATGAGTATAAGGCGTCCGTATTAACGGGCGCTGTTTTTCGTTTGGGCCGGGGTTTTGCGTTATAATCTCCACATGGTTGCACGTTTGGTTGTAATACTCTTTGTACTTGTTTGCCTGATGATGGGATTTGTCCTAGTTTTGTTCCCATGGTTCAGTTTCGGCGGATTTGGTGAGTGGGGAGACAATTTTTTGTTAGGCCTCCTCGTGGACCAGACCGGTCTTGAGTCGATCAGGACTGTAGTGTCTTCGGCGTGGTTCCGCGGTGGAGTTACGGGACTTGGAATCTTCAACATCTTTCTCGCATTTTGGGAAGTGGCGCATTTTGACGAAAATGTTGCCGCGCTTGAAAAGGGTTAAGACGTGACATCCCCCAGTAACTCATCCGGATTCGACCCCCCTGTTTCATTTTTGATCACACCGGGAAACCTGACCCATTCAGGTTTTACCAAAGAAAAGAAAAGCACGCTGGACCTCGTTAGGAAGGCGAGGAATCGCGGCGTCAGTTTTGTCCAGATACGCGAAAAGAATCTTCCGGCGAGGCTGATAGCGGACCTGTCTTCGAAGGCCGTGGAAATTGTAAAAGGAAGCGAAACGGGGATCCTTGTAAATGACCGGTTGGATATTGCATTGGCGGTTGGCGCTGCAGGCGTGCATCTTACCGGTGAATCGATGCGGCCCGCGGATATACGCCGCTTCTGCCCGGAATCACTCCTGATAGGTGTCTCCACCCATTCCGTTGAAGAAGTCATTTCCGCTCAAGACCAAAAAGCAGACTACGTATTTTTCGGGCCCGTTTTTGATACGCCCGCTAAGAGGAAATTTGGTCGTCCCAAGGGCTTAGACGCCTTAAAGCGAGTGTGCAATGCGGTCCCGGACCTGCCGGTGATCGCGGTTGGCGGTATTGATGGGGCAAGAGTTGGTGATGTTATAGAAGCCGGCGCCACAGGATTTGCGGCTATACGTTATTTTGAAGAGGCATTTCTAATTAGGTGAATAGTAAAAGAACAAATCCCGTTTGTTTGTCGATCGCGGGCCTCGATCCGTCCGGCGGAGCCGGGATCGCAGCCGATCTTAAAACCTTCTTTGCCCACCGGTGCTACGGTGCGGCAGTGGTAACAAGCGTTACCTTTCAGAACACACAAGGGGTATTCGGAGCCGAACACCAGTCTGCTGAGTCCGTTCGACGGCAGGCGGCTGCGGTTTTTGAAGATCTGCCGGTTAAAGCCGTGAAGACCGGAATGTTGCCCACCATTGAGGTTATTGAGGCAGTGGCGGAGCTCCTCGTCGAGTACCCGTCAGAGATTGTTGTGGATCCGGTTGTGCGTTCGACATCCGGTTTTGACCTAATCGATGATGACGCGTTGCGTGCGTTGATTATCACGCTATTTCCTTTGGCAGGAATAGTTACACCGAATCTTGCGGAAGCAGAGAGAATTGTAGGAAGGGAAATCGTGGCTGAAGAAGACTACAGACGGGCGGCGAGCGAAATATTAGAAATGGGAGCCGGTTACGTATTGATCAAGGGCGGACACCAAAAAGGAGACGAGAACAAAAACAAGGCGACGGACCGTCTTTTTGGACCTGATGAGATGGTGGTCTTCGAGGAAGATTATATTGAAACGACGTCTACGCACGGTTCAGGATGTACACTTTCGTCTGCAATCGCGGCGAACCTCGCAAATGGAGTTTCGCTCGAGAAATCCGTGAAAGCCGCTAAATCATACGTGACAAAAGGGATAAGAAACTCAGAAGGATACGGAAAAGGGAACTCGCCGCTGAATCACTGGGCAGGTTTAAAGAGTTCAGGCGAAAGGTAGGTAACCCCAATCGTGATGCCTGTATCCGGGCTGTTTTTGGTCAAACCGAAGATAGCCGCAGTATCAAATCGAAGCCCCGATGCCTTAACCTGCGTTCCGATTCGGAATTGTCCCTGGCTTTCTGTTCCAAGGGGTGCTCCGCCGGAGCGGGTGTTTGCTCGGCCGTTCACTTCACTTGCCACGTAAACGTTGTTATTGACCTTGTACACTCCCGCTAGCCCGTACAGAATCACATCATTCTGACTGAAGTTCTCGAGCGGATTGTTCAGGATGCCGAATCCGATGTTTCCATATACCTTGACCCTGGGATCTCCCTTCGAGCCGCCGAAGGTTTTTTGCATGATCACCTTAGTGTAAAGGTCTATTTGGTTTGTTCCGATACCCTTGGACTGATCGGAATTAGGAATCTGGAAGCCAAGCGAATAACCGATCGCAGGCACGTTCTTGCTTTCATTCCGGAGCTTGATCTTGACAGTAGTCTTGATGTCCCCGTAATCGTTTGTTGAATTCGGGTCAATGTTAAGGGGAATCGGGGGAGTGGCAGACTGGGATTCGATCGCAAGGAAATTCTGAATCACCCCTTCCATCTGGACCTCAACATTACCTGCGTAGCCCGTCCTGACACGAATATTGCCGACGCGGGTCAAATCTCCCCTTAGACCCGAAAGAGGGAATCTGGCATTTTGGAAAAAATCCGTTCCCGCGGCAATCTCAATACGGCCGGGAGGAGTAATATCCACGTCTTCCGTGATAAGAGGACGCATCTGCGCAGACGCCGGAATTGCGAGCGGCAAGATGAGCATCATTGTTGTAAACAGGAATCTGACCATCGACCAAGACAGAATATGGTATTTCCATTCTCGTTGCAATAATCGCCTTATTCCCGCACGATGAGGGCTTGGACAACGAATCAAAAACTTGGCACAATGCACTTAGATCGACGCGGCAGCGAGCCGATATCCCGAGACCGCACACAGACTTCCGAATTCTAAACCAACACACTCAGATTACTCCGGCCGCGAACCTGAAGGGTTTGATTGATGCCGCGAATTGGAGCGACTTATGGAACTGATCGATAACGAAGAAACTGAAAATGGGAATCTCCGTCTGGTTGCGGACAACGAGTCGAACAGTGAATTGCCTGAAATTCAGAAGCAGTTCGTGAATTTCATGTTTCTAAAGGTCAATCCTGAGTGGCGCAAATTGAACGCCGAAACAAAAAAGGTATTCAAGTCTGAATTCCAGGGTGTATTTAAAGAGTTTTCAAAAGATCTGCTGCTTCTTAGCTATTCGCTCGTCGGGTTTGATTCAAAGGCCGACCTTATGTTCTGGAGGATCGGGACGTCGCTGGACCAAATTCAGGAAATGACGGCCAGGCTTTACCGTACGAACTTGGGAAGCTTTATCGAAACCGCCGACAATTACCTTTCTGTTACGCGAAAGATGATGTTTGTTCCGCCGTCGGAAGCCGTGGAGGGTGACAGGTTCCGGGTCGCGGTAGGCGACAAGAAATATCACTTTCTTTACCCATGTGCGAAACACAGCGACTGGTACGAGAAGACGGATGAAGAGCGGGACACGCTGATCAAAGAAAACTTCATGGTCGGGAAAAAGTTCAAAAACATAAGGATCCATATGACGCATGCCTTCGGCTTTAGCGAACAGGAATACCTGATCAGTTTTGAAACTGACGAGCCCAATGACTTCCTGGCTCTTGCAGAGGAGATGCGCCGGACGCCCGCCAGCAAGTTGACCATGCGGGGAATGCCTATCTATACGTGCCGATTAAGGACTTTGTCGAAGTGTCTCGATTCGCTAGGATAGGTTTTCGGAGGAGTTTTTTTGCCGCGGATTAACGCGGATTCAAACGGATTTTCGCCGATTTTTGTAGGAGGCTCTGCATTTACC
>JABDKD010000080.1 GCA_013003215.1 Pyrinomonadaceae bacterium
ATATTGGTCTGCGTAACAGCGAACAGCGTCTGGTAACCGCCCCAGGAATGCCCTACAAGCCCGACCATTTTTTCGTCGACAAGACCCCTGTCGACGACAGTCTTGACCGCGATCTCCATAGTCTTCACCGAAGAGACGCCCGGATCCCCGGTGTCGAAAATGATGTCCGGCTTTAGTACAAAGAATCCACTATTGGTAAAGATCTTAGTGTTGTAGTAGCTCGTTCTCGAGGGAACCTCATACACATGCAGGCCGTTCGACAAACGCTCATAGATATAGGTGATCATCGGGTACTTTCTACCGGCGACGTAGTTGTTGGGGTAATAGAGAATACCCTGGAGTTTTTTCCCGTTCGCGTTCGTGTACTCGATCAACTCCGTCTTCCCGGCCTTGTACTTGTTAGCGTCCGGGTTGGTGTTCGTGACCTGTTTCAGATTTGGGCTTCCATTCTCAGAAACGAAGAAATTGGGAGAAGCATCAAACCTCTCGATTGAAAACGCAGTGATATCCTTATCTTTTGCAACAGTTAGCCGCGCCGCGTAGTTGTCTCCCCATGAGAGGTGCTTGAGAGTGTTGTCCGGTGAAAGCCTCGAGTAACCTGATCTTTTGCTCCAAAGCCCGAATCTGCGCACGTACACAGGCTTGCTGAAATCGACATGGAGTTCCGGCCGATCAGTTGGCGAGTAGCGATGTGAAATCTGTCCGGTCTTGCCGTTGGTCAAACGCGTACCGCGGCCTGTCTTCGCGTCAAATTTCCAGATGTCATATTTGGAATGAACTACGAAATACGAACCCGTTTTGTCCCATCCCGCGAATCCGTACGGCCTCGTCTGCTCCACCGGATGGTCATCGTCAAGATTCACAAAAGAGGCGTCCAGATCGCCTGTGATATTTTTGTCCTTACCTGTGGTGAGATCGAAAAGATGATAGTGGTCGTCTTTGACGTAAACAAAGAATCGTCCGTCGGGGCTCACGTCTTGGGAATAGATATTGTCCGTCAGTAACTTTTTCCGTGACCCGGTCCTTACATCCAGCGAATAAACATCGTAGCTCGGCCTCCCAAACATTCCATCGAAATCGTAAGGCGTGCTGTCGAACGCAAGCAGCGTCTTACTGTCCGGCTGGAAACCGACGATTCCGGCGCGGTCGCTTCCGAGCCGTACAAACTTGTCCGTATCCAGATGCCAAACCGAAAGGTACGAATTGTCGTTTGCACTAGACTTTTGTTCCGGGATCGTTCGAATGTCACTGGAATTCCAGATCTCCAGCGCAGGAATCTCTGGCTGTTCTTTTTTCTCCTTTTTTGCGGCTTTGGGATCGGGCTTTTCCGGGGCACGCTTCCATTTATCGACGCTGAAGTAAACAGACTTCCCATCAAGCGACCACATGAGCGGACTATCTTCGACGATCCTCATGTTCTTCGGAAACCCTCGGGCAGTAAGCGGATCGAAAACGAAAGCGTTCGAGGTCGACGCGGCTACGTTTTCCCACACAAGTACATCGTTGGTTGGTTTCTTAAATCCCTTCTCTTCGTGAGAGCGAAAAACCGCAAGGCCATCGCCGGTTTCGCTCCAGCTCAACCCGCTGTAGATCGCCTTTTCGCTGTCGAGTGTCGCTGTAAACCTGCCGTCAAAAATCTTGACCCCGTTTCCAACCTTGTTTTTCGCTTCGACAATCACCGCGAGTTTCGCTCCGTCTTCGCTCCATTCATATTCCTTTACGTTACCGATAATCGTGTCTTTCCGGTTGGCCAGATTCCGAACAATTATATTGCTGCTCTCGCTCTTGGACTTCTCTTCCGGATACGGCTTAAGAACAACAAACTTCCCGTCAGCGCTGAACGCAAAAGACTGGATTTCTTTGACTCTGTCGGTCTTGCCGCTTGCGAGATTTAAGATCTCAAAATCTTTCCTGACCGGCTTCTTCTTTTTGCGGAGCTCCTTTTGTGTTTTGGGATCTGGAGAAATTGAATACGCCAGCCATTTGCTGTCAGATGAGAACTCCTGATTTCCGCCATACGCCAAGATCTTTGAAACCGACATCGCGAACTCGTTTAACTTATGAAGTCGAAGCTCGTTCTCTTCGTTATTTCTTGTTATCGGATAAACCAGCCACCTACCGTCATTTGAGATGGCGTAGCCGCGAAATCCAAGACGTTCCCATTTTTCAAGATCTGTATCCGCATAGGACTGAGCTGTGTTCTGAGCCGCAAAAACGGAACAAATAAGGGAAAAAAGGAGTAAGTAAAAACGAATGTGTCTTTGGTTTTTCATTGCAGATTCTCCCGGCAGGACAGCCGATTTCATTTATCGGTCTCGGTCCCTGGAAACTTATTCGGCTTTTCTTATTGATTGGAATCGAACAAACAGACTACAAGAAGATTTCGTGAATTCAAAGATTTCTTGACATATACGACGGCATGTCGTAGGGTTACGACATGTTGTCGTTGATTTGTCGTATCGGTATCAAGGAGCAAAAAAAATGAAGATGCCTCTGGCCAATTCAGAGCTGGCAATTATGGACCTCTTGTGGAAGAACGACCAGCTGACTGCCCGTGAAATCCGCGAGAAACTCTATTCGAAAGCCACCAAGGCCCAGCACGGAACGGTTCAAAAACTCCTGCAACGGCTTGAAGACAAAGGATTTATCACGCGGGACCGAAGTGAATTCGTACATCGGTTTGCCGCCCGGATTTCGCGCAAGCAGTACGCCGGAAGCCAGTTGGAGGACCTTGCTTCAAAACTAACTGCCGGTTCGCTGGCACCGCTGATCACCCATCTTGTCGAAACAAAGAAGATCTCGAATGAAGATATCGAGCAAATACGGTCGATACTCGATGACCACAAAAAGGACGAAGGGAAATGAGCGAAATCCTATTTGAAATCGGTCTCAGCAACGCGGTAATCTCCGCTGCTATCGCGGTTGCAGCAACGGCAATCGGAAAGCTGTTCAGGAAACCGCAACTGGCGTATTTTGTTTGGCTCCTGGTGCTTTTGAAACTCCTCATGCCATCATTTTTGTCAGTTCCTTTGCCGGAAAAGAATGGCTTGTTCAATTCGCCAAAGGCTCCTGTTGTACTTTCGACGTCGACGACAGGTGCCGTTCCGGTAGTTCCTGCAGGCACCGAAATCCCCATCGAAGCGGCGACGCCCGCCTTCGAGTGGACTTCCCTGGTCGAGTACATTCCATTGGTTTGGGGAATTGGAATTCTTATTGCACTGGCGTGGTCCCTCTTCAGGATTATCCGGTTTGATTGTCTTCTTCGCGGCAGTTCGGACCGTGTATCCGGATCTGTGAAAAAGATCGTCTTGGAATTCGGTTCTAAACTGGGCCTGAAGAGACTGCCCAAGATCTACGAAACTTCGGCGGACATTACTCCGCTGGTTTGGTGGGTGGGCGGTAAGGTCCGCATTTATGTGCCGACGCGGATTATCGAGAATCTCGAAAAGGAAGAGCTTCAAATGGTTTTGGCACACGAATTGGCGCACGTTCGACGGCGAGACTATCTTGTGCGCTGGCTCGAATGGTCTGCGGCGATCATTTTCTGGTGGAACCCGGTTGTATGGTGGGCTCAACGTAATCTGCGCGCTTGTGAAGAGATCTGCTGTGACTCGCTGGTGCTTTCCACGATCGCCCCTGAACCTCACCATTATGCGTCCTCGCTTTTGAGTGCTGTTGAGGAATTTGCCGGACCGGCTCTCCGTCCACCGTCCATGGCAAGTGAAGTAAACAGCGGCGGATATTTAGTAAGGAGAATTCATATGATCTTATCCGGAAATAATACCCAGATTGTTACAAAGCCTGTACGTGTGTTCTTGATTTGTTTAGCGCTCTTGGTGCTGCCTTTGGGCTTCGCAAATGCACAGCAATCAACTTCAGAAGAAATCGAAAAAGTGCGGGAAAAGCTCGAAGCCGAGGTCCAGGCAGGTGCGATATCCAAGCAGGAAGCAATGGCACGTATGGCAAGCATCAAGGCTGAAATGGCATACAAGCAGGTTGAAGAAAAGCTGAACATTGCTGTAGCGGAAGGAAAAATATCTCCCGAAGACGCAGCGAGAAAACTCGAGGCATACAAGAAGAGTTTTGAAGAAAAGTCCAAAAGGGCGCTCCAGCTGAGCCTCGCGGCTGAGGATCTGGAGAAATCCGTGACTGAAGGTAGATTATCAAAAGCAGAGGCAAAGGCGCGAATGCTCGAATTGAAGATGCAGCAAGTAATACTTATGAGGGAGAATAAACTTCAAGCGGCCGCCAAGAAACTGCAGGCAGCAGTCAGCATGAACAGGATTTCAGCTGAGGAAGCGCAGATACAGTTGGAGGCGGTGCGGCGACAATTGGAATCAAGTAACCAGGAACGAAGGATCGCCGCCCAAGTCGAAAAACTGGAATGGGCACTTGAGAATGGAAATATATCAAGAGAAGACGCTGAAGCCCGTAGGCGTGAACTTGAGAAGAAACACATCGAGTTGAGCATGCGGAGCGAGCGCATGACTGCCGCTTCCAAACTTAAAGAAATGGTTAGGGCGAATAAGATTTCGCAAGAGGAAGCTGAAGTAAAACTGCGAACGGTCGAGAAACAACTCAAGGAGGCTCAAAGCGCACTCAAACTCAAATTGGCCGCCGAAAAGCTTCAGGCGGAAGCAAGAGCGGGCAGGATTTCTGAGGAAGACGCGAGGCTCAAACTCGAGAAAATGGGAATGGAGTTCGCCCGTCAACAAAGACGAGCAGAGTTCAAGCGCTCGGTGGCCGCACTTAAAGCTGCTGTTGAGTCAGGTCGAATGACGGAAGATGAAGCCAAACGCAAGATCGACGAACTGCAGAAGGCGATTCAAGAGACGGAAAACAACTAGCCGTAGTAAGAATGAAATTTGCGAGCCGTTCGGTTTTGAAACCGGGCGGCTTTTTTATTCGGCGACAAACAGTTAAGAATGGGACCAGTAATTTTTGTACAACTTCTCGAGGACATCAAAATGAGAATCATCTTGTCTGCACTGCTGTTCGGAATCTTCTGTTTTTATTCGGTTACCATTTCTGCGGCGGAACTAAGAATGCATAAGGTCGATGCAGATGGGCATTTGATCGCGGTTTGGGAGAAATCGGTGAGAAACCCGAAGGGACACATCTTGCTGCATCACGGAAGAACCTGGAGTTCCCTGCCTGATTTCGATCTGCAGGTTGAGGGTGAGGATCTGTCCCTGATTTCGATCTGCAGGTTGAGGGTGAGGATCTGTCCCTGATAAACGGTTTCAATGCCCACGGCTATAGCGTTTGGGCAATGGATGCAAGGGGTTACGGAAAGACACCTCGCGATGCAACCGGGTATAATACACCGGACCGGGCCGCAAAAGATGCTTCGATCGTACTGAATTGGCTGTTTCGGCAAAACGGCGTGAAGACCCATTTCTGGGGCTGGTCGATGGGTTCGATGCTCGGTCAGCTAACCACTCAGAAGTATCCCGAAAACATCAAAAGCCTGATTCTATTCGGATATCCGATTAGAAGGGGATTCAAGGTTCCCGAAGACAACAAAACGGACAAACCCAAGCGAAAGCAAAATACCGCAAAAGCGGCCGCATCGGACTTCATTACGCCCGGTTCGATAAGCAAGAAAGCGATCGCTGAGTATGTACGTCATTCGCTTGAGGCGGATCCCATTCGAGCGGATTGGAACAAGACCCATTAGTACAATCAAATAGACGCGAAGAAGGTTCCCGTACCGGTGCTGCTTCTACAGGGGGAGTTTGATCCGCTCGCCAAGACCGACATGCACGCGGAAGCGTTCTCAGCATTCCCTAACGCGCATAAACAATGGGTGGTCCTCAAGGGAGGCGACCATGCGGCACTTCTTGAGAAACCGAGGGACCGCCTGATCAGCGCGACTGTAAACTTTATTGAATGGTTGGAGTTGTGATCTGGTCTCCGTGCGGAATGTCTCGAAGCCCCTCGCTCATGTGTTGTATTCAACGCACAGTTGACCTGATTCCAGTATTACCTGTCCTGTTTTCGTTGACATTGATCGCACCGCCATTATAGGTAATCCCGTACGCCCAGAGATATCCATCGCCACCAATCGACAGTTCAGCGGTATCGCTCCGGCCATCCTTCTTGCGGGTTTTGAGGGACAAGCCGCCATCATCTTTTGAGCCGTAGTAGATCGACAGAGGTGCAGAGGGATCTTTGCCGAGCAGAGTGAACTCGTAGGTGCTGGCATAGGTGTTATACGTCAGAGTAAAGAAATGGTCATCTTCACCGAGGAATCCGATGATCATACAGCCGTCAAGCACGTTAAAATACCTTGTGTGGCCTTCCGCCCAAGAGGTATTAATGATTTTGCGGAGAACATCAAACTCGGGTAGATCACACCTATTGCCCTCAAAATAGGTCAACAAGTTCTTTTCCTTTTCGATTCCAGGCGCCTTACCGGCCCTTCGCGAGAACTCCATGATCCAATTCGAAGACCACGTCTTTCCGCCGTCAGTCGAATAGGCGTCATCCCAACGCAGGGAGGTTGGAGTCGCGTCGGAGAATGTGTAGCGGCGAATCTGAGTCGTCCTCTCGTCGATCTTTCGTTCTGCAAAGAACTCACCGCGCCCGTGCCTGAACGAACCCGTAAGCCCGGTCGTGCCCGAACGGTTCTTACCCGGCCAGTTAAGCCATAAGTCCCACTTATCAGTATTCGGATTGTAATAACGTAGGCTATATCCGTTGATGCCGTCTTTGTTCTCACTCCAAAGCTCAAGGATCGCCTTCCCGGCCAGAATCTTGTAGATATGTGCTGTCGACTTGTGCTGATCCTTCCAGGAGTTGTCCTTCTGCTGTACACGCAGATTTACATCCCATGCACCAACCCAGAAGTCGAACTGACGCTGATTGCCTGTCTGCCCGAAAGCGATGGGAACGAACATGACTACCATTGATACGAGGAGCAGAAAACGTATTGATGAAATCATGCCCGGTTTATATCACAAAGCAGACCCGAAAAACTTAAAAGAACTTTGAAATCTCAGATATCAGCCGTTTTCAGATGTTTTGCGCTTTAAAGGTTCTAACCTTGAACCTATCAATATCGAAGAAACCAGCACGACAAGCACGGTCAATTTGTACGAAAGAGGCTCGATTGCAACATGCAGATAAATATTCAGAAGCGTCACGATAAACACAATGCCCGCTGCGGCACATGCTGACGGCCAAAAAAGAGGACCCGCAATCAGCCTGACAACGATCCCTGTGAGAAGACCTCCGATCGCGAGCCCGACAGCTGAACCGCCAAATGCCGGCACTGAATTCCCGGAACCGCCGCCGTAGAATAAGAGCACCAGCAGCATGTTTATTGATTGGGAGAGGATATAGCCAATGACGATCGCGACAATAAAACGTATCCATTTCATATAACGCGAATGTATCACCGGCAAACATTTCTGTAATCAGTCAAAAGGAGTAATTGAGGTATACGAAGGTGGAAATTTGAGTTTATGGCCGGTTTCCCCGGAGTAAATTCTGCTCCATCGCAATTCTTACGGCATCCGTTCGGCGCTCGGCATTCAGTTTAGCTAGGAGATTGGAAACGTGTTTTTTTACAGTGCTTTCAGAAACGAAGAGCCTTTCCGCAATCTGTTTGTTCGACAGACCCGCAGCGACAAGATCGAGCACTTCAGACTCGCGGCTGCTGATACCAAAATCCGGTGAGGGCCCTGAAGGAGAGCCGGGTGTCTTATCGCGGCCGAGAACGTACTTCGCAATTGCCCATGCTGAGAATGCGATAAAGGACAATACCGAGAACACTGCCAGCCACTCAAAGATCGCGGCAGGGCTCTTACCGGAGTAGCGTGCTAGCTGGACGACAATTATCGCTCCCATGAACACAACTGCGATGACCAGTACTTTCTTCACTAAACAAGTAACGGAATCAAGGCAAGATTGTTTCAGAATCGGGGGCTTCGGATTCAGGAGGCTCAATTCAGTGTGGCTTAGGGCATCACAATATCAACCAATAGCACAAAACTGTTATGCCCAGGCTTATACCAAAAACGGTAGATGTTGCGATCAGAAGTAAAAGACTCGTCCACCTGATCGATTCGACAGCGACTTTATCCGCTGTACCCGCAATTTTAGAGAGTTTCTTTAGCCTCTCTAGAGATTTGCGTTCTTCGAAACCTTCCGGCGCGTCAACATCCAGGACCTCCGCGTGTTCAGCCGCAAGATTCTTGATGGTCCTGCGGGTGGTCATGCTCGCAAGCCTGCGGACCAATCCTCCAAAAAGCTTCCCTATTATCGGGATCTTTCGATCAAGCACGACGGTAATCGTGGGGACTATAACAACATGCATTACACCGTTGAAGACCTCCACAAAGCTTGGAAACTCGAATGACTCGTTCTCCCGTTTCAGGTGTATGTTCCGAACGTCCCTCGTCACCTCGGTCGTCAGGCCCAATCCTGCACTCACCGCCGCCGTCACATCAGTGC
>JABDKD010000230.1 GCA_013003215.1 Pyrinomonadaceae bacterium
GAGCACAGCAGCGCCGAGCTCAGCAGCGGAACAATGACCGCCGCGCACAGCAGCGACGTGCTCAACAGCGGAATAACAACCGCCGAGCACAGCAGCGCCGTGCTCAGCAGCGTAATAACGACCGCCGCGCACAGCAGCGCCGAGCTCAGCAGCGGAACAACGACCGTCGCGCACAGCAGCGCCGAGCACAGCAGAGACGAGACAATCGACGGCAGGCTGACCGCAGGCGCGACCAGAGGAGACGAACGGACCGTCGTGAGGCGCGCAGGCGCGAATACCGCAGATATAACCGTCAGCAGCAGAGACGCCTCCGTCAGCAGCGGTATAACAACTACCAGCGCCAGTTCAGGGACAGGCAGAACCGTTGGGAAAGGCGGCAAAGGCAGCTCCGGAGACAGAACCGCCTACGCAGACTGCGGTATCAGCAGCGGTACTACAACAGGCTCCAGCGAGATCGCTTGAGGTTGCAGCAAGGCCGATACTACAATTCGCTCGTCAACAATTACCGCTATAACCGAGGTGGAAACTATTACTACACGAGTAGTTATGGTGCTTCGATGCTACGGCGGGCCGTGAATGACGGCTACGCTCAGGGCTATGACGCCGGACAAGCGGACCGCTATGACGAATGGGACTACGATTATCAGAATAGTTACGGCTATCAGGATGCCTCCTACGGTTATAACAACTATTACGTAGGGCTCAGCGAGTATCAGTACTACTTCCGTGAGGGATTCCGGCGCGGATACGAGGACGGGTACTACGGCAGACGTGATTACGGGCGTTACTCAAACGGTCGTAGGAGCCTGCTGGGAAGCATTCTGAAAGGGATTCTTTACATCAGTCTCTACTAGATCAAGTGAAAATTGAGTTAACCGGGCGAAGATTTTGTCTTCGCCCCTTTTTTGCTTCCGGGTCAATCCAAGAACCGGGCTGCCCGGCTACTAAGCGATAAACGAACGGGGGTCCGGTTGTCTCTCGAAGCCTTTGATTAGAATGCGGTAAAGCTTTTTGAGCGTGGACTGGAATTCAACCCCTGATCCGCAATCTGTGCCGTAAATCCGTGCGGCGTATTATTAACATTAAGAAAGTAGGTAATGGCCGCGAAATTCATTTCCGTTAGCTGTCACATGAAAAACGGGGACCGGAGCGCGGCCTACAGAACTCTTAAAATCCTTGAGAAACAGGACACGCCACTAGCTGCCGATCTGCGAAAAGGACGCTCGGGCAGATTCGTGCTTTCAGTCAACTGAATCAACTGTTGATTTATTTCGCGCTTCGAGAGATGATGCGTTTCGCACCTGAATCCGTGATTACCACGGACACCGCAGGACGCACATCTTTCGAAGTGTTATGAGTCAGCCTCTTGTCGCAATAATTGGACGTCCCAATGTTGGTAAATCCACGCTCTTCAATCGTTTGACGGGGTCGAGGCGGTCTATCGTTGGTGATGAACCGGGGATTACAAGGGATCGCATCTACGGTGAGGTCGAGTGGCGTGCCGAGACCTTTGATTTGGTGGACACCGGCGGGATAGTCCCGGATGACGAGGCTGTAATTCCGGCGAACATCTTCAAGCAAGCGGATTTCGCGATCTCACAGGCCCAGGCGATCGTCTGGGTGGTGGACGCACGTGCCGGCGTTACGCCTCTGGACGAAGAGCTCGCGGTTCACCTGCGATCGGTTGGAAAGCCAGTCTACATCGCGGCAAACAAATCAGAATCAAACGAAGTGGAAGATGAGGCTGCCGAATTCTATCGGTTCGGCTTCGAGATGATCGCAGTTTCGGCAGAGCATGGAACAAACGTGGGAGATCTACTCGACCTTCTTTTTGAGATTCTGGAGTTCCCGGACGAAGAACCGGAAGATCAGGGACACGCAATCAGGCTAGCAGTCATTGGCCGCCCCAACGTAGGGAAGTCTTCCATTATCAACCGGATACTGGGAGAGGAGAGAGTAATAGTTTCTCCCATCGCAGGTACTACACGCGACGCAATAGACACCGAATTTAAATACGGTGAGCAGGATTTTGTTCTTATCGATACCGCGGGAATCCGCCGCAAGGGCAAAACCACGGAAATGGCTGAAAAGCTGTCCGTGATCATGGCGCGGAAAGCGCTGGAGCGGGCAGATGTCGCCGTGCTGGTTGTGGATGCCGAAGAAGGCGTAACCCATTTGGACGCAAGCATTGCCGGATATGCTCTTGATTCCGGATGCAGTATTATAGCGGCGATAAACAAATGGGATCTGATCGCTGACAAGGACAGCGGTTCGGTGTCTGAGTTTGAACGGGAGTTTCGGCGAAAGATGAAGTTTCTTGAATGGGCGCCCGTGATCACGACATCGGCCCTAAAGGGCCAGAGGATTGGGAGACTACTTCCGTTAGTTGAAAGGGCAAATCAGGCTCGAAATCTTCGCATACGGACCTCGCAGCTCAACAAGTTTTTCGAAGAGACAGTTATGCAGCCGAAAGGCGGAGGTGGTTATGCCCCGGGCAAAGGGAAAGGATCGCGGTTAAACGTAAAGTTTATTACACAGGCGGGAATCCGCCCTCCAATATTTGTCTTGTTCACCTCGGGCGGCAAGGGCAAAGGGGGACTTCACTTTTCTTATCTTCGCTATATTGAGAACCAACTGCGTGATACTTTTGATTTTTTTGCTACGCCGATTCGTTTGAAGGAACGAAACAAACGAAACAAAAGAAAGAGAAAATAACGATTTTGGCTTCTCCCGTTTTTGATCCGATGGACTACTTAATCCAGATACTTACGATTGCGCTTTCGACGGTTTTTCTTACTTCCGCGATCGCCAAATTAATTGATTTCAAAGGGGCCGTTGAAGCAGGAGGCGAATTTGGGATTCCGAAAGCGGCCGCTCCGCTCTCGATGGCTTTTTTGATTGGTGTCGAATTTGCGGTTTCGTTTTGCCTGCTGATTTCGCCCGTTCATTTTGGTGCTGCGTTAGCGGCCGTACTATTACTTCTTTTGTTTAGCATAGCGACGGCCAGGTTGGTTATTCAGGGAAGATCACCGGAATGCCGTTGTTTCGGACAGCTGAGTAGTGAACCTGTCGGAAAGTCATCCTTGATTCGAAATGGCGTCTTCCTGGTGCTGGCGGTTGCGGTCGCTTTGTTGGCCGGGAGTGCGACGCCGATCGGCGGTGACGGTTCACAGCCGGTGTTCCTCATCCTGTTTGCCCTGGTCGGTCTCTTGATCGCTTCAGTGCTTATTGCGCTTGAACTGCGCGGTCGTTTGGATGGAATGGAAGACAGATTAAAGGGGGTCGAAAAATACACTACATTGCTCGAAATGCAGGAATCGGGTGACGAGCCGACTGGAGGACTTCCAATCGGGACATTCGTTGGGGACATAAGCATTGAAAATTCGGCGCATGAACCATTCGCAATCGGATCGCTTACGAACGAAAAGCTTGCGCTGTTGATGATTTTTGTTGGTCCGGATTGTCTCCCATGTGTAAGCCTTGCTGAGCATATTCCGAAATGGGCAGAAGTCCTCAAAGATACGGTGGAGATTGCGCTTATCAGTACCGCGGATGAGGAGACGAATATCGAGAAGTTCGGTTCCGAAATCGCGGAGTACCTTTATCTACAGCATGGAAGCGAGGTGTCGGACCCACTAAAAGCAAGATGGACCCCGACCGCTTTGCTTGTTGGTCCCGATGGGCGAATCGCGAGCAAACCGGCTGCGGGTGACACAGCCATCACGACATTGATCACCTCTCTCGTTGACACGGAGAGTATCGAACCTCCTTTGTTTGTCGGTGAGGAACTCGGGACGCTTTCCGACCGATTTGGCCAAACCATTCCGGAGTTTGAACTCGAAAGGCTCGGTGGTGCCAGGTTCCGGAATAGTGATCTTTTGAAGAAGCCAACCCTCGTGGTCTTCTGGAGTCTGACATGTCAGTACTGTACCGAGATGCTGACCGAAATGCTGACTTGGCGGCGGGATTCGCCCGAACTTGGACTTGCAATCATTGCCGACGGGGACCGGAGGAAACTTGAAGAAACCGGTCTTGGAGGGAGTTTGATCCTGGATGATAACTACAAGGTGTCCGAGACATTCGGTATGTACGGCACCCCTTCAGCGGTGATCGTGGATGAAAACGGAGTTGTGGTGTCCGAAACGGCGCAGGGAGCCAATGATATCAATCTCTTGTCCCGCGGAGTGTTCAATTCCAAAGAGAGTGAGTAATCCTAATGAGTTCATCCCAAAACATTGAATGGGAGATCACTGCCCGCAATGGCGAGGCCCGTGCGGGGCGGCTGCGAACGCGTCGATCGGTAATCGAAACGCCGGTGTTCATGCCGGTGGGGACGCAGGGTACCGTAAAAGGGATTCGATTCGAAGATCTTGAAACCGATATTGACGCGAGGATCATACTTGGAAATACCTATCATCTTTGGATCAGGCCCGGCCCCGAGCTGATCCGAAACGCGGGCGGGCTTCATGAGTTTACCAGCTGGAACCGTTCGATTCTCACTGACTCAGGCGGATTCCAGGTCTTTTCACTTAGCGACCTCAGAAAGATGTCGGAGGACGGTGTCGAGTTCAGGTCCCACCTGGACGGAACGAAGATGTTTATGTCCCCGGAGATATCGATGGAGATCCAGGCGGCACTTGGTTCCGAGATCGTGATGGTGCTGGACGAATGTCCGCCGGGTGACGCCGGAATTGAGTCCACAAGGGAGAGCCTCGAGTTGACGGCGCGGTGGGCAGACCGGTCAAAGGGAAGGTATCTGGAACTTCAGGATTCAGGCAAGGATTCGGGTTTTATTCCGCCTGAGTCGATTGAGACGGGCGGATTGACCGGGCACCAGGCGCTTTTTGGAATTATTCAGGGCGCGGGACATCTCGACCTGCGTGAAGAGAGTCTCAAGAGAACAGTTGAAATTGGTTTCGACGGGTACGCGATCGGCGGGCTAAGCGTTGGGGAGGAAAAGGACGTCATGTATGAGGTCATCGAGCATACCGCTCCCAGAATGCCTGCGGACGCTCCACGCTACCTGATGGGCGTTGGTACTCCTGAAGATCTCGTTGAAGCGGTTTACCGAGGCGTTGACATGTTCGATTGCGTGATGCCGACAAGGAACGGAAGGACCGGCGGGGTATTTACATCAAGCGGCAACCTGAACATCAGGAACGCGGAATTCGCTTCTGACAATGATCCGCTTGATCCCAACTGCGGTTGCTCGGTTTGCGGGCGATATTCGCGGGGATATATACGACATATCTACCAGGCAAAAGAAATGCTGGCAGCGACCTTGATTTCGCATCACAATCTTGCTTTTTTCGCGGATACGATGAAGCGATGCCGTAAGGCAATTTCGGGTAATAAGTATGAGAGTTTCAGGGCTGATTTCCTCTATCGGCGGGGAATCAAGAAAAGCGAATAGAGTTTGGTGGATGTCGAGGATGCCGTTGCGCCGAGAATACAGCGTTTTCGGGTTTCGTGTTTTCCGGTAATTCAACTATAATTGCTGTTTTGCGAATTTTGGGCACTTGTCGATGGATATAAATATATTAATGTTTCAGGGCGGTGGAGCCGGTCTTGTCTGGACCGTTCTTCCGTTTGTTTTGATCTTCGGGATCTTTTATTTTCTTGTGATTATGCCGCAGCGGAAGCAGCAAGCTCAGCTTAAAGAGATGATCGCTTCCCTCAAGGCCGGCGATGAGGTTGTTACAAACGGCGGCGTTATTGGGAAGATCGTCGAGGTAAAGGATTCGAGTTTTATAATCCGTAGCGGGGGCAAATCAAACCTCGAGATCGGCAAGAGCGCGGTAGTTGGACGAAAGCCCGACGCCGCTGAGAAGTAGGTCGTAGGCAATAATGAAAAACAGTAACCTTTGGATTAGAACCGCGATAATCATCGCGGTATTGGTTTTCGGGACATACCTCGTTATCGGTCCGCGTGGCTCGATAACTTCAAGAGACTTTACCTGGCAGGGAATCAAAGACAATGTCGGTCAAAACATAAGTCTTGGTCTTGACCTGCAGGGCGGCGTCCATCTTGTGATGCGTGTAAAAACGGACGCTTACCTCCGTGAACTTACGATCGGAAACCAGGATGCAGCGTTTAATGCCGCGCAGGAAAAGAAACTTCCGGTCACAAAAAGTTCGTTTGTAGCCGAGGATGGCACATTTAGCTTCACTATCGAGTTTTCAGATGCGAACCAGGTGGACGCAATTATTACGGCGGTAAAAGAAAAGGTGGACTTGACCCAATGGAGTGAATCCAAAGGGGCGAGTTCCGTTACCTGGACTTTACCGGGATCCGCTCAGGCGCTTCTGAAGAGGGAAGCGACTGAACAGGCCCAGCAGATCATCACCAGCCGTATTGACTCGTTGGGTGTTAAGGAGCCGACGATTCAAAGACGGGGAGCAGACGATTCCGGCGAGATATTGCTTCAAATGCCCGGTGTCGATGACCCCGATCGCGTCAAAGAGATCATTAAGGCTGAGGCAAAGCTTTCGTTAATGAAAGTTGTCAGTGCGGCAAATCCATCTCCTGTAACGACTTATCCCACGAGGGAAGCTGCTCTTCAATCAATCGGCGGAGCGGAAACGACTAACCGAAAAGTAGTCGAATATATCGAAAGAGACTCCCAGCCGCTCGCAGAGGGGCAAGAGCCTCCAAAGCAGTGGATCGTGGTTGAATCACCGGCAATCATTGAAGGTAACGAATTACGTGACGCTCAGGCGGTTACGACAACCGGAAACGCTACCGACTACCAGATCTCTTTCCAGTTAAAGCCGGCGGGCGCGCAGAAGTTTGGGGACTGGACGGGCCGCAACATCAACAACTACATGGCTGTGGTCCTAAACAAACAGGCGAAATCTGTTGCGTTTATTCGTTCGCAAATATTTGACAGCGGTCAGATCGACGGCAATTTCACCAAAGAATCCGGAGAAGATCTTGCGCTAACGCTCAAGTCGGGGGCACTTCCTACTGAAGTCGAATACCTGGAAGAGCGAACGGTCGGCCCGAGCCTTGGATTGGATTCGATTCAGTCAGGTGTCCGTGCCGCTTCCGGAGGTCTGATCTTTGTGATCATCTTCATGCTCTTCTATTACAGGGGGGCAGGCATTAACGCCGTGATCGCGTTGTTGCTTAACATGCTGCTGACACTCGCCGCGATCGTTGTTCTGAATGCGACCCTGACGCTTCCGGGAATTGCCGGACTGATCCTGGGAATCGGTATGGCGGTCGACTCAAACGTTCTTATTTTTGAACGGATGAGGGAAGAGATTAAGGATGGCAAATTGATCGCAAAAGCGGTTGAACTGGGTTTTGACCGCGCGTTTATAACGATTATCGATACACACGTCACGACCATTATTGCTGCGGTGATCCTTTATCTGTACGGCTCCGGGCCGATTCGCGGATTTGCCGTGACTCTAATTCTTGGGTTGCTCATCAACCTATTCTCGGCCGTTTATGTTTCGAGGACGATCTTCCTTTGGTTGCTCGAACGCAATCCGAACATGAAGAAGCTTAGCGTTTAATGGATTTATTTACGCGCGGCAAATTCGTGCGGAAGTGTTTACAAAATGTTTGATTTATTTAGCAATATTAATGTCGATTGGATGGGGATCAGAAAACCCCTGATCGCGGTTTCGGTTGTCGTATTACTTGCAGGACTTGGGTCCGCGATAGGGCGGCAGTTTACCCCCGGCGGAACTGAGGCATTCAACCTCGGTGTTGATTTTCAAGGTGGTTCCGTAATTACTGCGAAGTTTAATGATGGGAAGCCCTCAGCCGATGAACTGCGACTTGCGCTCAGGAACGTTGGGTTTGGCGACGCCGTTATCCAGGATTCGACCGACAAGACCGATGAAGTGCTGATTAAGGTACCGTTGATCGAAGGGACCGGGGACGCTGAAAGCGGTGCGAGCGACACCAGAAGCGGAACCGAAGAATCAGGGGCACCAGCAAACGACGAAGCCGAGGAGAAGGCCGCTTCTACTGATGCAAACTCATCCAATTCAAATACTTCCGATAGCGACTCGAACTCGAATTCCGAATCAAATCAGAATTCTGCTACGAATGCAGCTGCCTCCACCAACTCAAATGCTTCCGGTGGAACAGAAAACAAGGATAAGACGAAAAGCGCCGCCGACTCGGATAACCAAGTGGAAGCGGGTCGGAAACGAGTAGTTACAGCACTTAAAACATTTGGAAAGGAAGCACCGCCCAACCAGTCTTTGGAACAGGCAAAAGATGCGAAGTTTAAGATCGTCGGTACGGACTCCGTTGGTCCCGTTGCCGGTGAACAGCTTCGAAATCAGGCCGTTATTGCAACGTTGCTCGGGATGGTCGGGATTCTGTTGTTTATCGCGTTCAGGTATGACTGGACATACGCCGCAGGCGCGGTGATCGCTGTATTTCACGATGTTTTGATCACATTGGCATTCTTTACCGCGTTCCAATGGGAAATCAGCCTGACGGTGCTGGCGGCGTTTCTGACTCTTGTCGGATTCTCTGTAAATGACTCGATCGTAATTTTTGACCGAATCAGGGAAAACCTTACGTTAAGACGCGGTCAGCCGATCTATTCGCTTACAAACGATTCGATCAACCAAACGATGTCGAGAACAATCGTGACTAACGGGTTGTTCTTCTTGTCGGTGTTGGCGCTCGTACTGTTTGGTGGAGAAGTACTTAGAGGTTTCTCACTGGCCTTGTTTGTCGGTGCGATTACGGGTACCTATTCGACGATTGCCATTGCAAGCCCGATCGCGATCTGGTGGCAGAGCAAGCTCGGTGAAGCGAGAATGAAGGAACCCGTCGCAGCCGAAAAGGAACAGAAACTTGCAACTGCGGCGAGAAAATCTGTACGCAGAAGGCCTGCGTCGGATTAGGTTTGAGAAATTGATCTACTGAAAGGTGAAATGGATTATTTTCGAGCCTCTAATTGCTACGTTTGCTTATGGTTTAAGCAGATATGGGGTTTCTAAATTGTCAGTTCTTTTGACGCCCGCAGGTAATCTTAAATGTTCAAGAATTACCTTGACTTTCAAAAGATAACTCTTTAGACTTCAAATCGTTGCTGGTCAATAGAATATTTTTCAATAAATCGATTCGAATCGGAAAGTGATTCGGATTTGCACGGTATCATTGTATTTGAGATCGGCACGAATCCGTTTACTCCGCGTTTAACAAAGTGGTTCTGATCGAAGTTTGAAATACACGGTTTGTTTTTTGAATCGGGTATGTCTTCATCACGAACCGATTTTTTAACGCAATTCGGTAGATTACCCTTGACCCAAACGGCACCGGAGAGGGAGGTAGTTAAGATGTTAAATCAGTTGGTTGAATCTAAAGAAAGTCACAACGGTCTCAAAAACACCTTGTTGCTGATTACGCTTGCAGTTGTGGCCGTAGCATTTATGCTCGGACTCACTTACAGCTTGTTTGCTCAGCAACTCGCTGTTGGAGGGGATGGCCTCGAATTGTCGACGCTTGTAGCGCCGCCAATTCCGGATGAAGCCCCGCCTCCACCCGAGCCGGAAGAGAACCAGCCTAAGAAACAGGACACCGGGCCCAAAATCGCTACCCGAACGGAAGCGATCGCGCGTATCGATATGTCGCCGACCGAACCACCGAAGATCAGTACTGAAAAGTTCAAGGGTCGTTCGATTCCGGATGCGCCATTCAAAATTGGTAAAACCAATACTGACGTTCCCCCGGGAACGCGGACAGGTCCGGTACGAGCGGAGTCAACTGGTGGCGGGTTTGGTGATGCGGTTACTGAAGTAAAACCGACGCCGGCTCCTACTAAGAAGCCAGTTGCGGCGCCTCCGCCGAAGCCACCCAAGCCGCCCGTACCGAAGCGTATTTCTAAGGGCGTTGTAAACGGTCAGGCGGTAAGTCTTCCGAAGCCTGCGTATCCTGCAGCGGCGAGAGCTGTAAATGCGAAAGGATCCGTGAGCGTTGCGATCGTAATTTCTAAATCAGGAAGCGTTATGTCGGCTCGAGCCGTCAGCGGTCATCCTTTGCTCAGGCGCGCTGCTCAATCGGCAGCAAGAAGGGCTCGTTTCAGACCTACATTGCTTTCAGGACAACCAGTAGAAGTTTCAGGCGTAATCGTCTATAACTTCAATTAAAATTTTCTTTGCATGACTGTGGATGTGACCGAAAACGCTTTCACAGTCATTAATTTTGTTTTCTGCAATAATAATTTTTCGATTTTTTTGGAGGAAAAACAATGACATTTTTAGCTAGCCTTTTGGGCTTTTTCTTGGTATTCGCTGAAGAAGGGGAACCTGCATTCGAGTTCAGCTTTTACTCAATCGCTTCGGAACTGACCATTCCCGGTTGGGCCGTGATCATCATTTTGCTGCTTCAGTCGATCTTCTTGATCGCTGTTGGTATCGAAAGATGGCTGACATATAACAAAGCAAAGCAACAGTCGCGTCAATATGCACCGAAAGTTGCCCAGGCTTTGAAGAACAGCAACATCGATGAGGCGATTAACATCAGCGACAAGCACAAGGATTCGCACTTGGCGATGGTCGTTTCATCAGGTCTTAAGGAATTCAGTGCTCATCAGGGCAATGACGATATTTCGGCTGACGAAATGGAAGCCTCGAAGCGTGCGCTACAAAGAGCGATTGCAGTTAAGACTGCTGAACTCAAGCGTGGACTTTCGGGCTTGGCAACAATTGGTTCGACTGCTCCGTTTGTAGGGCTGTTCGGAACGGTTGTGGGTATTATTGGTGCTTTTGTACGACTCGCGGCTAACGAATCGGCCGGTATCGGCCTGGTAGGCGGCGCGATCGCTGAAGCGCTTGTGGCTACAGCGTTTGGTATTGGTGTTGCGGTTCCGGCTGTATGGTTGTTTAACTACTTTGTAAACAAAGTCACGAGCTTCAGCGTTGAGATGGAAAACTCGGCATCTGAATTGGTTGACTACTTCCTCAAGCAGCGAACAAAGCGTCTTGAAGGATAGTTGCCATTACTTTGTTTAAGGAGTTTTTGTTATGGCTGGAAAAGTTGGCGGAACAGACGAATTTAATTCGGAGATTAACGTAACCCCGATGGTTGACGTGATGCTCGTGTTGCTGATCATCTTTATGATCGTAACACCGTTGCTTCAATCGGGTGTTTCGGTAAATCTTCCGAAGAATATGATCAGCTCGACTTTGGAACCGGATATTGCGAAAGATACATCTGTGATCGTCGCGATTCCGGACAACAATCAGTTCTTTATTGGTAAAGAACCCTTTCCACTTGATTCATTGGGCACCAAAATTAGCGCGCTGATGAAGGGGAAGCCGCCAAACAAAAGAATTGTTTATATCAAAAGCGGAATCGATGTTGACTATGGCACTGTGGTCCAGGCTATAGATCAGATTCGCAAGCAAGATATAGATAAGATTGGGCTGGTTGCGGATAAAAAGAAAAAGCCCAAGACTGAATAACGGGCCAAAGGAGTAAAGCTAATGGGAATGTCATCAGGTGGTGGCTCTTCTGATGGAGCCACCCCAAACATCAACGTTACGCCATTGATCGATGTTTTGCTCGTGCTTTTGATCATCTTCATGATCATCTCGCCGATGAAACCGCATCAATTCGAAGCCAAAGTACCGGCTGAACCGAAAGATGATTTGAATGTTGTCGTCAAGCCGAATCCATTGACGCTTGTCGTCGCAATTGATAAATCAAATCTCGGTTTAAAGCTTAACAATGACGGGGTTGGAGATGTCTCTGATACTCAGGCTTTGACGGACCGTTTGACTACGATCTTTAAGGATCGGGAGAACAACGGGGTTTTCCGTGAAGGTACGAACGAAGTTGAAAAAACAGTTTTCGTTAAAGCACCCAAGAGCGTTAAGTATGGCGACGTCGTGAAGGTTATCGACGGGGTCAAAACTGCCGGGGCACAGCCGATTGGATTGCAGATCGACGATCTGACCGAGTAGGCATGGTATTCGTCCCGCAGCGCGCGGGGCGTGAATTAAGATGGAGTCGAATAAGATGAAGATCTCTAAATTGGGGATATTTGTATTGGTTTCGCTTGTTGCGGTCCTTGCGAGCAGTTGCTCGTTCTACAACCGCATCATGTCGCGAAAAGCGCTTGTAGATGGTGCAAAAGCTTATAACGAGCGGAAATTTGCTGAAGCCGAAGAGCTGTTCAGAGAAGCTATTACCTATGATGAGGCGCTGACTTCTTTTGAAGGAAAGACAGCTCAGCTCTTTTTAGCCAGAACTCTGCACTCTGAGTTCGCCGGAAACCGGAAGGCTACGAAAAAGGCGGAAGAGGCTATTGCCGAGTACAAGAAGTCTCTGAATGGTTTTATTGGTGATGTGGCTGAGAAGCGAACCGCGCTTGAGGCCGATCCTGAAAACGAAGACGCGAAAAAGCAACTGGCATCCAGCGAAAAAACGGTGGGGAGCATCGTGAGTGCGGTGGCGAGTTTATATCAAAACCTGTCTCAGGATGATAAGTGGAAGGAGTGGCAAACAACCCAGGCTAAGAATGAAAAAATTCCTTCCGAAGCCAGGGCGAATGCGTATATCGCTCTCGCCGCGAAGGATTACAATTGCGCCAACGATATAACGGATGACGACGCGGTCAAGCAGACCATCGAACAGGATGGCGAGGCTGTCTTCAAATTCTCAAAGCCTGAAAGCGAAGAGGATTTCGAAAAGCTCAAAGGTTGCGTGAAGTCCGGAAGCGAATATATCGACGCGGCAATTAAGTTGAACGGCGAGAGTGATTCTGCTTGGTCGTATCGAACAAGTATTTTGGTTCAGAAATCGAGGATCGCAGAAATGGAAGGTGATACTGAAAACCAGGAGAAATTCAAGAAGGAATCGGATGAGGCTAAGAAGAAATTTGAGGCCCTCGCTGAGAAGCGCCGCAAAGCCGAAGAAGAAGCGGCTCGTAAGGCTGCCGAAGAAAAGGCCAAAGAGGCTGGCGGTAATCCGGACAAGTCAGAGGGCGAAGAAGACGGAGACTCTAAATAACGGATTCTTTGACCTGTTGCAGAAAAACTGGAGTAACACTTGGCATTCAGGTGTTACTTTTTTTTGTCTTATTGGGAGGGTAGAAAATAGGTGCTCGGAATTGTTATTCTATTAGGCCTTAGATGATTCGAATAGAGGACATTATCGAAAAGGTTCAGGAGAACCACCCCAACGCGGATGTCGATTTGATTCGCCGTGCGTATCTCTTTTCTGCGTTGCATCACAAGGGGCAAACCCGTGCCTCAGGTGAACCTTATCTCGTTCATCCGCTTGCGGTTGCGGATATCATCGCGGAGATGCGTCTGGATGACATAAGTGTGTCTACAGGACTTCTGCATGATGTTGTCGAGGACACCCTTGTCGATCTCGATACAATCAAGAAGTACTTCGGGGAGAAGATAACCGCATTGGTGGACGGTCTGACAAAGATCGCCCATATAAGCAACCTTCCAAAGGAGCAACAACAAGCCGAGAACGTCCGGAAGATGGTGCTCGCGATGATTACGGATGTAAGGGTCGTGATCATCAAACTCGCAGATCGTCTTCACAATATGCGGACGATGGAGTTCCTTAAACCGGAGAAGAGGGCCCGCATATCACAGGAGACTCTGGATATTTACGCTCCAATTGCCCACCGGTTGGGAATGGGTAAGCTCAGGAGCGAACTCGAGGACCTATCGTTTCGAAACCTACACCCACAAGAATACAAAAGGCTTTCAAAGGTCGTTGAGGCGCGGCGTCCCGAACTCGAAGCGGCACTCGAACGGATCACAGACACGATTCGTGAGAAATTAAACGAAAATGGAGTTCCGTTTGTTGAGATTCAGAGCAGGGTGAAGAGGCTCTATTCGCTTTGGAAGAAAATAAAGAAACGGAAACTGGCGATCGAAGAGGTTTATGACCTTATCGCGGCCCGTATCATTACGAATAATGACAAAAAGAACTGCTATCTCACTTTGAGCGTGATTCACGATACGTGGACGCCCGTGCCGGAGAGGTTTAAGGACTGGATCGGAAGTCCCCGCGATAATCTCTACCAGGCGCTCCATACCTCCGTGGTGGGAAGAGGCGGACAGGCCTTTGAGGTCCAGATAAGGACGCAGGAGATGCATTACGTTGCGGAGGAGGGCGTTGCAGCGCATTGGCGGTACAAACAGAGCCAGCTCGGCAATGAGGATGATTCAACGATCGAAGAGCTGCGTAAGACCGTGGAGCTCCTTCTGCTGCCACTTGTAGAGACCACCGAAGAGAATCAAGACTCGGAAGACTTCATTGAATCTCTAAAACTCGACTTATATCCCAAAGATGTTTATACCTTCACCCCGTTAGGGAAGGTGATCGAGCTTCCGCGCGGTGCGACGCCTATAGATTTCGCGTATTCCATACACTCTGAAGTTGGCGATACCTGTACGGGGGCCAAGATCAACGGTAGAATTGTTCCTCTTCGGACCAAGCTTCAGAACGGAAACGTTGTTGAGATTCTGACCACGCCTAACTCGAAACCCTCGAGGGACTGGCTCGGTCACGTTGCAACCTCTCGTGCACGGACCAGAATCCGGCATTTCATAGCTAAGCAGCAGCGAGCCGATTCAATCGAAATGGGTAAACGGCTTCTGGAGAAGGAAAGCCGCAAGTTTGGGGTGTCGGCCAAGAAGTTGCTCAACGACGAAAAGGGCTTCAAGAAGGTAGCGAACGAATATGGACTGGGCCGCGGTGAGGATCTTCTCGCTTCGATCGGTTACGGAAAAACGCTGCCGAGAAATGTGTTGGCCAAGTATCTCGGGCCTGAAAAGTTTAAGAAATTAGACCCTGAAACGAGAAAAGACACGAGGATTGGGACCGGTATTAAAGCCGTTCGCAAGTTCATGGGCCTTGGTGACGATTCGATCGTTGTAAAGGGCGTAGACAACCTTCTCACAACGCGTGCCCGTTGCTGTAACCCATTGAGAGGAGAGGAGATAATTGGTTACATCTCACTCGGCAAGGGAATCGTTGTTCACAATAAGAGGTGTTCGAACGTCAAACATCTGATGGTAAACAAAGACCGGATTGTCGAAGTTGACTGGGCCCGAAACGAGGACCGTGAGGTTCGTTCCGTAATACTTTTTGTTACCACTGAAGACAGAACCGGAATGCTGGCCGGAATAACGAACGCGATTTCAGACATCAAGACAAATATCCGTGATGCGAAAGCTCGCGTGTCGAATCGCGACGAAGGATTGATCGAAGTAACTGTGGAGGTTCACGATAAGAAACATCTTGATAGAGTCATGAATTCCATTAGAAAGGTTCCCGGTGTTCTGGAGGTCGAAAGAGTTCACACCACCAAATCGAAAAAGTAGCCGGAATCGTGCCGATGGGCGTTTGCTTCTTGCTTTCATTTTCGACCCTTATCTGCTAATATTCGCCTTTTGTTTAGCTTGTTTGGAGCTTTTTTTGGATGAAGAAAATTGTTGCGACGGAAAACGCACCGGGTGCGATTGGTCCCTATTCGCAGGCAGTGATCGCGAATGGAATGGTGTATTGCTCGGGACAGATCCCGATCGATATTTCCACGGGTGAATTTGTGTCCGAAGACGTGTCAGAGCAGACCGAACAGGTGCTCAAGAATCTGGGAGCAGTGCTCGAAGCTTCCGGCTCGGGATTGGAACAGGTGGTTAAGACTACAGTGTTTTTGTCGGATATGGCTGACTTCGCAGAGATGAATGAAATCTACGCGAAGTTCTTTGACGGCAGTAAGCCGGCAAGGGCCACTGTGCAGGCGGCGGGTTTGCCTAAAGGTGCAAAGGTAGAGATCGAATGCGTCGCGATCGTGTCCGGGTAAGTGCGGACAAAATAATTGCCAAACACCTAAATCAGGCGTCTGGCAACCATTGACAAGTTCTGTATCTCAAAGTCTTATGCAGCGTGCACGGCTTTTTCGATTTTTCCGGATTTGATACACCGGGTACAAACTTTCTTGCGACCGACGCCACCGTCAGGAAGTTGAATGCGGACGCTTTGAAGATTCGGGTTGAATCTTCTACGGGTTTTGTTATTAGCATGGGAAACGTTGTTTCCGAACATTGGACCCTTGCCGCAGATATCACATTTTTTAGCCATTGAATTATGCCTCCAAAAATTAACGAGGTAAGTATGAGTTGTTCTGTAAACTCAAAAACAAGTTTTATAACAAAAACAGAACACATTAGCAAGCAATAATGCAAGTAGACAATAATCAAGGAGTAAATTCCAAAGTGCGAAATCTTAACAGAAAGTTTGTAGCGGTAGTCCTATTTACCCTCGGGACACTAATACTCGCGGGTTGTCCCGCAGCCGGGCCGGGTGGTCCGGAGAATGCAGGTGACCAGACTGCGGCTACGGTAAACGGCAAACCCATCATGCTCGAAGAGGTCGAAAGGGCGATCAAGGCCATGGCCCAAGGGCAGGAAACGAGGCTTTCCCCGATGGAACTCGCACAGGCGCGTCTCCAGGTACTGCAGCAGCTGATCCAGCAAGAGGTCATGTTCCAAAAGGCTGCGAAAGAAGAAACGATCCCTTCCGACGATGAGGTCAACACGGAGTTGACCAAGTTGAAACGGCAGGCGGGAGGATCGGAAGAGGATTTCGCGAAGCGTCTCAAAGAAACCGGTCAGACAGAAGAAACGCTGAAGGAAAGTCTCAAAAAGGAGATTGCTACAAGAAAGTTGGTTGAGAAGATTACCGGCAACATCAAGCAGCCGACAGATGCTGAAATCCAGGGATTCTATAGCGGGAACAAAGAGTTCTTCGTTAAGAAACGGGGCGTTGAGCTTGCGGCAATCGTTGTCGACCCGAGGGACAATGGTCAGGGTGATACGACGACCAACGAAGCTGAAGCATCGGCCCGTATTAAAGAGATCGGGCAGCAGCTTCAAAGTGTGGATTTTGCTACCGTCGCGCGTGAGAAGAGTGAAGATCCGAGCGCAATTCGCGGCGGAGACCTTGGAAACATTTCTGAAGAAGATCTGAAACAGGCCTTCTCGCCGCAGCTTGCCGCGGGTTTCATGAGCGAGCAGTTTAAGGTAGGTCAGGTCGCGGGGCCTTTTAACATTCAGGGCAAGTACTACATCCTGAAGCTAAAGAACCGTATCGAGAAAGATGAATCACTTACGTTGGAGAGCCCGGGCGTCAAGCAGCAGGTAACGGATACGCTTGTGAATAATAGAAAGCAGCTTCTCGCGGCTTCCTACCAGGCCATCGCAATGAATGAGGCGAAGGTAATCAATTTCCTTGCTCAGAAAGTTGTAGATAATCCGAACGAATTGAGCGGTGCAAGACCTGTAACTCCCGAAACGAAAGACGGAGACTCGAATTCGAATACCGAGTCGAAGGCAAACGCTGACTCAAACGCCAATTCGAATTCCGCAGCGAATTCAAACTCGGGAGCATCGGACAACTCCGCCAAAGATGCTTCGAACACGGAAAGCTCGGAAGAGAAGTCCGATGAAAAGAAAGACGAGGACACGGACGGGGCAAAGAACTAGTTAGCCTAAAAAATTCTTTTTCGAAAGGCGGGTAATACCGCCTTTTTTTTCGATGTTATTCAGACTTACAGATGTTCGAAAATCCTACAGCGGGCACAATGTGCTCGAGGGAGTTTCGTTTCAGATCAATCCGGGTGAAAAGGTTGGTCTTGTCGGAAGAAACGGGGCCGGCAAGACGACAGTCTTCCGCCTAATAAAAGGCGACGAGTCTCCTGATGCAGGGCTTGTGGAAAAAACGAACCGGCTGAAGCTGGGGATGCTTCAGCAGCATGTGGATTTTGAAGAAGACGAATCGGTCCATACCGCCGCCCTCGGCGCCTTTAAGCTACTCCACGACATCGAAGCCGAAATGCGCGTGCTCGAAGCCCGGATGAGCGAAGATCATTCACCAAATATTTTGGAACGGTATTCCGAGCTGCAGCAGCAATTTGAGATCGAGGGTGGATTCGAATATGTTGCGAAGGCCGAGTCGGTCTTGCTGGGCCTGAATTTCGACAAGGCAGACTGGGAGCAAAAGACTTCAGAGCTGTCCGGTGGGCAGAAAAACAGACTCGGAATGGTCAAGCTCCTCTTATCCGATGCCGATGTTCTCTTGCTCGATGAGCCGACAAACCATCTTGATGTCGCAACAGTTGAATGGCTCGAGGAATATCTTTTTGAATATGAAGGTTCCTACGTGATCATCAGTCACGACCGCTATTTTCTCGACAAGATCTGCAACCGAATCATTGAAATCGATAATGGAAAGGCATTCTCGTATTCAGGGAATTACTCCAAGTACGCCGTCGATTCGCAGATCCGCAAGGAGCAAATGCGTCGGGAATTCGAGAACCAAAAGGCATTCATTCAGAAGACGGAAGCGTTTATCAGAAAGAATCTTGCGGGCCAAAAGACAAAACAGGCGAAATCCAGGCGAAACATGCTCGAACGCATGGACCGGGTCGCAGACGTCGGCGAAGAACAAAAGAGTGCCGGATTCGATCTGAAAGGGGTCCAACGAACAGGCTCGATCGTGCTCTCGGCAAAAAACCTATCGGTCGGGTACCCTGAGAAGCGACTGGCGGGACCCTTTGATTTCTCGCTCTACAGGGGAGATTGCCTTGGCGTGATAGGTGCCAACGGTACCGGTAAATCTACTCTTCTAAAAACGATACTGGGCCAGATCCGCGAATTGTCGGGTTCGATTCAATGGGGCACGAAAGTGAATACGGGATACTACTCTCAGGAGCTGGAGGGTCTTAACAAATTAAACGACGTCATCGGTGAATTGCGAACGGTGGCACCGACCGCTGAATCAGGCGAACTTCGTTCTTTCTTGGCAGGATTTCTGTTCCTAGGTGAGGACGTATTTAAAAAGGTGGCTGATCTTTCGGGAGGTGAAAAAGGACGACTCGCCCTGGCGAAACTCATCTATTCCAAGTCAAATGTCTTGGTCTTAGACGAGCCTACGAATCACTTGGATATTCCCTCCAGAGAGGCTTTGGAGAAGGCCCTCGCTGCCTTTGACGGCACGATCATAACAGTCAGTCATGACAGGTATTTTCTCGATCGCATCGCAACACAAATATTTGCGTTTGAGGAAGATTGCGAAGTTGAGGTATTCAACGGCAACTATACCGAGTATCACAACTGGAAAGAGACCCGCCTCCCATCTTCTGAAACCTCCGTTCCCTTGAAAGAATCAATGCAGGTCGTTGAAACAGTCTCTTCCGGCAGCCGGCGGGCACAACTATCCAAGAACGAGATCAGAAAACTTCGCGAATCGGCGGATGAACTCGAGGCGACAATTTCCGAACGAGAATCCGAACTCGCAAAACTCTCGCTACTCATGTCCGATCCCGAAGTCATCGCTGATTCCGACCGCCTCAGCGAAGCCGCAAAGGACTATTCTGCTCTTGAAAAAAAGATAGCGAATCTCTATTCCGAATGGGAAGAGGTCCTTGGCCGGCTCGGTGAACAGGACTAACAATCAATACACAGTTTGACTGAAGGGGAGTATGTAACTAATGTTGTTACATACTTAAATGTAATTTGTTTGATTACATACTATGGCGGCAAATTCAAAATTTGCGATCGCGATTCACACCATGGGTGTTCTTGCTTACATGGGCGAGAGACATGTTTCGTCCGAGTTAATCGCAACAAGCGTTTCAACAAACCCTGTCGTGATTCGACGAATAATCAGAAAGTTTGTGACCGCAGGGCTTGTATCCGTTCGGATGGGCACCGGCGGTGGTGCGACACTCCGTAGGCCTGCGACCGAAATCTCCCTGTTTGATATTCACAGTGCGATTGAGGATGACCGGCTTTTTCAGGTGCCTCATTTGGCGTCGGATCATGAATGCCCCGTAGGTCGCTTCGTACGACCTGTGCTTGCAAAGGTTTTTGGCGGGTTGGAAGTCGAACTAAAGTCACATTTGCAGGGGATTTCGCTAAAAGATGTGATGGATGAGGTAGCTTCCGAAATTTCCGCAGAAAAGTGTTCCGCGACAAAGAATGAAGAATAGAAGTAAGAAATCGAAGGCTTTTTCAGTTTGGCGCGAGGCCAGGGAACTGGTTTGGGAACATAGGAACCGGCTAGCCCTTGGCGGTGTGCTGATGTTGGTTAGCCGCCTTGCCGGCCTCGTACTGCCAGCTTCCTCAAAGTATTTCATCGATGAGATTCTCGTTAAAGAGAGATTCGAGCTTCTAAAGTGGATCGCGTTGGCGATCGGTGTCGCCACGATCATTCAGGCGATTACCTCTTTTGCGTTGACCCAGATACTTGGTGTCGCCGCACAGTATGCGATCACGAAGATGCGAAAGCGAGTACAGGCACGGATTGAAAGGCTGCCGGTTTCCTATTTTGACTCGACTCAATCCGGCAAGCTTATCTCGCGAATAATGACGGATGCCGAGGGAATCAGGAATCTCGTCGGAACCGGACTGGTTCAACTGGCCGGCAGTTCGGTAACGGCGGTTATCTCAATCGCCGTGCTTTTCTGGATCAGTTGGAGACTGACTTCAGTGACAATAGTCGTGTTGGCAGTGTTCGGTGGTGCACTTGCTTTCGCGTTCACAAAGCTTCGGCCGATTTTTAAGGAAAGACAGGAAATCAATGCGGAGGTCACCGGACGCCTCGGTGAATCGCTGGGAGGAATTCGCATCGTCAAGTCCTACACAGCCGAGAAACGGGAAGAACTTGTCTTTGCAAGAGGTGCCCACCGGCTATTCAGGAACGTCGCAAAATCGATGACAGGGGTGGCGGCAATGACCGGTTTTTCATCCGTCGTTATCGGTTCGATCGGGGTCGTAATGATAATCATCGGCGGGGATTCTGTGATGCGGGGAACGATGACACTTGGCGATCTATTCATGTACATTTTCTTTACCGGATTGATGGCGATGCCGATCATTGAGTTTACGTCAATATCAACCCAAATAAGTGAGGCTTTTGCAGGGCTTGACCGCATCAGGGAAGTTCTCCGGACCGAAACCGAGGACGAGGAAGACGCCGCCCGTGAACCACTACGCGACGTAAATGGTGAAATCGAATTTCGGGATGTCTATTTCGAATACGATGAAGGTGTCCCTGTCTTGAACGGCATCTCTTTCAAATCCGATGCAGGATCTACGACTGCACTGGTTGGCTCGAGCGGATCCGGTAAATCTACGATTCTGAGCCTGGTTCTCAATTTTATACAGCCAAACTCCGGGCAGGTCTTGATCGATTCAAAGGATGTGCAATCGATACGGCTGCGTGACTACAGGAAACATCTGGGGGTTGTCCTTCAAGAGAATTTCCTTTTCGACGGTTCGATTGCCGAGAACATAAGGTTTTCGAATTATTCAGCGACTGACGAGGAGCTTCGTGAGGCCTCGAGGATCGCGTACTGCGACGAGTTCATCGAAAAGTTTGAAAACGGATACGATACGATCGTCGGTGAAAGGGGAGTAAAGCTGTCAGGCGGACAAAGACAGCGTATTGCGATCGCGAGGGCCCTCTTGGCAGACCCAAAGATCCTAATTCTGGACGAGGCGACTTCGAGCCTGGATTCAGAAAGCGAACGGATGATCCAGGACGGCCTGAGCATGCTGACGAAAGGACGAACCACCTTTGTGATTGCCCATCGGCTGTCGACCATTCAAAGTGCTGACAAAATCCTTGTCGTCGAGGACGGAAAAATCGTTGAAAGCGGAAACCACACGGAGCTGCTGGAGATGGACGGCCGGTACAAGCAGCTCTACGACAAGCAATATAAGTTTGAACAAAACAAATTCATCAATCCGGGAGAGGATTTCACACCCGATCCCGTTTCTGCATAGGCATTTGACTGAGAATTAGTAGGAGAAATATGGAAAGAACACAGGACTATTCGACACATACACGCTGGCATCCCATCTACCATTTCGTCTTGGCTCCGCTTATGCTGATCCATCTGATCTATACGATTGTCAGACTGGTTCAGGACCCGGGGTGGGACCGGGCCGAATTCGTGCTTCTCGCCGTTGCCCTCGTCATTATTACTTTTCTTGTAAGAATTAATCCTCTAAAGGCCCAGGACAGACTAATCAGGCTTGAGGAACAGCTTCGTATAAGCAAGATACTCCCGCCGGACATTGCCGAAAAAGGAATGTCGCTGAAGGCATCTCAATACATCGCTCTCAGGTTTGCCCCGGATGAAGAACTCGAGGAGTTGATCACGAAGATCGATTCGGGCGAATTAAAAGAAGCTAAAGAGATCAAGCTCGCCATCAAATCCTGGAGAGGTGATTACTTCAGGGTGTAACCTCCAAAACGGCAGCGCCTAGCTTTCGATACGATAGTTGGGCGCCTCTTTTGTAATTATGACGTCATGCACGTGCGACTCTCTGAGTCCCGCAGACGTGATCCTTACGAACCTGGCATTCGACTGGAGCTCATTGATGCTTCGACACCCCGTGTAGCCCATCCCGGAACGGAGTCCGCCGACTAACTGGGTGACCATGTCAGCGAGGGTGCCTTTGTATGCGATACGAGCTTCGATCCCCTCCGGTACGAACTTCGAGTCGGATACCGTACCTTCCTGAGCGTAGCGGTCGCTTGAGCCCTTTTTCATCGCGCCTATCGAGCCCATGCCCCGGTATGACTTAAAAGACCGGCCCTGGTAGAGAATAACTTCACCGGGCGCCTCTTCAGTTCCCGCGAACAGCGATCCGATCATAACTGAGTCTGCTCCAGCGGCAATCGCTTTCGAAATGTCTCCCGAAAACTTGAGTCCCCCGTCGGCGATGACAGGCACCCCGGTACCTTTCGCAGCATCAACACATTCGATAATCGCGCTGATCTGCGGTACCCCTGCCCCGGTTACGACCCTTGTCGTACAAATCGAACCCGGACCGATTCCGACCTTTACGGCGTCCACACCCGCTTCGATCAGGGCTTTTGTTGCGTCCGCGGTCGCGACGTTGCCGGCGACGATCTCGATTTCAGAATGTGCCTTTCTTATCTCCGACACGGCATTCAGAACCCGCGAGGAGTGTCCGTGTGCGGTGTCGATAACGATCGCATCGACCCTCGAACCGACAAGCGCGGCCGCCCGTTCCTGAAAGTCCCCCGTTGCGCCAATAGCGGCGGCACAGCGCAGTCTTCCCAGTTCGTCTTTTGCAGCCAGCGGATATTTGATCGCTTTTTGAATGTCTTTGACAGTGATCAGGCCCTTCAGATACCCGTCGTCGTCAACCACCAGCAGCTTTTCGATCTTATGTTCCTGTAGCTTTACCTTCGCGTCGTCAAGCGTTGTGCCGATTGGAACCGTAATAAGGGGTTGAGGCGTCATCACATCCGAAACAGGAATATCGAACCTCGTTTCGAACCGGAGGTCGCGGTTGGTTATGATCCCAACCAAGAGCCCGGCTTTGTCGACTACCGGCACACCGCTGATCTTGTAACGCTGCATGATCCCTAGAGCATCCGACACCGTCGCTGTTTGTATCACAGTGACCGGATCCACGATCATCCCGCTCTCCGAACGTTTAACTTTGTCGACCTCTTCTGCCTGTTCTTCGATAGACAGGTTCTTGTGTACGACCCCGATGCCGCCCTGCTGCGCAAGTGCGATTGCGAGAGAGGCTTCCGTCACCGTGTCCATTGCTGATGAGCACAACGGGATATTCAGATCGATGTTGCGTGAAAAATTCGTCGTCGTATCGGTCTCGCTCGGCAGAATGTCGGAATATGCCGGCACCAAAAGAACGTCGTCGTAGGTAAGTCCTTCGTTAATGGATTCAATATTCATTTCTATACAAAAAAGCCCGCACTTTTCATGCGGGCGCGTGTCTCTTATGGCCTCTTTCGGGCCCCGTTATTAATCCTTCCGGGTAGTTTTACAAATAGTTTATCGTGCATTCGCAGTATTACTGTTCGATCGACCTGTTGTGTTTGCGCCCGGAGCTGAACCTGTATTCGCATTAGGAACCGCAGCCGGAGGCCCGCCAATTTCAATTTTGCCGTCCTGCAGTATTTTCTTGATGTTGTCCTTATTGATCTCGTATATGAGGCCGTTGTCGCGGTATCCCGGCGGCACGGCCGGAGCAGCAATCTTCCTGCCATTGAGTTCAAGAGAAACCGTATCCGCCAAACCTTTATAATAATTGAGCTTAACGCTCTCTTCGGCCTCGATTATCCGTTCTCTTACGTCTGTGTTCAGAAGCATCGTTTCACGCTTGCCATCAGCTGTTGAAACGATCGCGAGCTCTTCGGCGCTGGTTGTGACCTTGAGCTTGATAGTATCGGTGTCAGGAAGCGGTTCAGATTCTTTGGTATTCGAATTCGCGTTCGTGTTTGCGTCGGGAGTGCTGTCCGTCTTTACATTCGAGGCTGCCAGACTGTCATTTCCACTCGTGCTCGACTCCATTGACTGGACGTATTTCACTAGAGCATGAATACCCCAAGCCATCAGGCCGAGAATGATCACGGCAAAAATAATGGTCGGAAGCATCGAACCTCTTCGTGAATCGTCGGTCAGAACTTCAGGACGATAGTTCAAGGGATCGCCATCCGCTGATTCCTGAGTCGCGATGATTTTGGCGTAGTCCTGAAGAGCCTCGTGTTCGTCAACGCCAACGTACTTGGCAAAGGACTTTACAAACCCTTTATTAAAAATGCCCCCAGGCAGGGTGCTGTAGTCGTCTTCTTCGATCGCCTGGAGATAGAGCGCGGAGATCCGAGTCTGTTCAGCAACCTCGCTTATAGATATATCCCGTTCTTCGCGGGCTTGCCGCAACTTTTGCCCTAATGAGTCTGCCATTCCTTGTGTTTATTCGTCCCCGTCGAGTACGCCTTCCAGTACTAATACTTAGCACCAAAATATATCGTTGAAACGACAATGGTGTCAATCGTTTCGGGCTGATTTGTGCTCCGGCGTTGCTTGCCTATTTTGAGTACAGCATGATAAGTTTATCCCTTATCTGAGCTGAATAAACAGGACAAATTTTTTACAAAAAGTGAGGAATCTTTAATGACTCTCGAAGCGCTTGGAATGGTTGAAACTAAGGGTTTTGTCGGTGCCGTTGAGGCGGCTGACGCTATGGTTAAGGCCGCGAATGTTGACCTTATTGGAAAGGAGTATATCGGTGCGGGCTACGTGACCATTTTCGTACGTGGTGATGTTGGAGCGGTGAAGGCCGCAACTGATGCCGGTGCGGCCGCGGCTAGAAGAGTCGGTGAACTAATCAGTGTTCACGTGATTCCGCGGCCCCATAGCGAGGTAGAGGACGTACTTCCCGGAAAGAGCGTGACCAGCGGGAAATCTGTCCGGTCAGGGACGAAGTCCAAGAAATAGCCGCTAGTTAGTATTCTGTGTCTGTTTGGTCTTATACGCGGCGGTTCTAATGGCGCACAAGGATTTGATTGCACAACAAACAGCCCGCGACGCGGTCGAAGCGGCTCATGCCGCATTTCAGTCGTTAAGGGCGTTCGATCAGGAAAAGATCGATTCGATTTGCTCCGGCATGGCGCAAGCCGCACTGCGTGGTGCGGCTCGTCTCGGCAAACTTGCGAGCGACGAGACCGGATTCGGTAAGGCCGAGGATAAAAAAGAAAAAAACAGGTTTGCGGCTGAAGACGTGTGGAACCATTTCCGCAATTTGAAAACCGTCGGCGTTGTCAGCTCAAATGACAGTATCGTTGAAATTGCTTCTCCAAGAGGAGTTGTTGCGGCGGTCATTCCTTCAACAAACCCAACTTCAACAGCGATTTTTAAGATAATCATCGCGATCAAGTCGCGGAACAGTATCGTGCTTTCTCCGCATCCAACCGCGCAGAATAGCATCGCCGAAACGGCGAGGCTGATGAAGGAGGCCGGCATTGGCTTGGGACTCCCGGAAGGCGCCATTCAGTGTCTTACCGAATCGACAATCGAGGGTACCGAAGCGTTAATGAAGCACCGGAAGACTGCGGTGATCCTTGCTACGGGCGGAATAGGCCTTGTTCGCGCAGCGTATTCATCGGGTAAACCCGCGTTTGGAGTCGGGCCCGGAAATGTGCCCGTCTTCGTCGAACGGACTGCAAATGTAAAGAAGGCTGTGTCTGATGTCCTGACGGGCACTTGTTTTGACAATGGCACGATTTGCGCGTCTGAGCAGGCGGTTGTAGTCGACGCCCCCGTGGAAGCTGAAGTCAGAAAGGAATTTAGTGAACAAGGGGGACATTTTTTGAACGAATCGGATGCCGCCAAGGTGGCTTCGGTTCTTGTTACCTCTGAAGGGAAGCTTAACGCGGGGATTGTGGGTAAATCTGCGGCGTTTATTGCCGAAAAGGCGGGTGTTTCGATCCCTGAAGGTACACGGTGTTTGTTGGCGGATTGTGCAGGTGTAGGAAGAGACTATCCATGGTCCGTCGAGAAGCTCTCGCCGACGCTCGCCTTTTTTGTAGAAGACGGGGTTACGGCCGGCGCTAATCGGTGCGAGGAAATACTAAGATTTGGCGGGATGGGACACACTGCGGGGATGCACACCCAAGACCGTGAAGCTGCGGTCAGATACGGTGAACAGATGCCTGCATCGCGCGTGATAATCAATTCACCGACCACCCATGGTGCAATTGGATTTTCGACAGATCTGGATCCTTCGATGACGCTTGGATGTGGATCCTGGGGCGGAAACGTAACCTCGGACAATGTTTCGCCACACCACTTGATGGATATCAAGAGGGTCGCTTTCGAAACGAAACCGGTCGCCGGAGCGCGGGTGGAAACCCCTGTTGCCAGCTCTTCTCCCGGGCGCGCATCCAGCACGGTGGGCAGGGCGGAAATCGCAGCTCTTGTAGATAGTTTCCTGAGCCAAAAGCTGGCTTCGGAACCACCTAAGCCACAAGCTTCAATTCCAGCGGTGGTGCATGAGGTCTCGGGAACACCGACCGCCGAAAAAAGTCAGAAGGCCGTTGAATTCGTTAGCGAAGCCGATGTGCGGGATGCGATTTCAGGCGGTCAGAAAATCATCATTGATTCTAAAACTATTGTCACTCCCGCCGCCAGAGACCTGGGCAGAGAAAAGGATGTATTTGTTGAGATCTAACCCCCGGTCTTTTCGTAGGCAAAATGGCTGAAACTCTTGTTAAAAACCCAACTTGTTCAAAGTGCGGCGAAGACGCTCGTCCGGAGGCACTGTTTTGCCATGCCTGTGGAGGAGAAATCCAGGATTTGCCGAAAGATGACGACGGAAGTGTGAGCTCGGCCTGGTTTAAGGGCGATATCGTGGAAACCTCTCCAATTGAAGCTTCCAAAGAGCCGGACGAGAAAATTGAAGAGAAGCCGATTGAAATGCCGGAAGAGCCGGTTCTTGAGGAGACTGGTCAGAGCCGCGATGAAGAAGAGAAAGGCCGGGTCAAAGTTAAGCGAAAAGAAGATATAGAAACGGAAACTGCCAAAGAGAAACCTTTGAAAAAGAAGCTGACATCTGCGTCAGATCTTCGAAAACGCCCAAAACCTATCCGAACAAAACGAGTTGAGGTCGTTTGGGAGGAGAATACAAATTCCCCAAACTGGCTGTTCCTTGTGTTTGGCCTATTCTTTGGCCTTTTGGGACTCGGATTGTTTTTTCTTGCCTTTTACCTGAAGTAACCCCCTTCAAATCTGGTAACAATTTTTAGGACGTCACCGGTTGTGAAATCGGGATGGTTTCGCATGATCAGTACGTTCGCTGTCGATTCGACGCCTTCAGCGTCGCGATATGTTTTGGGGCGGTTTCCGGAGGTCAGGTCGAAAAGCTGCTGACCCTTGGCTATTGAGATGTCACCTTCGGAGACCGGGGCAGGGGTCGGCGCCAAAATTGTGTTGTTTCGCGCATTTCGTGGCTAGAGGGATCTTCGGCGCAGATCCGTTATCATCCGATTTAATCCGCGGCGAAGTTTCCTGCCACTCGGTACCGCAAGCGAGCTCTAATAGCCAGCGGCAACCGCCGACGGTTCTGAAGGGGCCTAGATTTGTGTTGTTTCGTGTATTTCGTGGCTAGAGGGATCTTCGGCGCAGATCCGCTATCATCCGATTTAATCCGCGGCGAAGTTTCCTGCCGCTCGCTAACGCAAGCGGCTCTGATAGCCATCAGGAACCGCCCTACGAGGGCTAATTGTCTGGCTTAGTTGGATTTACGGATGACGGGCTTGTCAGTCGACTCGGGTTCGGCGACACGGCCGGTTCTGGTGAGAGCGATCCTTCTTTGCTTATTAGGACCTTCCTTCACGACGACCCGTATGTTGCGGAAAGTGCCGTCTTTTCTGTCGTTGGTCGGAACATATCCGATCGAGTATTGAGTCCGCAACTCGTTTGCTATATCGACCGCGATACTCTGAAGCTCGTTCGTTGCTTTTGGAAAATAGACCTTCCCTCCGGTATCTTCGGCGAGTCTTGTCAGGAACTTCTTTGCTTTCTTTTGGGGGCTCTTGCGGATGATGCTTCCATCGGAATCCAATTCTTCGACAAATCCGACCACATAGATCTGGACATTCGTTTCGCGCAGCAATTCAAAGAGCTGTTTTTCGTTGTAGACACTGTCTCGATCCTCACCGTCGGTTACAAGGATCAGCGCCCTTCGCTTCGCGTCATTTCGGACCTTCTCGTATTCATTGATTCTATCGGCCGCAAGATAGACCGCGTCGATAATTGCCGTCTGACCGCCTTCGATATACAGATTGTCGAGAGCATCCATCAAATCCTGCTTTTCAGAAGTGAAATCCTGCTCGAGCATGATCTTGTCCGAACTGACAAATCGGATGATGCTTGTCTCATCATCCGGACGATTTGTCCCGATAATTGTCTTTCCGGCGTCGATAACCTGTTCGAGTTGTTCTCTGAGCGAACCGGAGTTGTCGATAACGAGCGTATAGTTCGTTGGAACCTCTTCGGTAGAAAAGAATCCTATCGGCTGGAGTACACGGTCTTCATAGACCTGGAAATCACCCTGTTTTAGGTTTGCGACAGAACGGTTAAACCTGTCCACCACTCGGACATTGAGGTTCACGAGTTCGGTTTCGATAACGATTTCGCCGTCGCTTTCAATTACCAGCGGTGGCGGTGTTCCCACTGGATCCACCGTTGGTGACGGTTTGGGGGTCGGGCTATCGGTCTGAGCTTCTACAGGAAGAAGGGCGCTAAATGCGAGCAGGGCGCCCGCGAATAGAGTCAGAAAAATCGTAACGGAAGAACGGTTCACGTGCATGGCAATTATCTCTTTGGGTGCTAACAATTATTTCTTAATTCGAGGCGTGGCGTAGTAGCCGCTTCGATGTCTGACTGTTAGACGCCCCAAACCCGTTACGCGTTTGACCTTAACTTTAACTTTTCTCCAGTCGCCATTTGGCGAGAAGTCGTCGGGAGTGTAGCCAATCGAGTATTGATGCCTTAATTCAAGCGCAATTCGCTCAAAAATCTCGTCCATTTCGACTTCGGTTGTCGGGTAAAAGGACTTTCCTCCCGTCACGCTTGAAAGCTCATCGAGAAAAGCTTGTCCCTGCATGCCTTCGAAAGAGGAGGCGTCGTGAAGATCCATAATTCCAACGGAGTAGATGACGACATCGGATTCCTTCATCAACCTGCGGACTTCCTTGAAGTTATAACGCGATGCGTTATCCTGCCCGTCGCTGATTATGAGAAGCGCTTTCTTCTGGTGTGTACCGCGTGTGACTCGTTCCACGCCCAGATAACAAGCATCGTAGAGAGCTGTGTTGTGTTTTGGTTCGACAAGAGTTAGCCGGTTTAGGACCGCTTCACCGTCCCGGGTCCGGTCCATTAAGAGCTGCGCACGCTTGTTGAATGCGATCAGGTAATACTCATCACGCGGGTGACTCGTATAAATAAAACGCTCGAGGGCGTTTCGGGCCTTAGCTATCTTGTCTCCGTTCATCGAACCGGAGACGTCAAAAAGAATACCGATTGAGACAGGAGCATCGGTATCGCTAAAAAATGTGATTTTCTGCTTTTGTTTTTGGTCCCAGACCGTAAAAGCGTCTTTGTCCAAGCCTGAAACAAAGCGCCCATAGTTATCGGTTACCGTTAAGGTCAGCGTTACGAGGTCGGTATCGATAGTGATTTGGCCTGCTTTCTTGTCTCCCTGTTTCGGAGGAGTCGGCGCGGGGTCCTGAGCAAATACTGTGACAGCTCCAAACGCAACCACGAAGAAAGCAAAAACAAGTCGGCCCAACAAATTGTGCCGACCATACAATTCCTCTAACGTCATAATTTCTCCGGATAGACCTTTCTAACCATCTTAAGAAACCTTCATATCGTATGCAAGATTTATTTTTTGATGTGCTAACTCATAAATACGTTGTTCCGTGTAGTTTATTCCTTCAAAAAACAGTAACGCCCGCAACTTTTTGATTGGGCAAAGCGTGATATAATCTGTGCAATTAGCTCGGTCCTCGAAAGAAACTCGGAAACATTTAACAAATGGCAGAATTCCTTTGTCGCCTTGGAACTCCTTCTGGGGAAGTAATCACAAAAATCGTTGAAGCTTCGAATCAGGCAGAAGCAAAGAATCGGCTTGAGGGCGAGGGTTTCCGCGTGTTTACTGTCTCGACGTCGGAAGGCGGACTCGGGGCCGTGCTCACGGGCGGCACTAGCGGCAGTAAGAATAAGGTAAAGTCTTCTGATTTTCTGTTGTTTAACCAACAGCTTTCGGCGTTGCTTCGGGCCGGTATTCCTGTTTTGCAGGCGATCGGGCTTCTAAAGGAAAGGTCAGGCTCCGCTGCCTTGCGAACCGTGCTGGCGGATGTGGAAGAGAAAATTCGAACGGGTGTACCCCTTTCTGACGCCTTCGAATCACAAAGAACATTTCCGCGAATTTATACAGCCTCTCTTCATGCAGGTGAGAGAAGCGGTTCGCTTGATGAAGTCCTGGCGAGATATGTTCATTACCTGAAACGCAGCGTCGGTATCTCAAGAAAGCTGAGAAGCGTCCTCGCCTATCCGGCTTTTCTCCTTTTAGCGGCGACGCTAATGGTCGGATTTCTGGTGCTTTATATCGTTCCGCGGATGTCGAATTTGTTCGAGGGGTTGAATACCGCCAGCGGATTGCCAACGGTGACTCTTATCGTTCTGACGATATCGACGGCTGTTGCCGGGAATATTTGGTGGATACTTCCGTTGTTGATAATCCTGATCGTTTCGCTGTTCCTTTGGCTTCGGACCAATAGCGGGAAGCTGATGCTGCACAAGATCCTTTTGCGCAGCCCGCTCGGGGGCGAACTGATCAAACAAATGACGGCGGCACAATTGTCCCGTTCTTTGTCGACGTTGATCTCAGGAGGACTGACTGTTCCTGACTCGTGGGATATATCCTCGCAGGCGATCACAAATCTCGAGCTTCGGCGTAGAAGCCAGTCAGTTCTGCCGATGATTCGTGAGGGCCGTTCCTTTACGGAAGCGCTTGAAACAGCGAACTGGATGCCAGCACTCGGGCTGGACATGATCGGGATTGGTGAAAACTCGGGCAGCCTCAAGGAAATGCTGGACGAGGTCGCGGAGTTTTATGACGCAGAGTCGGAGGTGCGGCTCGAACAGCTCACGACATTGCTGGAACCGATCATACTTGTATTTATGGCGGCGGTTGTCGTGATAATTTTGCTCGCGATATATTTGCCGATCATTCAGGCGATTTCATCCGGGCCGTTTGGAGGGAGATAGAAAATGGCAAATCAAACAAAAACCGGAAATACGAGCTCTCCAAAAATTGAATTGGGGGAATTCATTGAGAATGAACCGCCGGAAGTCACTGCCGCAAAGGAAGTTGCGAAGCGCTACAGGCTTCCATACATAGATTTGCTGCCGCCGGATAAGGAGTCGCCGATCGATTACGAAGAGCTTGCCTCAATCCCGGTCGACCTGATGCTGCGCAATCAGTTTGTACCGCTCAAGAGGGAAGGCCGCAACCTGCACGCCGCAATGTCGGATCCTACAAATCTCGAAGCTCTCGACGAACTCGAAAATGCTCTGAACGTTCGCATCGTGCCGTATGTTTCCACGTCCGGTGCGATCGATGTTGTTTTGAAAAAAGGTGACGCCACGCAACGGGTAATGCAGGAAGCTGCGTCCACCTTCAAGATCTCGCTTGTAAAGGAAACAGAGAAAGGCGAAGAGGTGTTGGACCTCGATCGCTTGGCGACGGATTCGGAGATGTCTCCGATCATAAAACTGGTTGATACAGTCATTTACAACGCGATGGAGTCCAGAGCGTCGGATATCCATATCGAGACCCGGGAACGGGATGTCCAGGTTAAGTTCCGGATCGACGGAGCACTCTATGCAAAGGTCGACCCGATCGATATCGCATATCACCAAACGTTGATATCCAGGATCAAGGTAATGAGTGAATTGGATATCGCCGAACGGCGAATCCCCCAGGACGGAAGGTTTCGTGTCCGTTACAAAGGACGGACTGTAGATTTCCGTGTTTCCATAATGCCGACTGTTTATGGCGAAGATGCTGTTATCCGTATTCTCGATAAGGAGCAGATCTCGGAAGAATTCAAAAACCTGAGTCTTGATGTAGTCGGGTTCGAAGCCGAGGAGCTTGCCCGGTTCAGGCACTTTATCAAGGAACCCTACGGAATGGTCCTTGTTACCGGTCCGACCGGTTCCGGAAAAACGACGACCCTTTACGGTGCTCTGAATGAAATCAGGAACATAGAAGACAAGATCATCACGATCGAAGATCCGGTCGAGTATCAGCTCAACGGAATCGTACAGATTCCCGTTAACGAGAAGAAAGGACTGACCTTTGCAAGAGGACTTCGTTCAATACTTCGTCACGATCCGGACAAGATAATGGTCGGAGAGATTCGCGACGAAGAGACAGCAGATATTGCGATCAACTCAGCGCTCACCGGTCACCTCGTTTTCACTACCGTCCACGCCAACAACGTTATCGACGTAATCGGCCGATTTCTGAATATGAAGGTCGATCTTTATAACTTTGTTGCATCTCTTAACTGTGTGCTGGCTCAAAGACTGGTCCGGGTATTGTGCTCGACGTGCAAGCGGCCTTATCAGGTCACAAAAGAAGAGCTTGAGGAATCAAACCTGGACGTGGATCGATTTGTGGGAGAGACCTTTTTCCAAAATGTTGGTTGCGATGCCTGTAATCACACTGGTTACAGGGGCAGGACCGCGATCCACGAATTGCTGGATATGTCGGATCGTATCCGCGAAATGATTATTGAAAGGAGGCCTGGGTCAGAAATCAGAAACCGGGCCGAAAAAGAAGGCCTCAAAAGCCTGCGGGGTTCCGCGCTTGTAAAAGTTTTTGACGGCATCACGACACTTCATGAAATAAACCGTGTAACCTTCGTCGAGTAACCACCGTTTCGGTTCGTATTTACGGGCTTTTTGGTGCGATTTCCGTATTTGCAATTTTTAGGTCTTAGATACAGAATAAGAGAGTCTTTTTTTGATTCCTCTTTTTGAAACTTTGAGTTCCTTCCGGCGTGTACCCATTAGTCGGTTCTTGAATTAGAATTCCATCTACCTTCAACAAACCAAAATTATGAAGATCTCAGCCACGTTCCGTTACTTTGTTGCATTGTTAATGCTTGTTTGCCTTCTCGGGCCAACCGCCACTTTGGCTTTCGGGGATGGTAAAAAGTTTTTTAAGAAAGGCCTCAAACACGAAATTGCTGAGGAATGGGATGAAGCTGTCGAGGACTTTGCGGTTGCCGTCGCCGACAACCCAAAGAATCCCGAGTACAGGCTGCACTACATCCGTGCTTTGTTTAATGCATCGCAGATGTTTATGAAGAAGGCCAGGCTTCTTGCGGATGAAAAGGACTTTGCAGGCGCTTATGTAGCGTACCGGAAGGCCTATGGTTACGATCCCGTTAACGAATTGGCGAAATCTGAAATGGCTCGGATGCTGCGGATGCAAAAAGCCGTGATGGATGGAAAGGATCCGGACAAGGTCGATAGCGATGTGAAGCTTGTAAAAACGGGGCTGGACCGACCCGCTGTTCCTGACGATGTTGCTGTTCCGCAAAGGTACGAGAAACTACGGGATGTGCCGTTTCCATCAGGGGTGGACTTGCAGTTCCTTATTCGTGAACTGGCGAAAGACCTTGATCTGAACGTTCTTTTCGATACCAACTCTTTTAGGTCGCCGAAGCGGATCAAGATTGAGCTCAAGAATGTAACCGCGGCAAAAGCCCTCGACTATATTTTTCTTCAGGAAGGTCTGTTTTTCGAAAAGGTTGGTCCGCGGACGATTATTGTTGCGGCATCCACACGCAGGCAGTTCTTCCAGCAATTGGTTCTCAGGACTTTCTATTTGGCGAACGCCGATCCAAAAGATGTTGCGGCGATTATCCAGAAAGCGATTCCGGCGCAGCCCGGAAGAACCCCGACCATAGTGCTTACCGATGAGGACACAAACTCCATAACGATCAGAGATACAGCTGAAAACATTAGGCTGATGGAGCAATTGATCAGTTCGCTTGATAAGGACCGCGCCGAGGTCGTGATGGACGTAAAGATCTTCGAGGTATCGAAAACCGATCTTTTGGAAATCGGTAATCAAGTCGGGGATCAGTCAAGGCTTTCGACGCTTGGAGGCCTGAATCGGGCGGTGATCGGCAGAACGCTGTTTCCTATTTGGGATATAGGTGTTGCGATCCCTTCATCTTCAATCGCCGCGTTTCAACGCAAAGATACGACTAAGCTGCTCGCTTCTACGCAGATTCATGCGTTTAACAATGAGGATTCATCCGCACGGATAGGACAAAGGGTACCTGTACAAACGGCAAGCGTTTCCTCCTTCAACAATAGTACACAGGGCCAGACGAACAACAATATATTCGGCACCGGTTTCCCGGTGATTAACTATGAGCAGATTGGACTGACGCTAAAGTTTAAACCGATCGTTTTTCCGAACCAGGATGTTCAGGTCGCGATGGAGATCGAGTCAAAAGATGTCGTGAACCGAAGTAGCCTTACGCCTACTTTCACGGAACGAACTATCAAGGGAACTGCGAGGGTCCAGAACAATAAGACTCTTCTCCTTGCCAGCGTCGCTCAGGATAACCAGAGCAAAGGCCGCGAGGGAATCCCCTGGTTGGGATGGATACCGGTTCTGGGACGTTTGTTTACCGCGCCGACCCGTGACAACAGTCAGGTTGATATTGTGATTGCCGTGACGCCAAGGGTGATCAGGGCTCCTGCCATTCTGCCGGAGGATGTAATAGAGCGACCGACAGGAAGTCTGGCGGTACCCACAAGCGGAAGTCTGGACGCTTTGTTGATCAGGGAAGAGATTGAACGGCAGCAGGCCCTGGCCAGAAAGCTGCCCTCAAAAGTCGAGATTCAGCTTCCTGACAGAAAGGCGCCGACCTATGTGAAATCTACCGGGGCCGACAATTCTGCTAAGACGGCGAACCAGAAACCGGATGGCGACGCCTCGGCCAAGAAGGAAGAAGTTACAAAATCGGATTCGCTTCCCGTTACAAAGACCGATGAAGGGATCATTAAGCCGATCGAATCGACTAACCGTACAATTGATTTGGCTCGTACCCTGAAGGTTGGAGCATCAGCTGATGAGCAGGTGAACCTAAAAGAGACATCTGCACCGGATAAGGCTGACGAGTCTCCAAAGGAACAGGTGAAATCAGCGACGCTTCCGATTGCGGATAACGAAGACGCTGAAATGGCCGACTCAACTGGTCCTTCAGCTGCTTTGAGCATCCTGCCAAAAGTTCCCGAGATGGAAGTCGGAGATTCATTGAAGTTGGCGGTAATCGTTCGTAGCGCTGAGCCCTTTAGATCAGCGGTCCTGGGTTTCAGCTTCGATGAGACCGCAGTCAAGATCAAATCTGTGAGCTTTGGCGATGTATTCGGGCCGACGTTGGCACATACGGAAGCAACCCCATTCTTCAATCAAAACGGGAAGCTATACGTTTCGCTGTCGTCTGTAACCGATGTCGCCGCAAACAGTTCCGGTGTACTTGGGTTTATCGAAATTGAAGCGCTCAGGGACGGTTTTCCGCAGCTGGAGTTTGATCCGGAGATACTGAACATGCTGACAGCAACAGGCGGCAACTTCCGGGTAACAGTTGAGTAGTAAGGAATGAACTTGTTTACGAAAATCCGCTTTGTTTCAAGGCCGGTATTCCCGTCCTTTTCGGGTGGATTTTCACTTTTAGAGCTACTGGCGACCCTTACTGTTTTGTCGATTTTGATTTTGGGTACGATTCCACTGGTTCAGAACTCGATCAAGCGTCAAAAAGAAGTTCGTTTGAGGCAGACGCTCCGGGACTTGCGAAATGCGATCGACGCGTTTCACAGGGATACCGTGGGAGCCTGCAATGTGGGGGCTGTAAGAAGCGGCAATCCTGCAGGCGGAAGAGGCGGACAGAATATTCCGGCAGATCCCCGAAGCCGGGTAGTGGTCGATGATTGCACCATATTTGATACCGAGAATCTGGATCGCTACCCGCCCAGCCTGGACGTCCTCGTTGAGGGAGTACGTGTAAGGTCCAGGGGATTAGCGCCGCAGGCAGTAAGCCGCGGAGCGTTTGACGACAAGAACGCGACTGAAATAAACGAAGAAAAAGAGATTATCAAGAAGTATCTGCCGCGAGGTATTCCTGTCGATCCGATGACCGGAGAGGAAAACTGGGAAATTCGTTCTTCTTACCAGGACAAGGACTCGGGAAGCTGGGACGAAGTCAATGTATTTGACGTTCGATCGAGCTCGGAAGGGACGGCGCTCAACGGCGAGAACTATAGCGACTGGTAGGATCGGAAGACGTAAAATGAGATTTATTGAACGGGTAAAAGCTAGGAGAATTGGCGGTATGAAGGGGTTTTCGCTACTCGAACTCCTCATTGCAATGTTCATCTTGATCATACTGTTATCTGTCGCTCTGCCCATTTACCAGCGAAGCGTTCAGCATGCCAGGGAAACGGTTCTCAAGGAGAACCTTTTCCAAATGAGGCGTGCGATCGACCAATATACGGCGGATAAGAACGTGGCTCCCCAGACAATTGAAGACCTGGTTGAAGGCGGCTACCTGAGAGAGGTTCCCGTGGATCCCGTTAATCTCGAAAAACGTGAATGGGATCCGGTTATGGGAGATGACCCAAATTCCAATGAAGGAGAGCAGGGACTTGTCGATGTGAAAAGTCTTGCAGAAGGCACCGATACCGATGGGATAGCCTATAGCGAATACTAATTATGTTTGGAGCACTGTTAAATCCCAATTATCCAAAGGCGGCGATCGGATTCGGGAGCGGAAATGTATCTGCTGTCTCGCTGAGCAGACAGGGCAGAGGCCGTTTTGGCGTTCGAAGTGCAGCGACGATAGCCGTAGGAGAAGAGATTCTTTCGCCTTCATTTGACAGCCCGAATGTGCTGGACCATTTTGGATTGCTAGCTGTTTTGGACCGGTTGGTCACGGATGCCGGGTTAGCTTCGCAGAAGAAGTGGTCCGTAACGCTTCCTTCTGCGTCCACAAGGACATCGATTATTACCTTAGATGACGCACCCGCGTCGCGGAGCGAGTTGGAGGACGTGCTTGATTGGAAGTGTGAGAATACCTTTGGCGGGTCATCTAGTGAGCTGAGTGTGACGCGGTTCAAGATTTCACCTGCTTCAGATTCAAGGCCGCGCTACTTTGCCTCGGCGGTTCAATACACCGTGCTTGATGAATACGAGGCGGTATTTGAAGAGCTCGGTTGGCAAGCGGGCTTGATACTCCCGCGGCCGCTGGGAGAGTCCAACTGGTTCTCGCGTGTTCCGGGGGATTCGTTACTGATAAGCACACAGGAGAACGGTTTCACAGCCCTTCTGATGCGTGACAAAGAACCTGTTGTTGTCAGGTCCGTGACATGCCAGAGGTCTGAAATCGATGACGAGGTCTATCGCCTGCTTATCTATTATCAGGATAGGTTCGCAACCGGCGGCGAGGGGCACCTTTCCAAACTTCTCGTTCTTGGCGCAGGAATTGATCGAGAAAGAATTAGCGAAATCACCCGGGAAGCGACCGGGAATGTTTTGCACATCGCCACGCCTGAGGACCTCGGATTCGAGATTCCGGCGGGAAATCTTAGTTTTGAGGATCTGGCTGCTCCCGCCGGCCTTGCTTCGCTTGGCTGTGGCTAATCTAAATAGTTTCCGGCCGTTTGCTTTTGTTGAGCGAATTCGTGCAAAGATATATGCTTTAGGGGAACAAAAACGCATATATTTGCGTAATTCATATCACCATGTCATCAAAATCCATTCCAGCCAAAATCGGCAAGTTGACTGATTTAGAACTGATTTCCGCGTCTCTTAAAGGGCGGGAGGAGAGTTTCGAAGCTCTTGTTCAAAGATATCAACGGCCAATCGTGGGTTACGTCTATAGAATGCTGAATGATTACGATTCTGCCTTGGATGTTACTCAGGAAGTCTTTATAAAAGTCTACAAATCGCTCGATAGGTACAGTTCTGACTACAAGTTTTCGACCTGGCTTTATCGAATCGCTCATAACGCCGCGATCGATCACATCAGGAGACACTCAAAGAAAGAGCAAAGCCTTGAAACCGAAGGAGATGAGGGAACGTATCAGCTTCAGCTTGAATCTCCCCGTCCGACTCCTGAGGACGACCGGGAAAAGAGCGAGTGGAGACGGGAGATAGAAGCTGTTGTAAGGTGTTTGCCTGCCGTCTACAGAGAGTTGATTATTCTTCGTCACGGAAAGGACCTGAGTTACGGGGAGATTGCGGAGATTACCGAATTGCCGCTTGGAACTGTAAAAAACAGGTTGTTTAGGGCACGGGAGATGATGCGTGAAATGTTCATCGAACGTGGGTTAAAGGGAATTTAATTAAGGAACAAAATATGAACGAAATGCAACACCAACCGGGAATGTCTCTTCAAACTCAGGAAGAAAGACAGATGGGCATGTTTCTGCACCTCTCACAATTGGCAAATGTTGTGCTTCCGCCGGCCGGTATCGTGCTGCCGATTGTGATTTGGCAGATTAAGAAGGAAGAGATGCCCGCTTTGGATGCACACGGAAAGATGGCTGTGAACTGGCTGATTTCTTCGTTTATCTACATTATTATCAGCCTCCCGCTGATGTTATTGCTGATCGGATTCTTTACAGCGATCGCAGTTGGAATATGCGGAATGGTTTTCCCGATTATTGCCGCTGTTAAGGCTAACAATGGTGAGTTTTGGGAGTATCCGCTCACGATTAAGTTTCTGAAGTAATGGGTTCTGAGTCTTCAAAATCCAGGGGTTCTTGTAAGCGGGAGATGATCGCCGCGTTTTATGACGGTGATCTTTCTCCGTCTGAAGAACTCATTGCGGAATCTCATATCGCTAGCTGTCCTTCCTGTGCGAACTATCTCAATTCATTGAAGATGGTCTCGTCCTCTTTGGAGATATTTCTTGATGAAGAGCCGGTTAAATTGCCTGGCGAGTTTAGCAAAAGAGTCACTGCCGCGGCGGAAAGTGACATGAATGGCCTTCGTAGCGGAAAAGAAAGGTCTCGTGCGGTCCTTGTTGGTGCAGTTCTCTTATTTGTCGCCGCGGTCGCTGTTTCGGTTCAAGCGGCAGGTGTCGGACCTGAGATTTCGGCACTGCCGGCCGCCGTTCTTGCACTGATCGGGATGCTTGGACATTTTATTTATGCCGGAGCTTCCGCTGTATCGGTTGTTTTTGGCGCTGTCTGTTCGAAGTTCCTTTTTGGCTCTTCAGTGGCCATCATTCTTCTCTTCACCATTTTGTTTGTTTCCGTCCTAATATTTTCGAAACACATACTGCGTTTTCACCGTTCATAATGCAGTGAATTTCGAAGCATTTCTGCCAAATTTTAACACCGTCTCTTTTGGGACTATCTTTAGGAAGCTCTTGCTCCTAAGTATCTGTCTTTGTTGTATTTCGGGCGTGATTGCCCAGGCAACGGTGGCTGAGAACTCAAACGAAACCCTGATAATCGAGAACGCGCCGGATCAGGAAGTGATCTCGTTTGCGAAAAACGTCGTCGTGAAGCAAAACGCACGCGGGGTTCTCGTTTTTGGCGGCGACGCCATTATTGAAGGTGAAATCTCGGGAGACGTCGCTACAATTGGTGGTTCAATAATCCAAAAACAAGATGCGAAGATCATGGGTGACGTCATTGTCATCGGTGGATCCTATAAGCCCGAATCCCGGTCCCCGATCCGCGCTCCAGGTAGGGAGACACTTGTGTATGCGGGTTACGAGGAAGAGCTTCGAAGTTATGCAAAAAACCCTTCGTTGCTATTGTCTCCGCAGTTTTCTTGGGGATTTCTGATCCAAAGGATCTTTTCACTCATATTTTGGTTTGTACTTGGTTTTCTGCTCACCTTGGTTTCACCGGGAGCGGTATCAAGAGCCGTAACTCGATACAGGGTCGCACCGGTTAACGTGTTTTTGTTCGGAGCTGCCGGCTTCCTGCTGACAACTATAGGTGTGATTACGAGCGTCGCTGTTTTTCCGGGATTTATTAGCGGTCTGTTGAGCTTGATGGCCTTCGTTTCGATTATTCTTGCTTACGTGTTTGGCCGGGTCGTGATGCAGGTTAGCATCGGGAAGTGGATTTTACGTCTCTTTAATCCTGATTCAAAGCCGTCGGAAACATTTGCGATTCTGATCGGTGCATTGTTCTGGACCCTGCTTCTCTCACTTCCGTTCGTATGGGTGATCGCGTTATTCGTGCTCTTCGCGGCAAGTGTCGGACTCGTATTAACCGTTCGAAAGAATTCTCACTGGAATCCGGCGTAGAATCGTTGAATCCTGTTGTTGAAAGCTTACGAATACCTTACAAATCTTTACAAATAGACGTAAACCAAAGAGATAAAATAATCGTCTAAGTCGGTGACCATAAGTTTTCACCGATTTTTATTTTAGGAGCTTTATTAATGCGTAAATACATCGCCATGGCCGCGATTACATTTCTTTTCTCATTGAGCACCGCTGCTCAGTCTCAATTGCCTGAGATCGGGATTCAGAAAAACCTCGCTCTTGGAGTCGTAACGGAAATCGGAGCGAGCAAGATAGTTTTGAAAACAAAAGACGGCACAATCAACGCGATTCTGTTGTCAAATACAGTTTACAAAAGGCTGCCGCCGGACAATCTCAAATTGAGTGCTGCAACGCCTGCCTCGTTCGAGGATATCGCGGTTGGAGACCGGGTGCTGGTTACCGGTGAAGTTTCGGAAGATAAATCCATGATCTCGAGTAACAAGATGTTTCTCGTAAAAGGCACGGATTTGGAGGCTCAGGCCGAGCAGCAGCGCCAGGAGTGGCGAAGAAGAGGTATCTCAGGGAAGGTGGTGGCGTCGGATTCCGCAGCCGGAACAATTTCTGTGAAAATCAGTAGTGTCATCGGTGCGGACACAACTCTGACGTTGACTCCGAAGGAAAACGCGAAGTTTAAACGATATTCGGAGCGTTCTTTCCGGTATAGCGATGCGGTTGACGGTGTTTTTGCTGATATTGAGAAGGGAGACAACATACAGGCTCTCGGAGACCGTTCAGAGGACGGGACAACATTTGCGGCGGAGGAAATCGTTACGGGTGCATTCGTAACTGTCGCCGGGAAGGTTAAGTCTATAGACGTTGAAAAGAATGAGGTTACGGTTGAAGATCTCATCACGAAGAAAGATGTAACGATCGCCGTCGTTGACACATCACTCTTAAAAGAATTTCCGGCCGAGATCGCGCAGCGACTCGCCAGGTTTCAGCAAATGAGTGCGAGCGGTGCCGCTCCGGTAAGAGGCGGTGGATCGGGACAAGGAAGAGGCGCCGGGCGTGGCGGCCGACGTGGTCCCGGAGATATTAATCAAATGTTGAACCGGTTTCCGACGATAACAGTTGGGGATCTCAAAGCGGGCGATCTTATTGCCGCATCTAGTTCTAAGCCAAAAGTGCCCGGAAGGGTTACGGCGATAAAGCTGCTCTCGGGTGTTGGCCCATTTTTGACTGCCAAAGCGAGTAGCGGTGGCGGTTCCAGGCGCGGAGTCGGCGGTTCACTTTCCGTACCGGGCTTGGACGCGTTGGATTTTTAGTAAGCAATATTTTATTTCAGTTAATAGCAGAGGAAATTATAATGAGTTCATTTAAGTCCATTGTAGGTGTCTTAGCACTTACTTTAGTGGCGACTACAGCGTTGTTGGCGCAAACAGCCGGTTCGATTGACGGGCAGGTAGTGGATAGCCAGGGTGCAGCGGTGATCGGAGCGACCGTTAAAGCTGTAGACAAGGCGGGAAAAGAGTTCTCGGCAGTCACAGATCAAAACGGCAGGTACAGAATCCGCGGGTTAGTCGCAGGGACCTACTCGCTCAAGGCGGAGTCTCCCGGGTTCAGCGTGTTTGAAACGACTGACATCGAGGTCGAAGCGGGCAAGAGTATCGAAATTCCTGTGCTGCTCAGCGTCGCAGGAATCACCGAACAGGTTGATGTTGAAGACGAAGGCTCGGTTTCAACTGACAACGCGAACAATGCCAGCGCGTTGATTTTGAAGGAGGAAGACCTTGAAGCCCTTCCTGATGACCCTGATGACCTGGAAACGGCACTGCAGGCTTTGGCAGGCGGTGCTGCGGGACCAAATGGGGGACAGATCTATATTGATGGCTTCGAAGGCGGCAATCTCCCTCCCAAAGAAGCAATTAGAGAAATACGGATCAACAGAAATCCGTTCTCGGCGGAATACGAGAGGCTCGGATTCGGTCGGATCGAGATCCTGACGAAACCAGGTTCCGACAAATTTCGAGGGCAAGCATACTTTAACTTCAACGATGACGCGTTTAACACGCGAAATCCGTTCTCCGAAAACAAAGCTGACAGCAGACGGATGTTTTATGGTGGAAACATCAGCGGTCCGTTGGTTAAGGGTAAAGCTTCATATTTCTTGAGTCTCAATAACCGCGATATAAGCAGCGGGCAGATCGTCAATGCTACGATTATCGATCCTGCGTTTAATATCGTGCCTTTCCAGCAGGAATTCACAGTTCCGAACAAGAGGTTTTCGATCAGCCCGAGGCTGGATTACCAATTGAACGAAAACAACACCCTGGTAGGACGATACGAGTTCGAAAGGAGAACCAGCGAGAATCAGGGCATTGGGGGTTTTACTCTGCCGACCCGCGGTATTTCAAGTGAAAACACTGAGCACACTTTACAGCTTACGGAAACTGCGATCCTTAATGCGAGGACTGTTAACGAAACGCGATTCCAGTTCCGTAGCGACAGTACAGACCGGATGGGTGATTCCACCGATCCGGCGATAAATGTTCAAGCCGGATTTGTCGGAGGAGGCGCTACGACCGGATTTAGTTTTGATCGGTCGAAGCGATGGGAACTTCAGAACTATACGACTACCGCGCTGGGTAAGGACGCTCAGCACGCGATCAAATTCGGGGTCAGGGTTCGAGGAGCAATCCTGGATGACCGGTCCGAATCGAATTACAACGGAACCTATACGTTTTCGGGATTTTTAGATGACAACGGCACTCCGGACCCCGCGGATGATGTTTTTGTGAGTTCAATCGAGCAATACAGACAGAAACTTCTCGGTAACCCGGATCCGCGTTACAACCCGAATCAATTCAGCATAACCGATGGAAATCCTTTGGCATCAATTAGCCAGTACGACATCGGATTGTTCCTTATGGACGACTGGCGCGTCAGTCCCGGGCTTACGCTTGGATTTGGTCTTCGTTATGAGAATCAAACCAACATCAGCGATGGAATGAACTTCGCTCCGCGGCTGAATTTCGCTTATTCACCAGGGGCCGGCGGAGCCCGTGCTCCCAAAGACGTATTCCGTGGCGGTATCGGGGTCTTTTACTCGAGATTCAATCAGAATACGGTCTTAACGGCAGAAAGGCTTGATGGTGTTAGTCAACAGCAGTTTATTCTGAATCAAACGAATGACACGCTTGGTTTGCTTGGACAGCCGGTGTTTGGGCTAAACGGCGTCGCTAACACGTTGACAGCAGCACAACTCTTAAACGTTGAGCCCGGTTCCAGTACACCTCGAGTAATCGATCCGAATGCCCGGGCGCCCTACACGATTCAAGGTGCGTTTAGTTATGAGCGGCAGCTGCCGGGCAGATCCACTGTCTCGGTGTATTACGTAGCATCTAAAAACCTGCATCTTTTGAGATCGAGGAATATAAATGCACCTGTTTGCCCGTCGGGCGCAGTTTGCCCCGTAGATGACGAGATTGCTCTCAATGCATTGAGACCGGATCCTACCGCGGGAAATATTTATCAGTTTGAGACCAGCGGCGTTCAAACTTCCCAGCAGATGATCATTAGTTTCCGTACGTTTTTCAGTCAGTCGCTCACGCTTTTCTCGAACTACAGGCTTGGAAAGACTGAAGGTAATTCTGATGGTGGATTTCCGTCATATAGTTATGATGTGAACTTGGACGAGGGAAGTTCCTCCCGTGATCGCAGGCACTTCTTTTTCCTTGGGGGCTCGGTAGGGCTTCCCTGGGGTGGAATTAGTCTAAGGCCGTTCGTAATTGCAGGTTCAGGTACTCCCTTTGATATAACAGCAGGACAGGATCGAAACGGGGATTCGATATTTAATGATCGCCCAACGTTCGCCGAACTTTCGGATGCTTGCCTCGCGAACGGAATCACAGCTTCGTGGTGTGATACAGCGGGGAACGATCCTAATGCGATCATTCCGAGAAACTTTGGCAGGGGCCCTTCGTTTTTTACGATCAATCTTGGTATTGACAAGAATTTTGGTTTTGGCGGAAGCGGGGACACGGCGCAGAGCCAGTCGAGTAATTCAAGCGGTCGCGGCGGCAGAAGAGGCGGTCGACGTGGAGGAAACGTTTTTGGCGGCGGCAGGCGCGGTTCGAGCCGCGGAGGTGGCAGGAGCCCTTACAACCTAAGCGTTGGTCTGCGGTTCCGGAATCTGCTAAATACAAATAACCAGAACGCCCCCGTAGGCACGATCAGCTCCAACCTATTCGGCCAGTCAACAAATACGATAGGCGGATTTGGAAGAGGCGGTTCTTCCGGTGGAAACAGGACAGTCGAGCTTCGGCTTAGGTTCCGCTGGTAAGTCAGCCGGTTTCAAGACTTCTTGGGTAGAAACTCACAAGGTTTCTGCCCTTTCTTTTTTAAACCGGATCATGATTCGATTCGTATCCATTTCATGAAATACGTTTTTTGCATCTGTCTTTGTCTTATCGCTTTGAGTTTCGGAGTTGTTTCCGCGCAGGACGTTCCTCAGAATCCCAAGGTTGCATCTGTTCCGGAGACCCTCGCAAAGAAGGCATTTGAGGCCCATGGCGGCGAGAAACTGAAATCCATGTCCACCCTTACTATGTCTGGTTCTGTTGATGTAACCTCGTCAGCCGCCAACCAGGCTATTCCGGCGAAATTCCTGCAAGTGTTTTCAGGAGAAAAATATCGACTCGAAATTGACGGAGGCTTTGTTCAGTTCGTGCAGATATTTGATGGTGTGAACACTGTAACCTCTCCCTCAAGAGGGTTTACACTGCCTCCGATCAATCGCGTCGGGCTGATGCTCCTCCAACGATACGGCGATGAAGGGTTCGAGATAACGGAAACGGAAGAGAAGCAAAAGAATGGATTTCGAATGTCTTCGCCGGAGGGTTATTACACTGATTTCATTTTGAACAAGAAGTCGGGAAGAGTTAAAAGTTACAATTCGAGCTATTTCGTTGGGGGCAGGGAAGTTACGACCCTGGTGGAAGTAGATAAGTATTCAGATTACGAAGGAATCATAATTCCGACTAAATACGCCCAGAAGTTTGATGTATCAGGCATGACTATATATGCCGTATTTAAGTCGAAAACCGTAGAGGTCAACGGCGAGGTTGCAGACGAATTGTTTTTGTCAGGAGAATAAAAAAGACCGGCACAATGCCGGTCTTTAACCAATGCCAATTCCAAGTGCGGCTAAACGGTAAGAATCTCTTCTTCCTTTTTCTTCGCTAGGTCATCGATCATCCCGACAAACTCATTCGTGAGCTTTTGTACCTCTTCTAGACCGATTCTTTCATTGTCTTCTGAGATTTCCTTGTCATGCAGGAGCTTCTTTAAGTCGTTGTTTGAATGCTGGCGGACGTTTCGCACTGCGATCCGGTGTTCTTCTGCAATTTCATGAACCTGCTTTGCCAATTGTTGTCGGCGTTCCTCATTGAGCGGCGGAATTGGTAGGCGAATCAGCTTTCCATCGTTTGAAGGGTTGATGCCGAGGTTTGCGGTATTAATCGCCTTTTCGATAGCGTCAATCTGAGTCGCATCCCACGGCTGGACCGTCAATAGCTGGGGTTCCGGGACGCTAACAGAAGCCATTTGATTCAAAGGCGTCTGCGTGCCGTAATAGTCAACGACAATATTGTCCAGAATTCCGGTACTCGCCCGCCCCGTTCTCACGGCAGCCAGCTTTCTCTTTAAATCATCGACAACCGCATTCATTTTCGGTTTAGTTTCGTTAATGATCGAATTCAGTCCCATATTCCTCCTATTGTCTGACTCTACCCTGCGGCCGTCGGTTTCCCGTTGGCTGTAACGAGGGAACCGATTGAAAGATCGCCCTCAACAGCCTTCATTATATTTCCATTCTTCTTCATATTGAAGACCATGATCGGAAGATTGTTCTCCATGCAAAGAGAAATCGCAGAAGAATCCATAACCTTCAGGCGTTTTTCTAATACATCCTGATAAGAAATGCGGTCAAACTTTTTGGCGTTCTTGTTTGTCACAGGGTCGTCGTCATAGATTCCATCGACTTTCGTACCTTTCATGATCACTTCAGCCTTGATCTCCAGTGCTCTTAATGCCGCTGCGGAGTCTGTGGTGAAGTACGGATTACCCGTACCAGCGCCAAAGATTACAACTCTGCCTTTCTCAAGGTGTCTCACAGCACGCCTTCGTATAAAAGGTTCCGCCAACTGCGGAATATCAATTGCCGAAAGAACCCGCGTATATACACCGCATTTTTCAAGCGCGTCCTGTAGGACAACGGCATTCATTACCGTGGCAAGCATTCCGATATAGTCCGCGCTGCCCCTGTCCATTTCACCGGCCGATTGTGAAACGCCACGAAAGATATTGCCACCACCCACAACGACAGCGACTTCAACGCCTCTTTCATGAACGGCCTTGATCTGATCGGCTACGGACCTTGCTACTTGAGTATCAATCCCGTAGCTCTGCTCACCCATAAGAGCCTCACCCGAGAGCTTGAGCAATATCCTTTCATAAGCTGGTTTCATAATCGGTTCCTGATAGATCGAAGCAAAATCATTTCTTATTGATTTACCATCGACGCAACTTCAGCCGCAAAATCATCCTGTTTCTTCTCAAGGCCCTCGCCCATCTTGAATCGAGAGAAACGCCTGATAGAAATGTTTTCTTTGATCGAAGCAATCTTTTCAGTAATTAATTCCGCTACTGTCTTGCTCGGATCCTTTACAAACGGCTGCTCGTTAAGGACGATCTCTTCGTAAAACTTATTCAACCTGCCATCGATGATCTTTTGAAGAACTTCTTCCGGCTTGCTGGCGTTTTTTTCGTCGTTCTTTAACTGTTCAAGCAATATACCACGTTCTTTTTCGACGTCGCCTTCAGGCACGTCTTCGCGGCGAACGTACTTCGGATCCACAGCGGCGATGTGCATAGCAATGTCCTTAACAAGTTGTTGGAATTCATCACCACGGGCAACAAAGTCGCTTTCACAGTTGATCTCTACTAGGACGCCAACCTTGCCGCCCATATGTACATACGAGCCGACCGCACCTTCAGCCGCAATTCTTCCAGCTTTCTTGCTTGCCGTAGCCATTCCTTTTTTTCGGAGCAACTCAATTGCTTTTTCAACCGAACCATCCGCCTCAACAAGTGCGTTCTTACAATCAACCATCCCGGCCCCGGTCTTTTCCCGGAGCTCCTTTACCATACTCGCTGTTATTTCTGCCATTTCTTACCTCTAAAAATCTTTTCACAAAAAAACGTAGCCCGCGTTAAACCCAGAGCTACGTGTTATCAAACATAAAATTAAAAGATCAATTTGCCGAAGCTTCTGTTTTTTCTTTGTCGCCGTCGTCTTTCTTCTTCGTTTCGGCGTCGTCGCTCTTGGCTTCATCAGCCGGCTTAGTTTCCTTAGCCGGTTTCGATTCTTTAACCGCAGGAGCTTTTTCTTTCTTATCCGCTTCAGCCTTTTCAGCCGAAGCCTCTTCCTTCTTCTCAGAAGCCGGGGCTTTTGCCTCTTCCGCCTTTTCTGCTTTGGGCTTCGATTCAGCTTTCTCTTCCTTGGGTTTGGCTTCAGCTTCAGCCTTAGCTTCTTCAGCCTTAGCTTCGGGCTTGGCATCGGCAAACGGTTCAATCGCTTTTTCCGTCGCAGCCTTTTTGGCGGCTTCATCAGCCTGTTCTTCGGCTGCAGTTTCAGCCATTCCTTCGGTCGCTACGTTACGACCCTCGAGAATTGCGTCAGCTACTCTTGAAGTAAAAAGCCTAATCGCTCTAAGAGCATCGTCATTACCGGGAATCACGTAATCAACACCTTCCGGCGTGCAGTTTGTATCCACTACAGCTACGACCGGTATGTTGAGCCTGTTGGCTTCGGCCACTGCGATCTCTTCCTTTCGGACGTCGATTACAAACAACAGATCCGGAAGTCCCTGCATGTCCTTAATACCTGCAAGGTTCTTCATGAGCTTGTTGTGCTCGCGATCCAGACCGAGTCGCTCTTTCTTTGTAAGTTTCTCAGCGCGGCCGTCTTCAGCCATTGCTTCGATGTCCTTCAAGCGTTTGATGGAGTTTTGAACTGTCTTATAGTTCGTCATCAATCCGCCGAGCCAACGGTTGTGGATGTAGTATTGTTCGCAACGCTGGGATTCTTCGACGATCGCGTCCTGCGCCTGTCGTTTCGTCCCGACAAACAACACTTTCGCATTGGGATTCTCGGACAAAAAGTCCTGAATAAATGCCAATGCGTCTCTAAAAAGCTTTTGTGTTTTCTGAAGGTCAATGATGTAGATGCCGTTTCGTTCGCCGAAAATGTAATCTTTCATTTTCGGGTTCCAACGGCGAACCTGGTGACCAAAGTGAACCCCTGCTTCTAGGAGTTCTTTCATCGTTACTGTAGCCAAATCAACTCTCCTGTCTTGGTTTATGTACTCGGCGAGATCGCTTTGAACCAATAAATCCCGCCAATGGAATAAGGTGCGCTCAAGGCGCACCAGGTAAATCTAACGTTTCGAAAACTGGAACCTTGCTCGGGCGCCCTTCTGACCGTACTTCTTGCGTTCTTTCTTACGAGGATCGCGAGTAATCAAACCGGCCTTTTTAAGAACCGGTCTCAGGTCTGAATTAAACTCCAAGAGAGCACGGGTAATGCCGTGACGAACCGCTCCGGCCTGTCCGGAATTTCCACCACCGCTAACATTCACAAGAATGTCAAAATTCTCGACCGTCTCCGTCAACGTCAAAGGTTGGCGGATAATCATCTGAAGCGCTTCGTTCGGGAAATAATTCTCGAACTCGCGTCGGTTCACGGTAATTGCTCCCTTCCCGGGCCTTAGATAAACACGGGCTACTGCGTTCTTTCTGCGCCCGGTTCCGTAATACTGTGTGTCTGCCATAATGAAATCCCGTAATCAGGACTAAATAGTTTCAATCTCAATCGGTTCCGGCTTCTGAGCTCCGTGCGGGTGTTCTGCATCTGCATAAACATTGAGCTTCTTGAACATAGCCTTTCCGAGTTTAGTTTTGGGCAGCATGCGCTGTACGGCAAGTTCAATCACCTTCTCAGGGTTCTTATCCATCATCCTGCGATAGGATGTGGTCTTGAGCCCGCCGGGATAACCCGAATGACGGTGATAGGCCTTTTGGTCAGCCTTTGCGCCCTTGATTCTTGCGTGTCTGGCGTTGATTACAACGACGTGGTCGCCGGTGTCCAGGAACGGAGTCCAGTCGGGTTTATTCTTGCCCATCAGAATCATTGCGATGTCTGTGCAAAGTCTTCCGACTGTCTTGTCCGTGGCGTCGACAACATACCACTTACGCTTGTCTGCCAGGTCTTTTCCACTTGGGAAATAGGTACTCATAACTATTGCTTCTCAAACAAAAATTTTCGCGAAAATGCGAACGGTTAGAATACCGAAACAGGCATATATCGTCAAGGCGCCAAGTGCTTTTATTTATTAGTGAATTCGGCGTTTTGGGTCAGCAAAATCCCGATCATCGTCTTGGCATCGCTAATGCCCCCGTTATGAACCAATTCAAGGGCCTCCTCGGGACTCACGCGAAAATTCTGAATTATTTCGTCCTCGTCTGTGTTTTGTACCGATTTTGTTAAGTCAGACGCGGCAAAAAGGTGCATTTTCTCGGAGAGGAAGCCCGGAGAAACATAAAATTCTGTAATTTTTGACAGACTGCCCGCGCGATAGCCGGTTTCTTCCTCAACCTCCCGGGTCGCACAGTCTAATGGAGACTCACCGGGCTCAATAGTGCCGGCGGGAATCTCGATCAGGAAATCACCGGATGCGTGACGGTACTGCCTGATTAGTTCGAAATCGCCGTTAGAGTGAATCGGAAGTACAACTGCGCTCCCGTTATGATCGATTATCTCACGTATATATCTTCTGCCCTCTTCCTCGATTTCGTGTTCTGAGATGCTAAAGACACGGCCGTCAAAAACTTTCCTGGAATCTAGTAATTTTGGTTTCATCTTACTTTCGGCAACTTCAATCTTCGATATATGTTGCAATTTGAAATATAAATGATAAAAACAAATGCTTAAACCGAATACTTAGCTGAACGGGTTCCGCGCTTATTTGCTCATGGCCGATTTCGAGTCAAGAATTTCAAGTTTAGACCTGGGTCTTTTCGAAAAGATCGAGAGTCAGTCCGTAGACGAGGACAAACGTTCGCTCCTGGCGTGCCAGTTTGCAGTCCGTTCGCTGGTGCCCGGTTATAACTACCTGGAGATCGGTTCGTATCTTGGAGGGAGCATCCAGCCGCATCTGTTGGACGAAAAGTGTTCAACGATTTATTCGATTGATAAGCGCCCCCTTGTACAACCTGACGAACGGGGAGTTGATTACACATATCTAAACAATTCCACGGAACGAATGCTTGAGTTGTTAAGGGACGTCTCGGAAGATGGGCTCAAGAAGATAACAACGATCGACGGAGATACCGGCGAAATAGACCCTTCACAAATCAGGGATAATATCCAGCTCTGTTTTATAGACGGCGAACACACGGACGAGGCGGCTTTCAGGGACTTTCGATTTTGCCTGGATATTCTCGATGAGAACGGCGCAATCGTTTTTCACGACGCGGTCGTCACTTATAACGGAATTGCCGATTGTATCGATTATCTTAAAAAGGAAGGAATTCCGTATCGCGGGTACAATCTTCCAGCGATTGTCTTTGTTATCGAGATAGGAGATTTTCCTGTTCACAAAAGCCCGCCGGTATTGGATATGCTCTTAAATAACCACGTCGGTTATCTTTTCTCACTGCAGGCCAATGACATGTACCGTGCGTTTGCAAACAAAAGACCCTTCCGAATCTATCGGCAGTTGATGGCTAAGTTTAAGGGCCTGAACAAGTTTGACTAGAGGAAATTAGTCATTCGAGGATTCAAGAAAATCTCTAATCTTCTTCATATCCTCCCAGACCTCTCGTTTCTTTCTCGGATCGCGCAACAGGTAGGCCGGATGGAAAGTTGGCATTACTTTCACACCAAACTTCTCAACGAAATTACCGCGGAGCTTTGTTATACCCGTCGTGGTTTCAAGCAGATTCTTTGTGGCTGTATTACCGAGCACTACGATCACCTTAGGATTCACGACCTCGATCTCCCGTAGGAGAAACGGTTTACACATTGCCGATTCCTCCAGCGTCGGCTGTCTGTTTTGCGGCGGTCGGCAGCGGTTAATGTTTCCAATGAAAACATCACTTCTCTCGAAACCGATCGATTCCAGGATCTTGGTAAGGAGTTTTCCGGCCCTGCCCACGAACGGTTCGCCCTTTAGGTCCTCGTCAGCCCCGGGGGCTTCTCCGATAACCATCAGCTGAGCTTTCGCGCTGCCTACGCTGTTTACCACCTGGGTTCTTTCCTCACATAGTTGGCACCGACTGCAGTCGCTGCCAATCTCGGCCCGTATTGTTTCCAGACTGTCGTTTTGCAGAGTTGATTCAACGGATTCCATTTCTTCTTCCTGGGCGGGCGGATCGGGTTCTTCTTTTCTGTGTTCTTGTTTAGGGGCAATTCGCTTACTTTCTGCAGGGACCGTAACATCTGAGAGCTTTGTGCCACCCAATAAGTCACGCTTTCCTCGGGCTGGTGCCATTCTTGGTGTTTCTTCCGTGTTCGTCTTGAATTTAGAAGACAAGATCTCCGGGATCTCAGAAGCGGGCACGCGTTCATCTATTTTTCCCACTGAGGTGCTGGCTTCGCGGTGGGGCACCATTGGAACGGCAGCATCAACCTCATGCACACCGAGTTCAGACATGTAAACAAGGTGCTCTCTCAATTCGTCTGCCAATGATTGGTGACTATTTTCCGGCATCTCTTATCTTCGCGATTCGATCGAGGATCACGTGTGCCAACTCGAGCTTCGACATCTTGGGAAGATTCTCGGCGGCTCCTCCCTTCTCGATGATAGAGGCGATATTCGTTTCTGAGTTGAATCCAGCGCCGTCTTTTGTGATGTCGTTCGCAATCACCAGATCAAGGTTTTTCTTCTTTAGCTTCTCAGTGGCGTACTCGACGACGTTCGTGGTTTCGGCAGCAAAACCAGCCACAATCACGCCGTTACGTCTCGTGCTCGAAACCTTGGCCAGAATGTCTTCTGTTCTTTCCAGTTCCAGCGACATCTCATCGCGGTCCTTCTTTTTTATCTTTGAAGCCGCGGCGCTCTTAGGCCGGTAATCCGCAACCGCCGCCGCGCCTATAAACACTGTGGCGTCACTAATTTCTTCAAACACAGCCTCGTGCATTTCCGCCGCCGACAATGCATTTATAATTCTCGGGCCGGTCGGGGGGTCGACGGACGTAGAACCGGCTATTACCGTGACTTCGGCTCCTCTTTCAAACGCAGCCCGGGCCAGTGCGAATCCCATTCTTCCGGAGGAGCGGTTGGAAATAAAACGGACCGGATCGATCGCTTCTCTTGTCCCGCCGACTGTGATGACGACGCGCTCATTTTCCAGGTCGCGAGCACTGTGACCTGTTCCTTTGAGCATCGCCATCGCCTGGGCCGCGATATTCTCAACATCTTCTAATTTGCCGGTGCCCACTGTCTTGCATGCCAGTTCACCGGCAATCGGTTCCACAAACCTAACTCCATCGCTTTTTAAACGGGCTATGTTGCGGGCCGTTGCGGGTTGGTTCCACATTGTCGTGTTCATCGCCGGTGCGACAAGTACCGGGGCAGTCGAAGCGAGATAGGTCGAAGTAATAAAATCGTCAGCAATCCCGTTCGCAAACTTGGCAAGGGTATTGGCGGTAGCAGGAACAACGAGGAACAAGTCAATCTCCTGCGAGAAGTTTATATGGGCAATCGGGTCCGGGTTTCCGGAATCGTAGTCATCGACAAGCACATAATGGCCAGAAAGCGCCCGAAATGTGAGCGGCTGAATAAACTCTGCGGCATGCGTTGTCATTGCGACGCGCACGTCGCAATCGCTCTTTTGAAGCAGCCTTAAGACTTCAATCGCCTTATAAGCCGCAATGCCGCCCGTAACTCCTAGACCGACTTTGAACTGGTTCTTTTTTTCTGACATTTTGAAGATGCCCGAAGTCTAACATTTTCGGTTTTAACTGAGAAAGCCCCGGCCCCGTGAGTATGCGCCGCTCACACTCGCATCGACTGTGATAATATTATGGATGTGACTGATTCGAATAGAGATGCGGCTACACAAAGGGGGTTGTTTGACCCCGCTTCTGACGTCAAGGCGGAAGATGTCGTTATGTACGCATTGGGGGATTTCCAGGACCGCGGTTTTGAACTTGCCGGCCGTGAACTGGCACTAGACAGGTTGCTCGGGGCACTAAGCCGTGCATATATGGCATTTGACATCGTTCCTTTGAATGACGAGGCCGTCGCCGGGATCCTTCAACGACTTGAAGCGAAGGTTGAAGAGTTGCCGCAATTTGTAGCAAAGCATCCGTTTCGAGTTACCGTTCCCAAGGATCTGGCAGAAAAGAGCCTCAGATATTTTTCTACTTTTAAGGAGAAACGATGAAGGCATTCAGCATATTCTTATTAGTCGCAATTCTTTGTTCCGCCACGTTTGCTCAGGAAATCAAGATCATTGAGTCCGGCGAATTTCATGGGGAAGAAGTAGTCGCAAAGGACGGAGAGCTCTGGTATGGCGTATATAAAATGGATACCGGATATATGCTTCTTCCATCAATTCTATCGGTAAGTGCAGTGCACGATCCGATCGTCGACTCCAAAGGAGAGCAGTCCGGCAAAGCCGTGGCAGTACCCGGTCTTGGAAAACCGGTTTTTCTGGTTTCGGGAGGACGCTTCAATCAGGCAGGTCCTGTCAAAACACTTCGGGGTGTAAAAGGCGATCTGCTTTCTGAAAGTTCCTATGAATTTGACCTTGAAAATGCAAAGTACAGACTCTTTGTAGCTTCAGAAACGAAGTCCGTAGAGCGCTTTATATTGCCGAATTCAAAACTTATTTTATCGAACGGTGTACTTGAGCAAGAGGTATTTTCGGTCAGCGAATGCAACTTCTGCATTTGGCAAGTTATTTGGGCCGGCGACTTGGATGGAGATTCGAAGCCGGATTTCTATATGCTCTTAACGGATCATTACAACGTCTCGCGCACCAAGCTCTTTTTATCAAGCGCGGCCGAGAACGGTAAGTTGGTGAAAGAAGTTGCTGAATTTGTTACCACTGGTTGCTAATGGAAAACAGAAACATAGATGATCTGAGGGACTACATGTCCCGGTACACGGAAGATATCGAAAACACCCTTCGGGAAAATCTGCCGGAAGCGCCTGCGCGTCTCGAGAAAAGGTTTGGGGAGATTGCCGAAGCGGCCTTATTCGAAAGCAGGACCAGGGTCCGGCCCTATTTGACACTGCTTGCGGCGGAACTGGTTGGCGGGGAACCCGCAGATGTAATACCCGCTGCCGTGGTGGCCGAGTATGTTGATGCGGCGTCAAACCTGTTTTCGTCCCGCTCATCCGTGGGAATTGCAGTCGCTGTGGCTCTCCTGAATGCTTCGTATCCACTCGTATTTGTTAATCATTCCGATTCCCCGGCGAATGGGGTCCGTGCTCATGCCGAAATCGTTGAGTGCGTCAGGGGCGCGGGAATTGTAGGGAGTTTTGAAGAGCAGGATTCAAGGTCGATCGAGTCGGCTCGGTTGGCCGGCAAAGAAAAGTCAGCTGCGATAGTGCGTCTGGCGCTTAGGATGGGAGCGATACTTTCGGGCGCGGATTATATTGAACTCGCCGCGCTTTCGCGCTTTGCTGAGCATTTTGGTAACGCCTCAACTCTTAAGAGCGAGTTTGCAATAGCCGGAGGCGATGCCGATAGCCTTAGGAGCCAACTCGAGATTAAGGTTGAAGATGCAAAAAAGGTTTTGGTAGAAGAATTTTCTGCGAGCAATGCGCGAAGCTGTTTGATCCAGCTCACCGATTTCCTTGTCTCCTGATCAGAATCTTAGAGAAGCTTAGGTTTGGATGTAGCCAGTTCGACGGCAAATTCAACAACGCAAATCGGCATCCCGTTGGAATTAATGCCGCAGGCAGTTCCGACCAGTCGGAAATCAGGGTTGAGTATGTTTTCACGATGTAGACGTGATGGTACGCCGTCATCGACCAACATCGAGATCACTACTTGCCGGGCGGTTATGTCCGAATAAGATATGTTTTCTGCGATGGGACCAATTGGATTGGAATACCTCTTAAAGCGGGTCTTTAGTCCGGCACCATCTTTACCGGTGTGGCCGATTTCAGGTTCATCAAGAAGATCGTGAAGCTGGCCTCTCGCAATGGCATCTAGCGGTCCTGACCGAACTAATACACGCGTGTCACCTCGTTTAGCGAGATTCTCAATCGCCTTTCCAAGGATCCCGGCTCCCTCGTTTAACAAAAACGAAGGGCGCCCGGGCAATTCGAGTACGTCGCCGCGCAGAAGCTTTTGGTAGTGTTCTACATGTTTCCGGTATTTCCAGGGAGCCTTCCTGGCACTGTTGATTTCAACGATGACCTTTTTCTCGAAAGCCGGCCGCCCGACGTCATGCATTGCTGACGTCGCAAACGTCGGAACAAATGCCACAAGAATAGGAATTACTAGATGCAGGACCCGAAAATGCATTTCGACAAGGGTATATCCCTGCAATGGTCAAATACAAGCTTTTTTCGCGTGGTGGAAAACTTAATTTCTGAGGATTAATAATGAAAAAATTGGTACTTTTGGTGTCGGTGTCTATTGCCGTATTTGTTTCCGGCTGCGGATTTTCGGAAACGGCGACTAATTCCAGAGATTCGGGGCAGACTGTTGAAACGGATTCGAATCTTGTTTCCGTTGAGGAGGCCGCCAAAACTGCGCTCAAGTCAGGTGACACAATGCCGCCATTCGAACTGCCAAATGCAAATGGGCAGGTAATTAGAAGTGATCAACTCTTAAAAGAGAAGAATCTTGTCCTGGTTTTCTATCGCGGTGGGTGGTGCCCTTACTGCAACACGTATCTAAAAAAGCTGCAGGATAACCTAAGCGAGATCGATTCGTCCGGCGGTGCGTTGGTTGCGATTTCAGCTGAGAATCCGGATGATTCGCTCACTACGGCACAAAAGCACGAACTCAGGTTTCATGTGCTCAGTGACCGGCAGTTGAGCTACGCTCGAAAGTTCAGGCTTGTCTATCAAATTCCGGAAAAAACAGACCAGAGATATAAGGGCAAGGGCATCGATTTAGTGGTGGATAACGAGATGGACAAACCCGAGCTTCCGATTTCCGCAACGTATATTGTTAATCAGAAGGGCAAAATCGTGTATGATTTTGTCGAACCGGATTACAAGAAACGGGCCACTCCCGAGGAAGTGATCGGTCAACTTAAAAAACTAGCAAGTTAATAGGGCTCCACAAGCGCCCAAGACAATTAATTATGAAAAAATCCGCTATAGCGCTCGTTGTTTACTGTCTACTTATGCCGGTTATCGGCCTTGCGCAAAAAACGGCGCGACCGGGAATCGAACAGTTGCAGTCACCTCAAAACCCAAGGCTCGGGTTCATGATTCATGGTGGTGCGGGGGTGATCAAAAGGGGCAGCCTGACACCTGAAAGAGAAAAGGCTTATAGAGAAAAGCTCGAAGAGGCGGTGCTTGCGGGTTATGAAGAGCTCAAAGCCGGAAAAACAAGTCTTGACGCGATTCAGCGGGCAATAATCATAATGGAAGATTCACCGTTGTTTAATGCCGGCAAGGGGGCGGTGTTTACGGCGGATGGCAAAAATGAGCTCGATGCATCGGTTATGGACGGCAAGACGCAAAACGCGGGCGCCGTGGCTGGTCTTCACAGGGTCAAGAACCCGATAATCCTTGCTCGAGCGGTGATGGAGAAATCGCCACACGTTATGATGATTGGGGATGGTGCCGAAAAGTTTGCTAGAGAGATGAAAATCAAGCTGGTGCCGGAGAAGTACTTTTATACCGAGCGGCGTTGGAATTCTTTACAGAGGATTATCAAGCGCGAAAAGGGAAAGAAGGTCGGATCGGTTTCCAGCCTGAGGGAACTCCCGGAGAATAAGTTTGGGACGGTAGGTGCCGTTGCGCTCGATAAAGAAGGGAACATCGCCGCGGGAACTTCTACCGGCGGAATGACATATAAGAAATATGGCAGAGTAGGGGACGTACCGGTTATTGGGGCGGGAACCTACGCAAAGAACGCAACTTGTGCGGTATCCGCGACGGGTTGGGGGGAATACTTCATTCGGCTGGGCGTTGCGAAAGAAATTTCGTCACTGATGGAGCACAGGGGATTTACGGTTCAAAAAGCGACGGATCAGGTAATCAAGAAGCAGCTCCAAGACTTGGGTGGAGACGGTGGAGTAATTGCCATCGATAAATACGGAAACATGGGAATATCTTTTAATTCCGAAGGAATGTACCGCGCCTATATCGACAAAACAGGTAAACCCGTGGTCGAGATCTATGGCAGCGAAGAGCCTGTGGCGGCTTCTAAATAAATACGACGGATTGCGAGGAGGGTATTTCAAAGCGCTTCCGGCAGCGGTTATTACGGCATCCCAGCATATCGTCAATCCGGACCATATAGTCACGCGACTTTTCGTACTGAGCCCTGTCACGTTCATTAAAGCCGCCTCGGGGCTTTTTCTTTTTAGTGCGTTTCATCCAGCGAACATCATAATCATTACGCTCACCGCAGTGCGGGCAGGCAAAACTAGCCTTCTTCGTTTCTCGTGTTTCGTCAAAAATGTCTCTTTCGTCCATACTATTCGTCTGCCCCTAGATCACGTAGAAACTTAAAACTAAAAATCCCCGTTTCGTGACCATCGGAGAAATGAAAATTCAATGCATATCTGCCGACGATCGAAATATGGGAAAAACTAAGATCATCCGGCACGGACCCCGATTCTAGCATTTTTTCGCCGGTCCACTCATCGACGCATCCGGCACACGGGCAACTTCTACGCAACTCGGGCGCGGCATAAGTGGATTCGATACCATCCGACCATTCGATCGAAATTGCCGAGTCACTCTCTTCAATTATCTTTGCGGGTTCAATCATGACAGGTGCTTAACGATCTCCTTTGGGTCAATATCAAAATGAGACGCGTGGTAAACAACCGAGCCGTTCCTGACTACCAGTGCCTGGGGGGACTCATGTTTTATTCCCGTGAGCTGCTCGACTGCGTTTGAAACGTCTCGGGAATGCTGAACCGTTATGAGATTCACAGTGGCGTCAACATTTGAAACCTCATTGTAAACGCGCCTGCTTATCGAACACGTTCGGGAATGTTTAAAAACAACTATCGGTCGTTCTTTTGAAGAAGCGATGAGCTCATCCAGGCTTTCCGATGAATCCAATTCTCTAAACTTTGCTTTCATTAATCGTTAAACCGAGTCCGCCGCCGGCAAACTGCCCGGGAATATTTTTCTGTACGCAACTACATGTGCCCCAATTATAATCGGTATTGTGAGATATACCCCCACGCAGAAGAGAAGCAATCCAACGAGTGAAACGATAAATCCTACAGCCCAAAGGCCGGCTACTCCATTTAGGTTGCCCCATACACCGCGAACGCTCAATTTGATGGACTCCCATCCGCCCAGTTGTTTATCCACGATCAATGGAAATGCAAAAAGAAGAAGTGTATGGATGCAAACCATGATTATCATCACGATGAAATCCACCAAAAAAACACCGGCCAGAAAAGACACCAGCTCTTCCTGACTCACCCGCTGCCCCATTACCGCTGCCGCCATAACTGGCAAATAGATCAAGCCGATCACCAACATCGTTGGGATGAACATCACTGCAAACACAAAAAGGCCCGGTTTCCAGAATGAGAAGCCCTTAAAGAGGCTCTCAAACTTTGGTTCGCGGCCATCGATAACTTCCAGAAAGCAGTACATGATCCCGCAGATCATCGCGCCCGTCAGGATATAAAGAGTGGCGCCTCCGATCATTACACCTACCACTGAGATCGCAAACAAAAGCCAGAAATGAGGCTTAATTAACTCCCATGCTTCTTTGTAACACTCGACGGGTTTAATTACGCCTATTTGGAAGTCAGTATCAACCAGCATATGAGAATTCTGGAACTTGATTTATTTCAGGTAGATTTTGTGCAAGTAGTCCTCGACCATTCTATCACTTCCAAAAGAATGCGTGAGCGTGGCAAGCGAATCCTTCATCGAAGCAATCCACCCTGCGGGCAAGCCGTTTTCATCGAGATCGTAGTACCGCGGAATTATCTCGTTTTCAAGGACCGAGTAAAGCGATTCCGCATCCAAATCGTCGAGTTCTTCAACCGATAGATTTTCCGGATCTTCTCTCGGCCCGATCGCAAATCCGTTTTTACCGTTATAGCCCTCTATCCACCAGCCATCCAGAATACTGAAATTGAGACCTCCGTTCATCGCAACTTTTTGGCCGCTGGTTCCGGATGCTTCGAGAGGCCGTCTGGGTACGTTCATCCAAACATCGACACCCTGAACGAGATGTCTCGCAATCTCCTGATCATAATCCGCAATAAACACGGCTCGTTTTTGCCAGTTCGAATCGTTGTCGATCCTCAATAAATGCTGGAGAATATTTTTTGCTTTTCGATCCTGTGGATGGGCTTTCCCAGCGAAGACGAATTGAACCGGGCGATCCGGGTGATCGACCATCTTGAGCAGGCGATCGAGGTCGGAAATGATCAGGTTCCAGCGTTTGTATGCCGCGATTCTGCGCGCGAAGCCGATAGTCAGAACATTGGGATCAAAAAGTGTCGAGGTGCGCTTATGTTCGTTGATCGTGTGCTCATCGCCCGTGTGAGATTCCTGAGTTCGTTCTCGAATAAACGCTATCAACAACCTTTTCGCAAGGAGATGCGCATTCCAGATTTCTTCGTCCGGAATTGCCCCCACTGCTTCGCTCCAAAGTTTATTCTCACGAAGTATGGTTTCCCAATCGTCGCCGATATGACGCTGGAAGACCTCCTTGAAGATGGGCGAGATCCACGTCAGAGCGTGGACGCCGTTGGTAATCGAGGTAATGGGGACGGATTCAACGGGGGTTTCTTCCGGAAACATTTTCCGCCAAAGCTTGCGTGATACCTCACCATGTTTCTTGCTGACCCCGTTTGCGGACCTCGTAAGGCGGATGGCAAGAGGTGTCATTCCAAACCACTCTTTATCGTCTTCCGGATTTGTGCGTCCAAGGTCTAAGAATGTTTTGCTATCCAACTTTAAGTCATTGATGAATTCTTCAGAAAGACAACTCAACAGCACATCCGGGTCAAACGTGTCGTTTCCGGCTTCAACCGGCGTATGTGTTGTGAATACACATTTCTCGCTTATCGAGGCAATTGCATCCAGAAAACTTGCCTCAGGATTCGAAGCGATATGTTCCCGTGCCAGTTCCAGGGTCAAAAAAGCGGAATGTCCTTCATTCAAGTGAAAAACTGAGGGTTCGATATTGAGTTTGCGAAGCAGTCGGACTCCGCCGATACCCAAAATCTCCTCCTGGACAATACGAGTTTCCGAGTCGCCCCCGTAAAGGTGTCCGGTGATATACCGGTCGACGGCATCATTTTCTGAAACATTCGTATCCAGCAGGTAAAGCGAGACACGCCCGACCTTAGCAAGCCAGGCCTGTGCAAAAACCTCCCGCCCTCGAATCCGCACACCTATCTTTACGCGGTCTCCATCCGCGTTCAAAACCGGCGTCAAAGCCCTCTCGGTATCAAACGAGTCTGTATACTTTTCTTCCTGCCATCCATCGTGCGTAATGCTTTGGCGAAAATATCCAAACCTGTACATCAGGCCGACAGCGATCAAGGGCAGATTCAGATCGCTTGCGGATTTCAGGTGATCGCCGGCAAGGATGCCGAGTCCCCCGGAATAGATCGGCAGAGAATTGTGTACACCGTATTCCGCACAGAAATACGCAATTGGCCGGGACGCGTTTGTCTCGCCAAATTCCTTGCGTTCGGCGAGCATGTAGTTTTCGAACTCAGCCTGAGCCCGATGCAGGCGCTTTAGATACCGGCGATCCGCAGCCTTTTCCCACAGGCGTCTTTCGGCGACATCGCGCAGGAATAGCCGAGGGTTTTGCTCAGTCCGGTCCCAGAGTCCCGGTTCGATATCTGCGAAAAGGCGTTCGCATGATTCGTTCCAACTCCAGTAAAAGTTCTGAGAAAGAGTATTGAGAAAAGAAAGTTCTTCCGGTAGGGACCTATCAGGTGAAAAACTCTCGATGAGGTTTTCCGATAAGGCCGGGCTTACAGCATTTTGCATAATATCGCCGTCGTTGTTTAGCATCTCTTGTTCAGATTTTCCGGGAGTGGAGGCCCGCTCACTGCTAAAGATAATGCAATATAATTCATCGGCAACAATCAGGCAAATCGGCAAGGTGCCGGTTGGATTCACAAAAAACGCGATCGCGGAGGCCTTTCGGCAAATCCCTAGAACCGTGCCGCCCCACTGTCTGAGTCACTGTATTTCATGAACCTCATGTGAATCGAAACCATTGCTCCAAATAGAGTACCTCCTAAAATAACGACCAAAAAGAATGCCGGCCTGAGATTTCCGGATCCCATAACGAAGAGTTGAGCGGCGCCGAAGAACGCCACACCGCCGACAGGAATTATTACCGGTATGGAAGCCAAAACGCCCCGGCTAAAATGGGTTTTGCTTAAAGACGGAGAAAATATAATCGACTTCCATCGAGGATAGTCCCAGCAAACCAGGTACAGGCATGCGATTGCCATAAGGAGAGTTATCAGCCACGTACCCTTAAAGCCGACTGAATTCGTGAGCACGGCGATGTTAACAATGATTGGAAAGAACAGTAGTGCGCCTATGTGAGAAGTTCTGGGGATAAGCATCAGAAGAACAGCGATCAACTGGGACCATCCTATGAAATCGTAGTAAAAGCCGGTTTTGTATAAAGCGTCAAAATAGTACCCAACCGGATTAGAGACAGGAAGAATCGTAAAAGGTTGATGCAGAATCTTGGGAATGCTGGGTGGAATAAAGCTGAGCCCCAGGAGCACCCTGACAAAGGCTGTGAACGACTGGAGTAGTTTGGAATTAACTGTTTTGGAATGTAAACGGTCAAGTGAGTTTTCGAGATTCATACCTTTGTAACGTATCGTTAGCCGGCAAGGTTCTCGCCGGAGGGCCTCGGGCAAGGGACCAATTGGGAAATGAATCGGTAAAACGATATAATTCCAGAGTTTCAAACTACAAATCAACAAGGAATAAAAATAACGAATGATCATACCGGTTAAGTGGACGGATGAATGTGTGGAAATGCTCGACCAGCGGCTTTTGCCGACTGAGGAAGTATGGCTCAAGCTCAAGACCTACAACGATGTTGCGGACGGGATTCGCGACATGGTTATTCGCGGAGCGCCTGCGATTGGAGTTTCGTGCGCATACGGGATAGCGCTCGGGCTGAAGAATTTCGTGGGAATGAACGTCGAGGACATGGAAGAGGAACTCGACTACATTTGCGAAGTACTCGCAAAGACCCGGCCTACTGCGATCAATCTCTTTTGGGCTATTGATCGGATGAAGCGGACGTTTGCAAAGGCAAAGGAAGAAGGAAAGAACGTTTCCGAGATAAAGCAGGTCATGATCGACGACGCGAAGGCGATTCACGAAGAAGACATTGAATCCCAACGGTTGATCGCTCAGTTCGGTGGAGAACTCCTGGAAGACGATTCGAATGTATTGACCCACTGCAACGCCGGAGCATTGGCTACGGGCGGCGTTTGGGGCACTGCGCTGGGCGTCATCAGGGGAGCCAAGGACCAGGGAAAGAAGGTTACCGTGATTGCTGACGAAACCCGTCCTTATCTTCAAGGAGCCCGACTCACGGCATGGGAACTACTTCAGGACGATATTCCCGTGACCCTGATCACGGACAACCAAAGCGGTCATCTGATGAAGAAGGGAATGGTGCAGGCGGTCGTCGTGGGTTCAGACAGAATCGCGGCCAACGGCGATGTTGCCAACAAGATCGGAACCTATATGGTTGCGGTATTGGCCAAACAGCATGGAATTCCATTTTATGTTGCGGCCCCCATGTCGACCGTTGATATGAACTGCCCGACGGGAGAAGAGATCCCGATCGAGGAACGCGACATTCGTGAGATAACCCATGTGAAGGATATTCAGCTCGCGCCGGAGGGAATAAGCGTTAACAATTACGCGTTTGATGTGACTCCGAATGAAATGGTAGACGCGATAATCACCGAAAAAGGGGTCGCTCGAAAACCTTATGTCGAGAGTTTACGTAAAATGGCTGAAGACAACTAAACCAACAAAGTCTGCGGAAGAGAATTAAGAATATGAGAATAATGAAATCAGCGTGGGCCTTTGCCCTGCTTACAGCACTTTTATTTCAAACGGTCGCTGCAAATCCGGTTGAGAAGAACGCCGCGGTCAACGCCAAGATCAGAGATGAAGCGATGAAGAATTCGCAGATTATGCGTACTCTTCACTTTTTTACGGATGTTTATGGACCACGGCTCACAGGCTCTCCAAAGCTCGTCAAAGCCGGCGAATGGGCCATGAAGCAGATGGACGAATGGGGATTTGATAAGACAGAGATGGATCCATGGGAGTGGGGAAACGAAGGCTGGGAAAATGAGAGGGCTTCCGGCTTCCTGGTCTCACCTGTCAAGGATTCGTTGGTATTTGAAGTACTTGCCTGGACACCGAGCACGAACGGTGTGATCAAGGCTGAAGCGGTTCAGTTGAAGTTCCCATCGGGACCGAGAACCCAATCAAATCTGGATAAGTACTTTGCCGAATGGAAAGACAAGGTTAAAGGAAAAATCGTTGTTTTTGGTAATCCCAGAAAAATTCCTGTTAACTTCAAACCACCAGGAAAACGACTTGACGAAGAAACCATTAAGGCCAGATTTGAAGGCAGGCCGCGAAGACCGCGTCCAAGGCCTGCGGCGACTCCGGAACCTGCTGAAAGACCGCTTTCGTTCCGTGAGATCCTGAGCCAGATGGACAAGTTCTTCGTTGAAAACGGAGCTCTATTGCGAATTAATGACGCAGGTATGGGACACGGAATGATCCGCGCCTTCTCAAACCGTTCCTTTGACTCATCGACCGTAGTTCCAACCGTTGTAATGCGAAACGAGGATTTCGGACGTATTACGCGTCTAATGGCCGATGGAAACAAGGTTGAGCTTGAGTTCAATATCAAGAATAAGATCTATCCCGAAGGCAAAACCCAATACAACGTAATAGGCGAGATCAAGGGTACTGACAAGGCTGATGAAGTGATCATGCTTGGCGGACACCTTGATTCCTGGCATGCCGCAACCGGTGCAACCGATAACGGGATTGGCTGCGCAGTTATGATGGAAGCTGCGAGAATTCTCAAAGCAATCGACGTGAAGCCGAGGAGAACTATCAGAGTCGCACTCTGGAGTGGTGAAGAACAGGGGCTTCTCGGGTCGCAGGCATATGTTGAGAAGCACTTTGGTTCCGCGGAGAATCCAAAGCCGGCCTATTACAAATTCGGAGGCTACTTCAATATTGACTCCGGCACGGGCAGGGCTCGAGGAATGTCAGTGTTTGGCCCCAAAGAAGCGGCCAGTATTCTTGGTGAATCAACAAAGCCGTTTGTTGATCTGAACTTCGTCGGCGTTGCGAATACGACAAGCCGGCGATTAGGCGGCTCCGACCACACATCCTTTAACAGGGCCGGCTTGCCCGGGATTGGCGTTCTTCAAGATCCGATCGAGTATTTCACTCATACTTGGCATACAAATCTGGATACATACGAGCGCATTGTTGAGGAAGATGTGAAAGCTTCTGCGACCGTTATCGCGGCTGCCGTATATGAGCTTGCGATGAGGGACGAGTTGCTTCCAAGGTTATCAAAGGAAGAAATGCCGAAGCTGGCGGGAAGTAGGCAGTAGTGGAATCGGACCTGTAAATCTGAAAAAGGCTGTTCAAATCGAGCAGCCTTTTTTTTCTTGATCTGACAGCAGACTATGCTCAGGCTGTGTTAAAACGGCTCGACTTCCACCAATCGATCGTCTTTCTGAGCCCTTCTTCAAGACCGACCAGCTTTTCGTACCCAAAGCTTTTGACTGCAAGACTATTGTCCGCCTGAGATTCTTTGACGTCACCTTTTCGGGCCGCTTCGAACTTTGCTTCAACTTCAGGGTTCCCGGTAATTCGTTTTAATACGTCGAGCAGTTCATTGAGTGTGATCTTCTCACCGTTGGCCGTGTTCATTACTTCTCCGATTCCTTTAGTTGTCTGAGCTGCCTTGATGTTTGCATCTACCACATTTGCGATATACGTGAAATCCCGCGTTTGCTCTCCGTCTCCGAAAATGACCGGCTGTTCGCCACGCATGAGCGAGTCAATAAACCGGGAAATCACTCCGGAATAAAATGAAGAAGGATTCTGGCGTGGGCCAAAGACGTTAAAATATCGAAGGGCGATGGTTTCGAGTCCGTAAACGTGAGTGAAGACGCTGCAATAGTGCTCGCCGACAAGTTTCGCTGCAGCATACGGCGACAACGGTTTCGGTCTCATCGTCTCAACCTTGGGCGTAACAGGCTGGTCACCGTATGCGGAGCTGGAAGCTGCGTAAATGAACCTCCTGACGCCCGCTTCCTTCGAATGATTGAGCAAGTTGAATGTCGCATTGACGCAAGCGTCGTGAGTTTCTCTCGGATTATCAACCGACCGGGGGACACTCGGAAGAGCAGCCTGGTGAAAAACTACTTCGACCCCTTCAATCGCTTTTTGCAATGAATCGGAGTCATTCAGATCTGCTCTGACGAACTCGAAATTGCCGTCAATTTCAGCCAGATTCTCCTCGAAACCTGTAACAAGGTTGTCGATGATGATTACTTTCGCGCCTTCGGCGATAAGTCCGTCCGCAAGGTTCGAACCGATAAATCCCGCACCGCCCGTAACGAGTACTTTTGAAGTGAGTGCCATAATCAAATTCTGAAAGAGAAATCGCAACAAAGGCCGGATTACCGCGTGGATCCGGCTTCAGATAAAAAACATCGAATCCGGACTATCTTCCAACACCTACGTACTCAAATCCCATTTCAATCATGTCTGAGGGTTCGTAGATGTTTCTTAGGTCCGCGACCTTCGGCGTTTTAAGCAAAGACTTTACACGATTCAGATCGAGAGCCCTAAACTGGTTCCATTCCGTTACTATGAGAAGCGCATCAGCTCCCTCTATCGCGTCGTATTCGTCTGTAGCGTATTCTATGTCGGGAAGGTCTCGTTTTGCCTCTTCCATTGCGACCGGATCGTATGCCTTAACCGTCGCCCCCCTGCTCACAACCTCTTTGATGATGTCAGTCGCAGGCGATTCCCGCATATCATCAGTTTCTGGCTTGAAGGAAAGCCCCAAAACGCCGATTCGTTTGCCGTCCAGATCCCCAACTAGTTTTTCGATCTTGGGTATCATCGCCTGTCTTTGACGCTCATTAGCATCGACAACCGCGTCCACGATAAGCGTTTCCACGTCATACTTGTCTGCTACGGATGTCAAAGCCCGCGTGTCCTTCGGGAAGCAGGAACCTCCATAACCGGGTCCCGGATGAAGAAACTTATTCCCGATACGTTTATCCATACCCATTCCCCTGGCTACTTCATGGACGTCGCAGCCTATTGCATCGCAAAGATTCGCCATTTCATTTATAAACGTGATCTTTGTGGCGAGGAACGCGTTTGCTGCGTATTTGATCAATTCAGCAGCTTCCAGGGATGTTATTACAATTGGCGTCTCTATAAGATAAAGCGGACGGTAAAGATCCTTCATTACGTCGATGGCTTTTTCCTCGTTACTGCCTATAACCACCCTGTCGGGACGCATGAAGTCCTCTATGGCTGCCCCCTCACGCAAAAACTCAGGGTTCGAGGCCACCCCAAAATCTCCGGGCTGCTTTTGGTGTTCGGCGACAAACTCACTCAACCATTTCCCGGTGCCCACGGGGACTGTCGACTTCGTGACAAGAACCTTATAGCCGTTCATTGCCTCCGCAACATCCTTCGCCGCCTGCTGGTAATAGGTCATGTCAGGCGATCCGTCGGGAAGCGGGGGAGTACCTACCGCTAAGAACACGACAAGAGCCTCTTCAACCGCTGACTTGATATCCGTCGTAAAACGAAGCCTCCCGGCATCCGCGTTCTTTTCGACAATCTTACCAAGGCCTGGTTCATAGATCGGGATCTTACCGTTATTCAAAGCATTGATCTTCGATTCATCAACATCCACACAAGTAACGTCTACGCCAAACTCAGCGAAGCACGCACCGGTTACCAACCCGACATATCCTGTTCCGATTACTGCTATATGCATTGTTAAATACTACGACTTGTTAAAATATTCACAAACTAAACACAAGAAAATTGCGGGCTATGCGAAAACACATAACCCGCAAATTGAAGTGATTTAGATGAGACCTACTGAGTAGGACTAACTACAATTACGCCACCTGTCTGATTCGTATCGTTCTTCTTGCCGTAAATGATAGCTGCAACAGCTGCTGCACCAGCACCAACGAGAAGAGCGGCGATCGCACCAGCACCGATTCCAGCTACGGGCACCGGAGGTGCTGAACCAGGACGGAAGCAAGGCTTACAACCGGTTTGCGAACCGCCGGCTACGGCGTCCGTTCCTGCTGCTACCTGCTTTGTCGTTTTGCCAGTCTTTAGAGTAACGAGGCCCGCTGTGGTTTCAACACGAGTCTGAGCACATTTGATGTCGTCTCCGCATCCGATGTCTACTGCAAACGTGTTGGTTCTTCCAGCATCAGCAACAGCCGTCGCACTGCGAGTTGTCACAGTCGCACCAATTCCCGGAGCGTTTGTGATCCGAACTTTACCGGACGTAAGCATCGCTACGATGCTTGTCTCCGTAAACCTCAGAGTGAGTGAAGTTTCAGGCGTTAGCTCAACGCGGCCGTTATCAGCCAAGCCGATTACTGCGGTTGAGTTCGTGCCGGTCGTTATCGTACTTCCGGAGACTACTGTCGAATTAGAAACAGCAGGCTGACCATTGACCGTGACCTGTCCGGTAACGGTAATATCTGCCTTGATGTCTCCCGGAGCTGCCATCGCCGTTAACGCGGAAACGCATAGCATTGCGATTCCTGTTAGGACTGTAACTGATCTGCGTGTCATTTTGTTGCCGAGCATTGTAAAAAGGTCCTCCTCTGGACAAAACAATTAATAAATGAAAATTAATACGCCCCAAAAATTTTGGGGGTTAATATTTATTGGTTGGGGCTGACGACAGTTGTTCCACCGCCAAGCTCGAAGTCGTTGTCCCTTGTTGAAGCGATAATAATTGCAGCGGCAGCGCCACCGAATACCAACGCCCAGAGCCACCAAGCTCCACCAACATCGTCATCGTCGTCATCGTCATCCTGAACCGTGACGACTGCGTCACCGGAAGACAACGCCGCAACTTTTCCGTTGGGAGCCGTGATGTTTACTGTGTTGGCAGAATCCAATACGGTGAGCTTCCCGGACTGGATCGAACCTGTAATACCGTCTTCGTCGAAATTGACAATAACTTTGGTGTCAGGGGCAACTTTCAGTTTACCGATGTTCTTAACGCTGATTACCGCGCTGGCGTCAGCCGGAGTAGCAATCGTACTTGAAGAAAAAATCGTACGTCCGCTTTTCGCGGCCTCTCCGTTTACGGTTACAACCGCATTCCGGCTACCCGAGATCACGATCTCGCCGGCCAATTTGTTGTCGCCGGCCAAGGCCACCATCGAGTAGCACGCTACAACTGCAAGGGTCAGCAGCACTGAGAGCGCCCTCTTTTTCAAAGTCCTGATTCTCATAATTCTCCTCTGTCTCAACTTATCTCTTCAAATTTAATGGAACCCTCTGAAACTCTTACACAAACAGTTCCGGTTGTCAACAAAAAGCCTCACACCTAAAGATAATGCAAACTCAGCTTTTTGAATGACTTGAACAAAATGCTAAATAACAAGATTTCGAAATACTTATACCACAAATGCCTATCAAACAAAAATAATAATAAGAAAAAAATCGGCACAAAAACAGCTAGTATTTCGGGATCCAATTGGCTCCAAAGATCTTGCGAAGAATTATGGTAAAGTTGATCAAAAAATTGGTCAACAAATACATAATCGGCACTTAATGCAATGAACTTTAGAACAGCAATACGATTGGCTCAGATCTTGACACTCATTATGATCGGCCTAATAGCCACGTTTGGGCAAAGTGAGTCTAGAAACGTGCCGGCTGAATGGTTAACCACAGCGGAATCAACGAATTATCAGAAAACGCCAAGGTACGCTGAAACCATTGCCTATTCAAAAAGATTGGACGCCGCGTCGCGCCTAATAGCCTATAAATCTTTCGGAAAGAGCAGTGAGGGCAGGGAACTTCCGCTTTTGATTGCGGCTTCCGGGGGCGAATTTGACCCTGTTTTGGCCAAGAAGAGCGGAAAAGCGGTGATTTTGGTCCAGGCGGCAATTCATTCCGGGGAA
>JABDKD010000083.1 GCA_013003215.1 Pyrinomonadaceae bacterium
GTGTAGGGGTGTAGGGGTGTAGGGGAAAGATAGCAACGGAATCATCTTGAGAGAAGCGCGCAGCCTCTTTTTCAATGAACTTCCTTAATGGCGCTGAAAGCGCCGGGAGAACTTAGCCAGTGGTAAGGCCGTTAGGCCGCAGCCTCGGGAATTGGAATACGACCAAACGATTGCGGCTCTGAAGGAGCCGGCATGACAGATTTAGCATTGCGGCCAATCACTCAAATATCAACCGATGCGAATGATTCGCAATTCAGGCCCCTCCAGGGCTCAAATTCTATCCGCTCACGATACCAGATGCTGCGGCCTTCGGCATTGCAACTGGCTATGTTACTAGCGCCCCTTCAGCGCTCAAGAATGAGAACCGTCACCGGTGAGCGATGGCAACTAGAATCAGTTGCGGTAGCAGTCGAATTATTGGCATGCTTCAGGCATCACCGAAGACTAATAGAATCTAAGTGAAAATTTACAAAAAGGTGCATTACCATCATTCAATCTTATTCCCATATTCAGTATTCCTTTCGCAATTTCCGAAGCTTTTCTATCGGAATCGGAAAGTAGATCAAAATACACAATACTTGCCAGGAATGACATTTGATGGTCTTTTAATTCAACATACTCAGGGGTTTTTGCCTTAATCCTCGCCAGAATTTTCTCAGCTTTTTTTAGCTCCCCCATATACAAATAATCGAAGGCAGAAAGTGCTTTGGAGTCTTTTCTGGCAAGGATCACAGAGTTATTCCCCGGGAATCTGATCGAGAGGCCTCGTAAAACTGGGGTTACCTCAAAGTCGACGACTTCAGACTCAAGACTTTTTCCTCCCACAGGATAAAGAGGCGTGTTCAGAGCACCTTTTACTTCAAGCCAAAGTTCCCCTCCAACATCCTTAAGTCGAAGATTCCTCGTGGATGAGTATTCGTAGGTGCCCAGGTAAGACCTGAAATCCAAGGCAGAAGCCGCGACTCTCCGGGAACTCGAAAACCGCAAAATATAATCCATCACAGGATCTCTTCCCGTAATGCGATCCTCCCAGCGCTCAATGATTTCCTTGTCGAGCCCCACTTCCGATGACCTATCATTGAGAAATAACGACGGATGATAAAGGCTCGACAAATTAATCGCCACGCCCGTAAAATCGAGTTTGAAAGATTTCGAGTCTCCCGGATGTGCGGTAGGTCCGCCCGGGGGTTCCCCGACAATTATCGCCTGAGTACGCAATTCCAATTGGCTGAGCATTTGAATTGCAGCCGAAAACGTATCAAAGCCTGAGATTACAAATAGTTTCCCACGTTTGTTAATATTCGGTCGATCGATTATTGCCTGTATGAATTTTAAACTAAGCGGAAAACTGCCTCCTCCGTTATATCTAAGATCTAAAACAAACTTATCGACTTCCTTGGAATCAACAAGCTTCCACATTTTCTCATTGAAGGCGAATGAACCCTCGCTTTTCATGTTCGCTATTCGATTTAATTGAAAATACAAAAGCTTTGAATTCGGATCATAATCAAACCAATAATTGGAATCCCTTTGTCGCAAATGAAGCGGGCGGTTTTTCTTGTCGACGGAATAATTTACAAATTTTGTACTTTTTTCGTCCGCTGGAGAAAGTCTGAGAATTGTCGATTCAAAAAGTTTGTTTTGATTACGCAGAGTTAGAGTAACTTCATTCGGTTTTTCGGTTATGCCAAGTCCATGAAGAAGACCCGATAGATGGAGATAGCTTCCCGAAAACTTTTTAAACCTCGACTGGTTTGTATGAGGCACTATTTGTTTTAGCTCGTTCAATACTCTTTTCAGGTTTACACCATCGACCTTTTCAATTTTCGAACCGAGAATGTGCTTGTAGGTCTCAGATGTCCGTACGATATAGAGCTCGTCTCCGAACCACCTAACAGAAAAAGGCAGGTACCCAAATACCTCGTATCTTGATTTGCTGCTGACGCCGGAGTGCCCATCCTTTACTGCTGCAACTACCTTTAGGAGTTCTGCGTAACACGAATGATCACAGCGATCCTTTGCGAGCACATTTTCTTTGGCCCTTTCTACTATGGCCGCAAGATCTTCTTTCTTTACAGCCCAAAATGGGAAAGCATGAGAATTCAAAATGAGCGAACGGAGTTGATCGATGTCTTTCGCAAACTCAGCCGGTGTGGGGTTCGCCCCAATTGCGACCGTTCCTGACAGGAGAATCACTGCCGATAAAAGCAACCTGGTTATATATCGCATAAAGTTTTAGGCGTTTGCAGTTTTTTCCTTCTCACCAAAATCAAATCTGACCCCCGTGAGTTCCTCTGAGAGTTCCCAGAGCTTTGCAGCTGCTTCAGCATTTTTCGAGCGGTCGCTCGTTGGCACTTTGACCGGATATCCACGCATCTCCATGAAACCCGCGGGACCGAAGTAGTCACCGGCCTCTGCTTCAACATCAAAAGCGGCGCGCAATGTCGGAAGCGCACCCATCGGGCCATCCTGCGCAAAGACGTTGTTTAGTAAACCCGCGACACTTGTGTTTCGCTGAAGCTCGGTTGCGGTCCAACCCGGGTGTGCCGCGGTCGCGATCGTGCTGCCGGTATTCCGTTTGTTGAACTCCTTTGTGAAATAGATATTCGCGAGCTTACTATCTCCATAAGCCTTCCATTTACTATAGTTACGCTTCTCCCAATGAAGATCCTCAGGATCGATGTTTCCCATCTTGTGAGCGCCGCTGGATACGTTCACGACCCTCGATCCCTCGGTTGATTCCAGTAAATCCAACAACTGGGCGGTCAGGGCAAAATGTCCCAGGTGATTGGTACCCATCTGGAGCTCGAAGCCGTCTTTTGTCTTTGTATATGGCGGGACCATGACCCCGGCGTTGTTTATAAGACAGTCAAGGCGTTCGAATTCATCGTTAAACTTTGCGGCGAATGTCTTCACCGAATCCAGGTCTGCAAGATCCAGGATCATGAGTCTCAGATCCGTATCCTCAACGGTCGACTTAATCTCATCGATCGCTTTCTCACCTTTCTCGGCGTTGCGTACCGCGACAATCGTCGTTGCTCCTTTTTCAGCAATCACCCTTGCCGCCTCCAGGCCGATTCCGCTGCTTGAGCCGGTCACTATCACCACGTTTCCTTCAAGGCTTTCGATATTGTCTGCAGTCCAATTACTCATCATTGCTCCTTAACTCGCTACTAGAGATGCCAATAGTATGACGAATTCAACTCATACCCTGTCAAGCAGAATCCGAATTTACACTCGATTAGATTTTGCGCAGTATCGCCAACACGAAATTCCGGTGCTCCGGAACAACCGTATTCGCCTTGAAGAATACTGATTCTAATTGCTCATATGTTGTGGTAGATTTGGAGGCATTATGATCAGAACAAGCCTCCTGGTCGGTTGTCTTCTGCTTCTTACGGCGTGCCCGGCCTCAGACACAACAAACAACGCAACCACCCAAACCGGCTCCGGTTCGAACTCGAGCAGCTCAGAAAACGGTGCCGGTACGAATCCAACTCCGGCTCCGACACAAACGAACGATTCTTCAAAGGACGGCTATGCTCCGCCTGTTTTCAACGGTACGACCAAAAAGACACGGAAGGTGAACAACATTGAAAGCCCCGCAGTTCTGGCAGATGTCCGAACGGGCAAACACAATGGATTTGATCGTGTCGTTTTTGAGTTCAAAGGCTCTGAAATGCCAGGTTACTACATCGAGTATATCGGTGAACCCATTACCCAGTGCGGTTCCGGCAACAAGGTCGAATTGACTGGTAATGGCGGTCTGGAGATCAGGTTTGCACCGGCGCAGGCTCATACCGAAGAAGGTAAGCCAACCCTTTTCTTTTCCGACAATGAACAAAATCCTGGTTACGACATAATCAAAAAAGTGAAGTCGACATGCGATTTCGAAGGAAATGTGACCTGGGTGGTTGGTGTATCTAAAGCCAATAATTACAGAGTTTTAGAGCTTGAGAATCCCGTACGCCTGGCAGTGGACATTGAACACAAGGAAGCGGGATAGGAGCACAGGAAAGCAGGTGTGGAGGTGTGCAGGAGCGCGAGAGGACGAGATAGCGAGATAGCGAGATAGCGAAAGTATCGGGAACTAATCCGAAACGAAATCCAATCGTAAATTCTCAATCGAGATCGTTGGTCACCCGTTTATTTGATACCGGAATCTTCTCTTTTTCCCTCCGCTCAAGCAGATCCTCATCGAGGAGATTTGTAGTTCCTTCAGTAACCGATGCCGGCCGTGTGGTCTGAGGAGGTAGTTCGCGTACGTCCTTTTTATCAATCGCGGGCGGAGAATAACGGGGCGCGTGCGGCTCGCGCGCTTCAGAAATCCCAAGCAATCGTCTTAAACGATTCCACCCAAACAATGCAAAAACAATGGACGAGATCATCCCGGCAGTTCCCAGTATAATAAACAAAGGCACAAGCTTTGGTTTGATCAAATCTGCGTTGTTAAGGAAAAAGGTGACTAGCAACAAAAGAGCTGACGGAATCAACGATACCAGCGAAATCGTCATCGAAGTCTTCCCCGCCTGAGCTTCTGCCATCAATCTCAATACTTCAACTTCCGCCTGTTCCGATGTTAAAGGAGCACCGCATTTCCTGCAGAACCTTGAATCATCAGTAGACTCGGTTTCGCAAACAGAACATACCGTCTCGATCGACTGGTTTCTAGAGATAGACGCGATCGTTTTCGCTTCCTGCGCGATGATCCTATGGTCACCTTTCGACATATGCCGGCGGATCATGTAGTCAAACGTCACACTTGTCGAGCTGTCGTTGATGGGCTTAAGTCGAACTGTTAGCGTTCTCGCGTAATCCAGCACATTCGCTGAAGCAACGCTGCTCGCCCAGCCGTGATTCCCACGGCGGCCGACTATATGAGGTTCCTCTTCAATAATGTCGTATCCGACTGTCTCAAGCGCGTCCATAAGTTGAAGACGTACGTCATCAATGCTCCCCGGAAGAACCTTTTTGAGATAAAGTTCCGTGGAATCGAGAGTTGTGCTGCTGTTAACTTTGCTCATGAAGAATTATGTACGAGTAATAGTAACAGATGGTTCATGAAAGGGTGTGTCGCTGCGCTTGGGGATGCTTCGCTTGGGGTGGCGCTGCGCTTGGGGGTGTCACTACGTTAGGGATATCGCTTCGCCTGAGGGTGGCGCTTCGCTTGGGGGTGTCGCTGCGCTTGGAAGCCGAAGGCGTCACCCCTTAACAAAGTGTCATCCCTAAGCCGAAGGCGTCATCCCTAAGCCGAACGCGTCATCCCCAGCAAAGCGTTTCACACTCGCTCAAGCAACGCTTCTGCTTCTTCCTTGTATCCCTGATCTTCGCGTTCATGGTTTTCGTTCAACGGGGCGTCGAGAATCCACTCAAGATGTTCGCGCGCCTGATCGTATTCCCTTTCAGAAATATAGAGCTCAGCAATATAGAGATGATTGAGATAGAACTTCGGCCCGTGTTCTAGTGCTTTCTTGAAGCACTTCTTCGACTTTTTGTTATCACCGATGGAGATTGGAAAACCGGGGGCCTTGTTATAAAGCCGGCCAAGTACCCGCCAGGCACCGCCATAAAAATAGCTCTCGTCGATTTCGATGGTGCGTTCACAAAGATCCTTTATCGGATTGATCAACGAAAGGCTCTTCATTATCCCTTTTTCATTGCCGAACGAGCCGTAGTTCACAGCAAGCCAGAAAACCGCCTCGAGACAGTTCTCATCCGCCTCAACTCCCTGCTCGCCAAACTTCACGCCTTCCTCGAAACAGAAGAGTTTGTCTTCATCATCGGCGTATTCGCCAAACCAATAGTAGATTTCCGAAAGAAGCCCAAAGGCCCACGCACAGTCGGGATCTTCTTCTACAAGATCGGTCAACTCGCCATACGCCTCGTCGAGGCTGTCTTCATCCAACTCCCGTTCGTCGATGAGTTTACGAACGCGATCAAACGTTTCCTTATGTTTCATTTTGGCTATTCTACGAATTTTGCCCGCGAAACACACGAAAAACATGGAAAAGATTTGCCACAGAGGCGCAGAGAAGATCGGTGGCAAAGAATACCGGTCGTTAGTCGGATTCCATGTCTTTGTGTAATTGAATAAACGGGGCACTTGATTGTGTTTATATTCATTCGTTAATTCTTCTCTGTGCCTCTGTGGCGAATAAATCTTCTTAGCTAAAGTTTTCAAAAAGCATTGCCGATAGGTAATTGGGTCTCTCCCACGGCCCACTCCCACATTTTCCTCGCTCCCGCCACCTCTATGAATGACGAAAATCTAAGCACCGACCAAAAAGCCCTTCGAATTAACCTCGACTCGGATAAGTACGGAACCTGCGCGGAAATCGGAGCGGGGCAGGAAGTTGCTCGTCTGTTTTTTCGTGTCGGCGGCGCTTCAGGAACGATCGCAAAGACCATGTCCGCTTATGACATGACTGTCAGCGACGCCATATACGGCGACGCGGACAGGTACGTCAGCAGGCAGCGGCTTCAGGCAATGCTCGATCACGAGTACAAACTCCTGCTCGAGAGGCTGGATGAAGACCGAGGCGCAGACACCGAATTCTTTGCGTTCGCAAATACTGTCACTACATGCAATTACAAGGGTGAAGGCATCGGAAAAGGCTGGCTTGGTATACGTTTTCAAGGAGCACCTAGACAGCGTCCGTCTGAAATAATCATTCATGTCAGAATGCTCGATCCCGAGATCGTGCGCGAACAGGAGGCCCTTGGAATCGTCGGAATAAACCTTATCTACGCGGCGTTCTATCTGACCGGCTCGCCTTCGAACCTGATCTCTTCTCTAAAAGACAATCTGACCAAGGCACGAGTTGAAATAGACATGATCAGCATCTCCGGCCCTTGTTTCGCCGGTGTAGATAATCGCCTGATGGCACTTCAGCTTGTCGAACATGGTCTTACCGAAGTCGCTATGTTCACCGGTGATGGCGAAAGCGTGATCCCTTCCGAAGTACTTTATAAGAAACCTGTTTTGATCGAGCGAGGCAGTTTTCGACCGCTGACAAACCCGATGCTTGAAATGCTTGAGAAGTCTCACGACCAGTTCATGGAAGAACCCGCTCTCGAAGGTGAAGATCCTGTGACGGTTCTGGAAATGACGATAAGACAGCTCAAGGTCGGCAACTCAATTGACCACAGCGATTTCCTCGACCGCGTAGATTCGCTCAGCGCATTGAAAAGACCCGTCCTTATTTCCAATTTCCGGCGTTACCATCGGCTGGTCCACTATATCGGCCAGCACACGCAGAAGATGATCGGACTCCCGCTTGGACTTGCACGGCTTCGAAACATTCTTGATGACAATTTTTACACGGACCTCGACGGCGGATTGATGGAATCTCTCGGGCAGTTGTTTCGAAACGGCGTAAAGCTCTATGTATACCCTTGGCGAAACTCCAAGACGGGCAAGGTTTATACGCTGGATAATTTCAACGCTCCGCCAAAAGTGCGTCACCTCTTCAAGCACCTCGTCCACAACGGATATATAGAGGATGTAAAGAAATTTACGGCTGACTATCTCGAGGTGAATTCGAACGCAGTGCTTGAAGACCTACTATCCGGCGAAGACGGCTGGGAGAAGATGGTCCCGCCGCCAATCGCCAAATCGATTAAGTCCAGAAGGCTGTTTGGGTACAGATAGAACCTAAACCCAAATCCATCTAACACAAACCGAAGGTGCTTCTAAACCCCTTCGCCCGATCCCAGCACTTTGGTGCTTTTTCCATCAATGATTATGTGCGCTACGCTTCCGCTTCCTTCGTATTCGTAATCATATGCAACGATTTCCAAGCGTCCATCTCCATCCACATCAAGCAATGCCGTAACCTCAAGAGTCCTGCCTTCCTTGTCTGGATCAGAATGAACCTTCACTTTGTCAGTAGAAGGGATCTTCTTATTATCATTTGAATTCGTGTCGTTTCATTCTACCGAGATCTGCAATTTAACATTGACAGTCTTTTCAGCGGAAATCTCCAGAAAATAATCACCCGTCCCCTTTAATTTAACGGCGGAATATTCGCCCTCTTTTATGGGTTCATGGCTTACGTAACTACTCGCATCCCCTTCAAAATCGACAATTTCAACAGACGCGTCCGATGAATCGACCGCTACCTTCATGATCTGGCCTTTTGACGCACCGACCTTAAACCATTTGATCGGTTCGTTTGCGGTCAGCCTTACCGAAATCGTCTTGCTTGACTTTCCTTTATCAAAGGAGACTCTAGCTGCAGTGGTCTTGTTCCACGTACGCCATTTTCCGGCGATCAGTTTTTTTGTAAATACATTGGGATTGTCGCCGCCGTTTGCTCCTGATCCGTCGATCGTGTGCTCGTAGACTTTGACAGCCTTGTCGTCTACAACCTTGTACCCTTCGATCTGATGAAAACAGCAGCCCGATTTGGAATTGTTATAGATCATTTTACGGTTCGGATTAACCTCAAACATTCCCTGGTATTGACCAAGTTCCGTAAAGGACGGGCTCAGAACAAACTCTTCTTTGTCTTTTGAGAACAGATAAACCTGGTACGAAGGAAAACCGTAGCCGCCGTTCATTCCGTCTCTTAAAGCCAGATCAGTCATCCCATCAAAATTAAAATCATCGAGAAATACATCCCATTGATCTTTGTAGGAAACGGAATTCCTGTTTTCCCCGTAGCCTAACTCAGGACACGGAAGCAGCCCTTCAAAATCGAAACTCTGAGAAGGCAACCTAAATCCGCCATTCCCGAGCGGCACCTTCCACGAAACGTAGTAAGTAGTCTTTCCATAGCCTTTGTCCTCATCGCACTTTTGAGGCCCGTAAATGTTTACTTGGAAATCCTTTGGCGTATTAGTAATCGCAACCGTCTTCTGAATCGGTTCGGGGAGACTTACAGACATGCTGGAAATGTAAGACTTCGGCGTGTATTTTACGAATTTCCTGCAGGACGGAGGATACGCAGTTTCAGGGCAATTCGGATCTTCCTCATAAACTCCTGCTTCATTCGAGCCCCGGGTTGACTCGAAATTGAATCGTAGGTATTCCGGCTGTTTTGTGAAACTACCGAATTCGCCCTGGTGCGGAAAGTTGAACATTTCTTTGAGTTTGCCGTATTTCTTTTCCGCCTCGGCGATCGGCATTCCGACATAAACTCCCTCGGCTGTTTTGAAACGGGAATCGTGAATTGTGATTCCTGTAATTTTCTGGTTCTCGTTTATCGGCGGTTTTTTGTCGATTTCCCGGCCGTCATAATACATTCCGATTTCCAATAGAAGGGTTTTCCCATCATATATCCCGAGAAAAACCACTCCTTCAGAACCGCCGGCTTCATCAAACCGATAGCTCTTGGGCAGTACTTGTCTGGCTTCGCCAATCGTCATTCCGAGTTTTACGTCACCGACGGATGTTTGAGTAACCAAACTTGTCTCTTTATTATTCTGGGCAAAAGCGACCAACCCGCCCGATAAGCTAAATAAGACACCAACTACAACAGAAACTGCGATTTTTTTCACTGTATTTATCCCTTTGTTTTCAATCGAAATCGTAAATTCGGAGTGTGCCATAAACTCGAGAAGCAGAGCGGGACAAGAATCTTCTTTTAATTATGCCCCGCAACCTACATCCAAAACGTCAACCGCCTTACCGTCTTTAATCTTGTAAGCTGTCGTGCCATAGCCCTCATATCCAGTCGTGTGCACGACAACTTCCATAATGCCGTCAGAATCCAGGTCCATAATGGCTGTAACCTCACGTTTTCGGGGAGCCCATTGCTGCAGGTTGATATCTTCAGTGTAGATCTCCGTCCCGATAGCTATACTCTCCACCTTGCCTGCTATTAGTTTTCGAACCAAAAGGAATGAATAACTTCCTTTTTTGAACGTTTGTCCAACATCTGCGTCTTCAGCCCTGACATGACGCCCGGAAAGAATAACTTCGTCGACGCCGTCGCCCTCGAGATCAACCCTAATGATTTGTTTGTTTTTTACGACCGGATTCGTGATCCCTTTTGACATTAAAAATTCACCAGTGATCCGCGCATATGTCCGATTTTTGGGATCTAAGATTCTGGGTGTTCTTGGGGTTGGATTCCAGGTCATATTGGAACTAAGGGCGAGCGAACCATTGCCTTTTTTGAAATCAACAACATACACCTCACAGCGTTCAGCAAAGAGCATGTTTTTCGCCATACCCCTCGTTGGATTTGTGCCTTGTTCGAGTCCGTAGAAACTAAAGTCATCACCCGTCCTGAAAAACGTAGATGCTGTTTTGTCATTGACGATGGTTCCGTTTCGATAACCCCCGAGTATGTAACCCGTTTTTCTATCGAAAATTACGACTCCGGCGTTTCTCGATGAATTAACCGGTGGGGAAGCATTTGGGAGCCGCATGACCCTGAGCGAAACTCCACTCCCGGCCACGGTGCCATTCGGGTTTTCCAATCTGAGATCACCGCTCTTTTCAAGTGTTTCGCAAACACCATTCAGACCTGGTTTGTCGCATACACGGACCTTTACATTCCGACCTACGATTATCGAACGCACCATATCTTTTAAGATCCCGCGGAATAGATCCGGGTGATCCCCAGCGTCGAGGACTGTGCACGAACCCTGGTATAGAGAGCCCGTAAACACTGCTACCTGATCCGAATTGGGTTTGCAGTTTTGTGCATTCGCGCTTTCAGAAGCCGCCAGCATCAGGGCTGCTAAGAGAAAACAAAATACGAGTCTCTTCATCGCTTTATTCATAGTTAGATTTGTCCTTTGGGAGCCCAGGAATGCCCACGATGCAAAGAATGCTGCGGTAGAACACCCAAACTCCACCAAAGTAAATGTAGAGCTACCCGCCTAAGGATATGAGGCGTTCTAGTTCTGCTTAACGTAACACGCACGTGGCTTCTCGAAATTCTTTGGCGCACCAAAGGTCTCAGCCTTGCACTGGATCGTGCCTCTTACATTTCGCTTGTATTTGAATCCGCCCATCGTAGGACTATAGCCAAAAGCGACAGTACCGGTGCCTTGCACCCGGCATGACTGTCCCTCGGTTGCACAGACCCGATAACCGGACCCGGGAGGTGAAGGTTTTGTGGACTTGTTCGGAGCGACTTTTTTTCTTACCCATCTTCTTTCAAACTTCGTGTAACACTTCTTTGGAATTCCCGGCGCGGGATCTTTGCCAAAGCTTTCGACGTTGCACGTGATTCCACGTTCGACGCCCCGTTTATACGCAAAGTAGCCATTTACGCCAAATGCAACGGTACCGATGAAATTGAAATTGCAACGGTATGGTTCGTCTACACAAAAGGTGTAGTCGCGGCTGGGCGGTGCATGATTTACCGTTACGACTTTTACTAGTTTGATATAGCATCGCTTAGGAAGTCGCGGCGCCGGATCACCAAAGTTAGCATTGGTACAGCGGATGTTTTCTCTTCGGCGAGCATTGAGCGTCCGTATGCTGAATTTTTCTCCAACACCATAAGCGATTTTCACCTCACCCATGTATCTGCAGTTCTCACCTTCTTTTGCGCACATCTTGTAACTGGAGTCAGGTCCCGTATAGCCCTCGCCACCAATAGGCTGCGTTTTGAATCCAACTACTTTGGGCTGTTCCGGCGTTGGGGCCGGTGTTGCTGTCGGTGTCGCGACAGGAGCAGGTGTAGAAGCCGGTATTGGCGTCGGTGCAGGGCGCCGAAACTTATCTTCGACACGTGATTCGTTGATGGATAATACCCGCATCGATTTGAACTTGGGCGTGCGTTGAGTTCTGCCCGTGTAAGAAATGGTTCTACTTGTCCCGTAGAAATTCCTCTCAAAGTAGATCTGAACCTTAACATTCTTCCCTATCATTAGGGATTGCTTGGTCAACCCCTTGAAATCATAGTCACCCTGGCCAACTTTTCGACAGCCGCCACCATGAACGCGAGTCTCGCAAGCAGTTACCTGATCATCATTAGGTGTTATCGGTGAAACATATTTCTTGGGGTTGGTCGGAAAAATCTTGACAGACTGAACGCCACGGGAAAACCCTGGAAGAATTGGACTGTCCCGCTTCAATTCCATGCAATTGCCTTTTAGGTTCTTTTGCGTACACAAGGTCACCACAATACCGCTGCCTACCTTTATCGAGTAGAACGGACTCGTGATACCGCTCGTCGCAAAATACCTTGGATCCTTGAATTCAGCGGCGACCGAGTACGGGTAGCGCGGATCATCCTTGTATTTGAACTTTCCACATTCTCCGCGATAGTTCGGTCTCGAGAAGATCATCGCCTCTCCGGGTCCGGGAAGGGCCTTACATCTATCCTCCGGCCTGGGTGTCGTTCCTGGTTCGCTTCCGAACACTTCTACTTCAGCAAGTGAAAGAATTCTCTGCTCTCCATAAAGCTGAATTCGTACATAGCGAGCTCGCGGCATGTCGTTGGCATTAGTCGAAATGTTCCAACTACTTTGAGGTCTTCTTCTTCCACGCTTCTTCTTTATCACTCCTTCTGACCAGAGAGTCTTCCATTGATCGCTCTTAGT